>JANOHI010000476.1:0-9725 GCA_031406385.1 Acidimicrobiia bacterium
TTCGCAGCTGCAAGTGTGGCGGTTGGGCTCACCGTCATCGTTCGTCTCCTCGGAAAGGGAGAAGCGTGGCGTCGCGTCGCACCGTTCGCCGTCGTCGCTCCGTACGCGGTGTGGATGGGCACGTCGGCCGACGCCGTGTTCGCTGCCTTCGGCGTCTGGGGTGTGGTTGGTGTTGCGCTGTCCTCCCGGTCCACCGTGCGTGGATCCCGATGGTTGTTCGGACTGCTCGGAGGGCTCGCCCTCGGGTGTTCCGTCTTCCTGTCCTACGGGATGGCGGCATTCCTCATCATTCCGGGGCTCGTTCTGCTCGGCGCGCCGTCGATCCCGTGGCGAGCTCGGATGCAGAGCATTGTGGCTACTGCGGTCGGCGGTTTCGCAGTCGTTGCCCTCTTCGCGGTGTTTCGCTTCTGGTGGTTCGACGGTCTTGCCACGACGCGGTTCTTCTACTGGAAGGGCACTGCGAAGTTTCGCCCGTGGGGATACTTCTTCGTCGCCAACCTTGCCAACATCGTCATCGCATCGGGCCCGGCGGTTCTCGGCGGGCTCGGGGTCGTTCTGGCCGGTGGGTTTCGCCACGCACGAGCTGGACTTCGCGGCGTGCTCCGAACGAGTGGCCGAGTGTGGCTGATGCCAGTCGGTGCACTGGTCGCCATGATGGCGGCCAACGTGTCGCAGCTGTCGAAAGGGGAAACCGAGCGGATCTGGCTGCCCTTCTTCGTCTTCCTCGTACCCCTTGCGGCCGCGCTCGGCCATACCCTGTGGACCCGCCGATCTTGGATCGCCGTGCAGGTCGCCACTGCACTCGTGCTTCAGACGGGCCTGCTATCGAAGTGGTAGGCGCGCTCATGCGTTGGCGGACGTCTTCGTCCGGCTGAACACACCGAGAACTGCGAGCGTGCCGATGGCAAGTGCCGCCCAGAACCCCATCGTTCCGCCGGTCGCTCCGAGGAAGCCACCGGTCCAACCGGAGCGTCCGTCACGCCAGAGCAGCGCAACAAGCAAGGTAAGCACGGCGAATCCAGCGCCACCGGCCAATGCCAGGACCCGTTGTCTGAGCACGGCACCGGCGATGATGGCCGCACCCAACGCAATGGTCAGCAAGGCCGAGAGCGGGTTGAACCACAACACCTTGAGCTCGCCGAACTTCCAACCGAGCAGCGCACCCTGCTTGGCCGCAAAGTCCGTCGACCTCGCCACGATGAGCCCGAGAACCCCGATCGCCACGGCGACGCCACCGAGCACGACCTGCGCTTGACGGGCCGCTTCAGCACCTTTGCGTCGCACGCCGTCGACCCCGAGATGGCGGCCGGCACCTGTGGCGAACAGCAGGAGATGGATGGCGAACATGAGGTAGTAGGACCAGGGCCACTCGTAGGCCTTGGTGTACGTGAGCACCGACATCGCAATCGATACGCTGAGCGCCGCACCGACCAGTGACGCGATCCGGGTGAAGTAACCGGTGAGGAGTAGAGCTGCGATGGTCGCTTCGGTAATGAGGGTGATCCAGCCGAAGACGCTGTATTGCTTCACCACGACGTTCTCGAGAAACCAGGAGTACGGCGGGAATACCGGCCGTTCGATGGCGGACGCGACGTACTTATAGAGCCCGTTTCCCTTCTGCTGCCCGAAGTTTCCCGGTCGCTTCCACTCGAGGTTGGCGAGCCACAGCAGCCCGACGACGATGCGCATCGCACCGATGATGAGTGGCTGGGCTTTCGCTTCGAGTGAATCGAGGCGTCCCTGCAGTGTGGATAGGCCGCTGTGCGCGTTCGTCATAGATCGAACAGTACGGGCCCGGGCCCGTCTCCCGTCGGATTGGCTGATCAGGAATCACTCAGCGCTTCACAGCAGTTCTCAGCTTTGCCCTGGCGAACTCGGCCATGCCGTCGGCGAAGGTCACGGTCGAGCGGAATCCGATTTCGTTCTCGGCCCTTGTTGTTGAGGCGAACACGTGGCGCACATCCCCGAGGCGGAACGCCCCGGTCACCGTTGGCCACAGGGGATCGCCGGGACTCGCACCGAACGAATGGGCCAACTCGTCGGCCATCTCACCGACTGTTCGCGACTGCGCCGACGCGATGTTGCACGCGATGAACGACCTGGACGCTCGCTCACCGAGCAGCGCTGCAACGTTCGCCGCCGCCACATCACGCACGTGCACGAAGTTGCGGCGCTGTCGACCATCCTCGGTCACCGCTGGGGCCCGGCCGTCCTCGAGCGCAGAACGGAAGATGCTGGCGACCCCGGCGTAGGGAGTGTTGCGAGGCATGCGTGGTCCGTAGACGTTGTGGTAGCGCAGCGCAACTGACGACACATCGTGCTCGCGCGTGAAGGGACTGAGCAGATGCTCCTGGTGCAACTTCGTCGCGGCATAGACGTTGCGAGGGTCGAGGATTGCGTCCTCCGGAACCTCCTCACTGGTGAGATCGCGACCGCAGATCGGGCACGGCGGCTCGAATCGTCCCGATTCCATGTCGAGTTGCCGTCGGGGGGCTGGGGAGACGATTCCGTGTTCTGCGCATCGGTAGCGGCCTTCGCCGTAGACGACCATGCTTGAGGCGAGGACGATGCGACCGGCAAAGCCGAGGTCGTGCAGCGCGCGAAGACCCACTGCCCAACCCGAGTCGTTGTGGCTGACGTAGTCATCGACGTCGCCGAAGTCGACGCCGAGCCCCACCTTGCCAGCCTGGTGACACACGGCTGTCACTCCGTCGAGCGCTTTTCGCCAGGACCCCATCTCACGACAATCGCCCCAGATGTATGCCGCTCGTTCGTCGAGGTAGTCCGGTCGTTCGGCGTGGGCCTGTGGGTCGAGGTTGTCGAGGACGGTCACGTCGACTCCTCGGGCGATGAGGTCGTCGACAATGTGGGAACCGATGAATCCGGCGCCGCCGGTGACAAGAACTCGCATTTGACTTCTGTTCTTATCCGATCTGATCGTCCTCTGCGCGCAAGGACACCGTCTGGTCGGCCTTTCCGACCACGGATTCTTGGGACGGGGCGAGCGCGTCTCGGCTGCGCCTCATCGGAGGGATCAGCGCTGATTCTTCTGGGTCTCGGCATCAAAACGGTGCGGGTTGATCGAGCGGTTCGTTAACGTGCGCACCTGTGTTTGCTGACCCCTCTGTTCCGCTCGTCGACGTGATCATTCCCGCTCTCAACGAAGCGGAAAACCTGCCGTGGCTTCTCGGACGCATGCCGGCTGGGTATCGCCCGATCGTGGTCGACAACAACTCGACCGACGACACCGCGGCGGTCGCAGCGTCGCATGGAGCGGTCGTTGTTTTCGAAACGGTCCCTGGTTTCGGCTCGGCCTGCTATGCCGGCCTTGTCGCGGCAACCGCGTCGTTTGTCTGTTTCCTCGATGCTGACGGCTCCCTTGATCCGCAGCATCTCCCCCTCGTGGCGGGCCCAGTGTATGAAGGACGCTTCGATCTGATGCTCGGAGCTCGACGCCCATCCAAACAGGCGATGCACCTGCACCAGCGGGTTGCCAACCGTGCCCTGGCGTTAGAGCTGCGTCGGCGAACCAAGGTCGCGTTCACCGATCTCGGCCCTATGCGCGCATGTGGTCGCGAGGCGCTGCTCGGACTTGGCATGAAGGATCGCCGTTCAGGTTGGCCGCTGGAGATGGTGTTACGCGCACATAGGGCCGGGTGGACTGTCGGCGAAACGCCCGTGCCCTATGCCCCGCGTCGTGCCGGCGAATCAAAGGTGACGGGTACGCTCAAGGGCACGCTTCTTGCGGTGAAGGACATGGGCCAGCTTCTCCGCTGAGCCCTCTCGGTCGGGGCAACGTGGCGACGGGCACGGCCAGCACGATCGCTCGCTCGATCTCCTGCCACGTGCGAGTCACCGCCAGATGGGGGCCGGCGTCGGTAACGGCGATGATGTCGTCGATCAGGTCGATGTCGCGTAGCGGTCCGACGTCGTGCACCTTCCATCCACACGACACCAGCCGAGCCCGCTGGGCCGCGCCGGTTCCGTCGGTGCTCATCGGCACGTCGTGGAAGAGCGCGTCGTAGCTCGTTTCGTCAGGACCGAGCGCTCGGAGTCCGATGAGCCAGTAGCCACCGTCGTCGGCCGGACCGAATACGGCATCGACATCAGGTCGGGCGAGGGCGTCGATGGCCTCGTCGAGCATCTCCGCGGTCACCTGCGGTGTGTCCATGGCGATGAGCACCATGGCCACTCCGTGGAGTGAATGCACGTTGCCGAACGCCGCCGGGAGGCGCCGGTCGAGCCCGCCAGCAACCTGGGGGATCGCGGTCACTCCGGGCGGCACCCAGGGCGAGGGGTCGCCGTCGAACACCGCCACGGTGCCGCTCGACTGCGTCGAGGCGAGCACCGCACGGAAGGTGTCATCCAACGCCGCCGCGGCGATGCTCGCCGCCTGAGCGGTCGTGAGCGGTGGAGTGAGGCGGGTCTTCACCCGTCCCGCTTCGGGCGCCTTGGCCAGGACGATCACGATGGTCATCGAGAACGAGGTTACCGAGTCGTTCGTAGGTGGCCCTCAGGCTCTCTCAGTGGCGCGTGGGCGTTCCCGCCGGGCCTGGCTAGGGTGGCCGTCATGCTTGTGCCTGCTCTCGTCGTGGAGGACGCGCCGCTCCTCATGCGTCCGTATTACGCCGGGGGTGATCCCGGGCCGATCCTCGCCACCATGGCCCATGTGCCGGAACTGACCGAAGTGGCGATGCCGTTCCTCGGTGCTGCGCTCGGGGCGTCATCGGTCGATTTCCGCACGAAGGAGATCGTGATCGTGCGGACCTCGGCTCTGCTCGGTTGCCGGTACTGCGTCGACAGTCACACCACGGTTGCGCTCGACGCCGGCCTGTCCTTCGACCAGGTGCTCGCCCTTCGGGAGTTGGCTCCGTCTGCCGCCGACTCCGACCTGGCGTCCGCTTTTGTGTCATCCAGGGAACGGGCCCTGATCACTTGGATCGACGCCGTCGCCTTCGGCCGTGGGTCGATCGCGGCTCCCGCCAACGAGGCGATCAAGGCGAACTACGCCGATCACGAGATTGTGGAGATCACGGTGCTCATCGGGGCCACGATGCTGTTGAACCGCTACGCCACCGCGCTGCAGCTGCCCGTCGGAGCGTCGACCCTTGAGCGTCTCGCCGTGGAAGGATTCGGGCCGTGAGTTCCATTGCGGAGGCTGTGGAGGCAGGCGTCTTGGGGGAGCGGGTGTGGTTCTACGCGAACTATCACTGCAACCTCGAATGCACCTACTGCCTGACCGAGTCGGGCCCCAACGTCGATCGCCGAATGCTCGACGCCGACTGGATGGTCGAACGAGCGCGGGAGGCCAAGGAACTCGGCTTCCGTTCGATCGGGGTCACCGGCGGTGAGCCGTTCATGGTGTCGTCCATGCCATCGACGATTGCCCGGATCTCCGAGATCCTGCCAACCGTCGTGCTGTCGAATGGATCGCTGTTTCATGGTCCTCGTCTCGAGCGTATCGTCGAGGCTCTCGCCGGAAAGGATGTGCACATACAGATCTCTCTTGACGCCCCCGACGCTGTCGCCAACGACACCAAACGCGGCGAGGAGAACTTCGCCGACGTGTGCTCCGCGATCCCGAGGCTTGTGGAACGGGGTCTGCGTGTGCGAATCGCCACCACCACCGAGGATCTCCAGCAGGAAGATCACGACCGTCTGTGTGCGCTGCATCGCGAATGGGGTGTCCCCGACGAAGACCATGTGGTTCGGCCGATCGTCGCTCGAGGTCGCGCTGCGCTCGACGGGATCGGCGTGGTCGCTACCCAGGCCGATCTTCCGGCAGAGTTGACGATCACCGCCGAAGGAGCGTTCTGGAGCGCGTTCGGCCCCACGGTCCGCAACGGCCGCACCGACACGGACATGCTCATCACCCGGGTCACCGCGCCGCTGTCTCGTCCCGCTGAAGCGATGCTTCGGGCAGCCGGTGGCCGGGTTGCCGGCGCCGATGCCACCCTCGGCATCAGATGAGCGTGAACGCCTCGAACCCGGTCGGGTCCGTTCGCCAGCACCACTCCTGAAGGCTCGCACTCGACCCGGTCGGGTCGGCTGATCGTGGCCGCTCTTCGGTTCCTATTTGCTCGTTGCTCCGGTCGGCGACGGTCTGCACTGGATCACGAGCTCGTCAACTGGTCAACGATGTCGCCAACCGGTCCGCATGAGCGCATCGGTTGCCGGCCAGCGCCGGTCCTATGAGCGCCACATCGCCCCCTTCGCTCGGCCCTTCGCCGAATCGACGAGTCGCCGGGCCGCTCACGCGCTAGGTAGGGGTGCGTTCATTCTCGATCACGGCGCAGGAACGGGCCTTGTCACGTCACTTTTGTTGCGTCGGCAGCCCGACCTTCGGGTTGTCGCCCTCGATCCGAATGCCGAACTCCTGAGCGCGCTTATGGGTGAAGCCCGCTGTGCCAGTTTGGTCGGCACGGCGGCTGACCTCGTTGACGATCGTCCGCCGTTCGACACGGTCGTGAGCAACCTCGTGCTGCCGTTCTGCCATGACGCGGCCGGCGACCTTGCCCGTATCCGTCGACTCACCGCCGATGGCGGCACGTTGGTGGCGACCACGCTCGGCGCAGTCACCGACGTGACCCCCTTCGACCGCTTCTGGTCTGCCACCCAGGCCGTGATCCCGCACGCGTGGGAGCCGGCCCGCTACCCCCACCACCGCTTCGGCGAGGCCGAGGTGTTCGCCGACGAAATCACGGCTGGCGGATGGAAGGTTCGATCAGTGCATCCGGTCCGAGCAGTGCGACGGATCTCCGCAACAAACGCGTGGACCTGGCTCTCGTCGGTGTTGCCGGTCGGCGTGGGCGATGCCTATCGAGCGATCCTCGATGACGAACGAGGGGCGGTCCGGGCCGAATTCCTGGGTTGTTGGTCAGGGGAGTCCCGCTGGGTCAGCACCGGCTGGACCGTCGCGGCAACGGCGTAGCCTCTCCGTGAGGCCTTGGCGAACCGGCTCGATTGCGGTGTGAACCGTTGTCTCCTTCCAACACGTTTGGTCGTTTGGTTCGGCTGACAGAATCGCTCAGTCGATCAGGGCGTCGGAACGGACTCGGGCGAGTTCGGCGGCTTCGTGTTCGGGGAGCACCCGGCCGAACAGTTGGCGGGTGCGCTCGAGCCGTCCGATAACCCCCGGCTCCTGGGTGTAGGCGAAAATCGCCGCGTGCCGGGGTGAGGACCCCACAGGAACTCGACTCACCTGATGGAGCGAGTGTCGCCCACGGAAAATCTGCATGTCACCGGCCCGCAGGTTGAGCGTATGCACGCCGTCGGTGCCGCCTTCCAGGATCTTCTGGATGGCGTCGAAGTTCTCGTCGTCGGCGGTTCGGATCATCGGAGCGTACGCAAAGAGGCCCCCCTCGTCGGATTCGTCGACGAGGACGGTGACCGCGAAATCATTCGTGTCGAAGTGCCAGGCGAATTGCTGGCCGGGGTCGAGGATGTTGGCCGTCAGACCGGCCAGGGGGTCGGCGTAACAGTGGAGCGAGTCAACCTCCAGACAGTCCGCAATGAAACCGGTGAGCTCGCGGCTGCGGAACAGAAGACTGGTTGCCGTGGAGGGTTCCCACGAGTCGCCGGGGATGAACCCGCTCGATCGTTCGATGAACGTGTTCACCGGATGGCGATCCGGGTAGTCCGGGTTGGGGGTCACATGGAAGTACGGGTTGATTGTTTCGGTGGAGTAGTGGGTGGTGTGCTTTCGGGCGACGATCTCGTCGCTGATCGCTCGGACCGCAGCAGGGCGCAGCAGATCCTGGACAACCGCGCACCCGTCGCTCCTCAGCCCGACCCGGGCCTCGACGACCGCATCCCGGTAGGCGGCTGACATGGGCTCGTGAATTGGGTAGCGGTCGAGATCGAGAAGTTCGTTGAGTTGCATCGCAGGCCTTTCGTTGAGATCAGAGACAGGGAGATCAGGGGTGGTCGGACCTACTGCTCCCACGGAGGGGTCCAGTCGCCATCGAGTCGGAATGACAGCTGGGCGTCGTCTTCGATCCGCTTGGCCACGTGTAGTTCGGCGGCGTGCGGACCGTAGCGTTCGATCGCGGCTCCGAACGCGGCGATGGCTGCGTCGGTCATCGGGAGCGATGCGGTGACGTTTTCCCCGAGCTCATGGATGAGCCCAAGGTCCTTGCGGCACAGGTCGAGCGAAAACGAAGGGTCGTAGTGGCCGGCGAAGATCGATGGCGCGTCGTGGCGAACCACGAAGCTGTCGCCGACGCTCTCCTTGATGGCGTGCCAGAGCGTGCCCAGTTCGACGCCGTTTCCGACACCGACCGCGAATCCCTCGCCGATTGCCGCTGCGGCGATGAACCACAACTGGTTGGTGACGAGCTTGACCACGTTGCCAGTGCCGAGAGGCCCGCAGTGGATGACCAGGCCGAGGTGGGACAGAATCGGCCTCACCCGTTCCACGGTGTCGTTGTCGCCACCAACGAAGAGGGTCAGCTTGCCGTTTCGTGCGCCGTCGACTGCTCCCGTGACCGGCGAGTCAACGACGACCACGCCGCTCGGGGCGGCGGCAGCGAGTTCCGCGACGAAATCCTTCCGATTGGTGGTGAGGTCGACCCACACCGAATCCTTGCGGAGTGCACCCAAAGCACCACCTTCGACCATCACGGCGGCAACGTGGTCAGGACGAGGCAGCGACGTGAGGAACACATCCACCGCAGCGGCGCATTCCGATGCTGACGATGCAGCTTCGGCCCCGGCATCGACTGCCGCGCCGAGTGCTTCGGGTGACAGATCGAAGGCGACGACTCGGTAGCCGGCGCCAAGCAGCCGGCGACACATGGGTCCGCCCATGTTGCCGAGTCCGACGAAGCCGATACGAGGAAGGCCCGACCCTGAATCGATCGGTGTCATGATCCCATTGTCACTTCGCCGAAAACAGTGGTCAACCCGGTATGTTTGTCATCCAAATATGACTCTGATTCATGGTGTCGAGATCTCTGACTCCGGACTGCGGGCCTTCGATGCCACGGCCCGGCTCGGTTCCTTCACCGCCGCCGCAGCCCACCTTGGGGTAGGCCAGCCCGCCGTCAGCCATGCCGTGGCACGACTGGAGCGAGCTGTCGGGTCTCTCCTGTTCGAGCGGTCCGGTTCGGGGGTGTCGTTCACCGCGATCGGACGGATCCTGCACCAGCGCGTCAGTGCCGGATTCGACCAGATCGACCTTGCCGTTGGCGCGGCGATCGATGGCGACGCCACGGTCACGATCTCCGTGTCGGCCTCACTCGCCACGCACTGGCTTCTGCCCAGGCTCCCCAAGTTCAAGCGCCTGCACCCGACTGTGGAGCTGAGGGTGATCACCACGGACACCGACAGAACCGTCGGGCAGGACGACGCCCACCTCTGGATACCCCTGGGCATCGTTGACAGAGACGACCTCGAGGCGACCAACTTCTGTGTCGAGGAAGTCGCGCCGGTCGCCGCTCCGTCGGTGGCCGCGACGCTTCGATACGGCGACCTCGCGGCGCTTGGCGCCGCGCCGCTGTTGCACCTCGAGGAACGATATGCACCCCGTTTCGACTGGCCGCGCTGGTTCCATGCTCACGACACGGTGGCGCCGACTCCACTGGCCGGATACCGGAGCAACGACTACTCGCTCATCGTGCAAGGCGCGCTCGACGGACAGGGCGTGGCACTCGGATGGATGCACATCGTCGAGACGCTGATTGACCTCGGCCGTCTCGTCGCTCTTGCCCCGCCCATGCGAACCG
>JANOHI010000038.1:0-6322 GCA_031406385.1 Acidimicrobiia bacterium
CCTTGACCTCTTCGATGTCCTTTTCCCACTCGAGGTGCGAGGCGACGGAGTCGACCGACAGCCCAATGACCTTCACGTTGCGCTTGGCCCATTCGTCCTTGAGGGCGGCCACACGGCCGAGCTCGGTGGTGCAGACCGGGGTGAAGTCCTTCGGGTGGCTGAACAGGACTCCCCACGAGTCGCCCAGCCACTCGTGGAAGTGGACGGTGCCGAGGGTGGTCTCGGCGGTGAAATCCGGTGCAACGTCGCCAATGCGCAGGCTCATGGTGGTCCCCTTCAAGGAAGATCGTACGAAGCGATCACGGTCGTGATCGAAGGTGGCGGACAAGATAGCCGATAAATCCGACCAGTTTTGTCGGGAATTGGTTTGGGAGAGAGATTGCCCCCATATCTTGGGGCAGAACACCTCCCAACGGCGTTGCGAGGTGTTCTCCCGCATCCTGCTCCCCACCGCGCCACAGCCCGGCTGCTCGCCAAGGGCGTGCCCGGTTTGGTCAGGCGGACGTCGCCGGAGGGGCGGGTGCCTCGCGGTGGAGGAGGAAGGTGCCGGTGGCCTTGCTCACCAGTTGGCCGGCATCGTCGAACACCCGGGCCTCAGCGAAGGCGACCTGCTTGGTGATCCGCACCACATCGCCGCGCAGGGTTAGCCTGTCGCCGACTTTGGCGGTGCGGAGGAACTCGCCCTTCATTTCGAGCGTCGCTCTTGTGCGGTCACGTCCATCGCATGCGGTGTTGATGGCGAAGTTCATGAGCGCGTCGAGAACGACGCCGTGCACCCCCGCCTGCACGATGCCGTGCGGGTTCGCGGCGAGCGGCGACGGTTCCCATCGCCCGGTGCACCACCCCTGGTCCTTCGTCGACTCGGTGATCCCGTATGCATCGATGGACGCACCGATGCCGGCAATGATGCCCATTCCTCCGTCGCCCAGCCAGCGGTCCATGTTCTTCATGCCCGCCACCGTAGGACGACCCGGCGCACACGAACCAGCCGGGGTGGCATCGTGGACCCGTGCCGATTGCGCTTCCGGAGGAGTCGTCGAACGACCCCATCAACGACCTGTCAATCGAAGCCACCGGCAACGCAACGCTGATTGCCCGGCTCGTGGGAGAAGCGTGGGCGGGATCCGTTGACCCCCGTTCCTCCGGCCACCGCATCACCGGCGCCGACGTCACGGTGGTGTTCGAACGCGGAGCGACCGCCATCGTCGCCCGGCTCGATCACACGCCGATCGGTTGCGTGCTCGCAGCCCCAACGCCCGACGGGCGGACGGTTGAGATCAGCAAGCTCGCCGTTCTCCGCGACCATCGGGGTCGAGGCATTGCGGCGAAGCTGATCGACGAGGCGGCCCGGTTCGCGTTCGGCCTCCGCGCCGAACGGCTCATGCTTGCGGTGAGCGCATACCAACCCCGGCTCACGGCGTTCTACGCCCGCCACGGGTTTGTCGTCGCTCCGAACGAGGTCTATGCGGGGGCTTCGCCGACAAGTCCGTCGCCGATCGTGATGACCCGGACGCCCGTCCTCGCGCCGTTCGAGGTGACCGTCGATCCGATCGGTGATGCGGTCTCCGCCCTCGGACGTGGCGGGCTGGTTGTGCTCCCCACCGAGACCGTCTACGGACTTGGGGCGAACGCCCGCGATCCGCTCGCCGTTCGGCGCGTCTTTGCGACGAAAGGCCGCCCGGTCGACCATCCCCTCATCGTCCACCTCGCCGACGCATCCCAGTTCGATGAATGGGCCATCGACATTTCCGACGACGCCCGGACGCTGGCTGCGACGTTTTGGCCGGGACCGCTTACCCTCGTCGTGCGCCGCCATCCGTCCGTCCCCGATGAGGTCACCGGTGGCCGCGACACCGTTGCGATTCGCGTGCCGTTGCATCCAATCGCGCTCGCCGTGCTCGGGCTCTTCGGTGGAGGGATCGCGGCACCATCGGCGAATCGCTTCGGTCGGGTGTCGCCGACCACGGCGGCCGACGTGCACACCGATCTTGCGACTGCGCTCGTCGACGGACTCGACGTGGTGCTCGACGGCGGCCCATCGTCGGTCGGGGTCGAGTCAACGATCATCGAGTTGGTCGGCGAGGTCCCCCAGCTGCTGCGTCCCGGTGGACTTCCTGTCGAGCGGGTTGAGGACGTGTTGGGCAAGCGGGTGTTGCGCGTACCGACGGGCCCGGCGCGGGCGCCGGGCATGCTTGCCGCCCACTACGCGCCGTCGGCTGCCGTTCGGGTGGTCACCGCCGACGGTGCACCGGCCGCATTGCTCGGTGCGGAGGGGCTGACCGGCTACCTTGGCCCGCTCGTCGTTCCAGTTCCCGACGGTGTTGTCCGTCTGGATGCTCCGGAGCCATACACGGCGGAGTCCCTCGCGCCGGTTCTTTACCGCTCGCTTCGCCTCGCCGACGGGCACGGACTCGCAACCCTCATCGTCGTGGCCCCCGAAGGCGATGGCCTTGGTCCTGCAGTTCGCGATCGTCTTGCTCGAGCCGCCCATCGCGAGTGAGCGGTTTGGGAGAAGCGCGCTGCGGCGTGGGAAAGTAGGGGATCAGAAAACTAGACCGAGTGGTCAAGTTTGCGCCGACTTTGAGGAGCTCTCATGCCCACTGCTGTGATCGTTGATGCCATTCGCACTCCGCTCGGTCGCCGGAACGGCAAGTTGAAGGAATGGCATCCGGTTGACCTGGCCGCCGAGACCCTCAAGGCCATCGTGCAGCGCACCGGGATCGACCCGGCCCTTGTCGACGACGTGGTGATGGGCTGCGTCATGCAGGTTGGCGAACAGGGTCTCAACATCGCCCGCAACGCAGTCCTCGCCGCCGGCTGGCCCGAGTCGGTGCCGGGAACCACGGTGGACCGCCAATGTGGCTCGTCGCAGCAGGCAGCTCATTTCGCCGCTCAGGGTGTCATCGCCGGCGCCTACGACATCGTGGTGGCCGCCGGAGTCGAAAACATGAGCCGTGTACCGATGGGCGCGTCTGTCGCGTCGGGCCCGGGCAAGCCGATGGGCGATCTCGTTGCCGAGCGCTACAAGCCCCTCGGCGGACTCGTGCCCCAAGGCATCTCGGCTGAGCTCATCGCCGAGAAGTGGGGACTCTCTCGCGACGACATGGACGCCTTCGCCGCCGAGAGCCACCAGCGAGCCGCCCGTGCCACCGCCGAAGGCCGCTTCGAGCGTGAGATCCATCCGGTCATGGGCGCCGACGGCGAGATGATGACCAAGGACGAAGGCATCCGTCCCGACTCGTCGCCGGAGACGCTGGCCAAGCTCAAGCCGGCGTTCCTCCCTGAAGGCCGCGTCACTGCCGGTAACTCGTCGCAGATTACCGACGGCTCGGCCGCCATCCTCATCATGAGCGAGGAGAAGGCGGCGGCGCTCGGGCTGCGGCCGCGTGCGCGTTTTGTCCAGTTCACGCTCGCCGCTGAGGATCCCCGGATGATGCTCACGGCGCCGATCCCGGCAACGCAGAAGCTGCTTGCCAAGGCTGGGCTCACCATTGACGACATCGATCTCTTCGAGGTCAACGAGGCGTTCGCCTGTGTGCCGCTCGCCTGGCTGAAGGAGCTCGGAGCCGACCCGGCGAAGATGAACGTGAACGGGGGCGCCATCGCCCTCGGACATCCCCTCGGAGCCTCCGGCGCTCGCATCATGACGACCATGCTCAATGAGCTCGAGCGCATTGGCGGACGCTACGCACTGCAGACAATGTGTGAGGGCGGCGGTATGGCGAATGCAACGTTGATCGAACGGATGTAGCAAACGGCCCGGCAACGGTTGGCGGGCGCGACAGCTTCGTTGCCACTCCCACCCGGTACCCTGGAAGGGTGCTCTGGCAGCTTTTCAAGGTCGTCATCGCCATTGGCGCGGGATACCTGATCTTTCGGGCCGGCTACGCCATGACGCGGGGGATTGCCATGCCCATCCCGGCGCCGCCACCCGACGGTGAATTGCGACGAGTCAACCTTCGCTACCGGTGCCCGTCGTGTGGCACGGAGATCCGCATGACGAAGACCGATATCGTCGATCCGGTTCCACCGCGCCACTGCATGGACGAGATGGATCTGATTGCCGTCGACGGCGAGGCGATCGAGGCGTAGCGGCCAGGCACCGTTACCCCCAGGCTGTGGATAATGCTGGGGAGAATCACACCGCTGTAACTCGCTGGAAGTGTTCGACGACCGGCGGGAGTGAACCGGCTTGCGGCTTACTTGAGCTGCGTGGCCACGGCGAACCCGCCGGTGATCGCCGCCAACCCGCCGAGGAGGTAGTAGCCGGACCGTCCGCCAGGGAGCACGCCGACGTAGTAGTTGATGATGAGCAGCATACCGAGGACCAGGAAGAAGACCAGGGCGGGGGCCACCCACACCTTGGTTTGCTGCGCTGCATTCCCCGCCTCGTGCGGGGTCGGGGGGGTGTAGCGGCCGGTGCTTGCGTAGGCCGGGGCCTTCGCTTCGGCCGATCCCGCCGGTTGTGACCCGTCCTTGGCCGACCCGTCCTTGGCCTGCTCATCTTTGCCCTTCCTGGGGCCCTTCGTCTTTGGCGGCGTTCCCTTTGGCGTGAACCGCCCACCTTGCAGCGCGGCCCGACGTGCGCCACTGATCTTGGTGTTGGGTTTGTCTGGAGAGGTCACGCATCAAGAGTACCGATGCGCGGCCGAATCGGGCCGCACCCCGGCTGAATCAAGGCCGAAAGGAATTCGGCTCCCCCAACGAGGTGTCCGCCACTACCGTGCAGTGCCGTGGCGCGCGTGCTGGTGATCGACAACTACGACTCGTTTGTGTACAACCTCGTGCAGTACCTCGGTGAGCTCGGCGCCGAGCCAATCGTCCACCGCAACGATGCGATCAGCATCGACGAGATCCACACGCTGCGCCCCGATGCGATCCTCGTGTCTCCCGGGCCCGGCCGTCCGGAAGACGCCGGCATCACCCCGCTGGTGATCGCCGAGTTCGGCCCTCACATCCCGCTGCTCGGCGTGTGTCTTGGCCATCAGGCGATCGGGCAGGTGTTCGGCGCCGAGGTGGTCCGCGCCCCGTCCCTGCTCCACGGCAAGACCTCGTCGGTCAACCATGGAGGCGTCGGTGTGCTCGCCGGGCTGTCGGCGCCGTTCACCGCCACTCGCTACCACTCACTCGTGATCGATCCGCCATCGTTACCTGACGAGCTTGAGGTCACCGCCACCACCGAGGACGGCATCATCATGGCGGTTCGTCACCGCACTCACCCGATTCACGGCGTGCAGTTCCACCCTGAATCGATCCTCACCGAGGGCGGACATCGTCTGCTGCAGAACTTTCTCGCGCTCACGTCGTAGGGAAACGACGGGACTGATCAGGCGGGAGCGGTGGTGGGTGTCTGGGCGGTGACCGGCACCGGGGCGGCTGTCGGTGCCGGGGTGGGAGCGGGTGTCGGGGTCGGAGCGGGTGTCGGGGCTGGCGTCGGCTCGGGAGTTGGTGTCGGCTCGGGAGTTGGAGCAACGGTTGGCGCTGGTGTTGGGTCGGGCGAAGCGGTGACGACGGTGGTGTTTTCGGTCGGCACGGTGCGACGCACCCGCGACGTGGTGGTTTCGCTCGACAACACACCGACCCGGATGACCACGGTGGCGCCCGGTTCGGCCTCTGTACCGGCGATTGGCGTCTGGGCCATCACGCGCTGCACGTCACCCGGGTCGCTTACCGACCTCGAGGTCGCATCGACCTTGAAACCGGCGCCGACGAGCGTGGCGGTGGCCTCCGCCTGCGACACACCGATCACGCTCGGGACGGCAAGTCCCTTGCCGGCGGAAACGAAGATCACCACTGGCGAGCCGCGGTCGACCTTCGCGGCGGCAGCCGGTTCGGTGCGTACGACCGTTCCCTTCGGCACCGTCGGGGATGCTTCTTGTTGAACGGCCACCCGGAACCCGATCTTGGTGAGGTCGATACGAGCGTCGTCAGGTGACTTGCCGGCAACATCAGGGATCTCCACGGTGAGCGTCGCCTTCGCAACGAACACGGTGACGGTCTGCCCCGGCGTCGCGTCGGAGTCGGGGGCGGGGTCCTGGCGGATTACGGTGCCCGGCGCGGCCGTATCGTTGGGCTCCTCGACCGCGACCATGACATAGCCGCCGGCGAGCAACTTGGAGCGCGCCACTTCCAACGTGTCACCGATAACCGACGGAATCACCGGCTTGTCGACCCCGGTCGACACGTAGATCGTGACGGTGGCGTTCTTCGACACTTTGGCGCCGGCCTCCGGCTTGGTCTTGAAGACCACGTTTGCGGCAAACGTGTCGTTCGGTTCGAGCAGCGGACTCACCACAAGGCCCGCGGCAGCGACAACACGGTT
>JANOHI010000151.1:0-28523 GCA_031406385.1 Acidimicrobiia bacterium
GCTGACCCAACGCGCTGAGCTGACCCAACGCGCTGAGCTGACCCAACGCGCTGAGCTGACCCAACGCGCTGAGCTGACCCAGGCATGGTGGTCTTACTCGTTCTGCCAGTCGTAGGGAGCGCTGTCCTCCACGAGATAGCCCGGAAGCGCGGCCGCGGCAGCACGCGCATTGCGGATGAACGACGACACTTTTCGCGGGTCTTTGCGCCCGGCCGACGCCTCGGTGCCCGTCGCAGCGTCAACGCCCCAGGGCCTGACCCGCCGCACGGCGTCGGCCACGTTGAGCGGACTGAGCCCGCCCGACAAGATGAGCTTGCGACCTTCGGGAAGGCCGTCGGCTAGCGACCAGTCGAAGACCTCCCCGGAGCCCGGGTTGGCGTTGTCGAGGATGATCAGCTCGACCGGGTACCGCTTCGCTTTCCCGATTTCCGGGTCGCCCGCCGAGAACACCTTGATGGTCACGCCGACGCGTGCTGCCACATCGGCGGTTTCCGACGCCGACTCGCGCCCGTGGAGTTGGGCTCCGGTGAGACCGCAACGCAACACGATGTCGACGACGCGATCGGGCAAATCGTCTCGGAACACCCCGAAGGTGATGACTTCGGGAGGCAGGCGCTTGACGATGTCGGCCACAAGCGTCGGCGCAACCTGGCGTTTGGAGCCGGCGGCGAAGATGAAGCCGAGTGCGTCGACCCCGAGGGCGACACACAGCAGCGCGTCCTCTTCGTTGGTGATCCCGCAGATCTTCACGAAGAGCCCGTTCGGCGCCAGTTCCTCAGCGCGTAGGTGTCCAGTCACCTACGTAGTTTGCCTGGTGAGAGCCCTTCTGTGCGGGACGTTTCCGGTCACGTGCCGAACGGGAGGCGTTCGCTCCCCGATTCCCGAACTCTGGCGAGAGACCGGCCATCGGAAACCGCCCGAACGGACCCGCCGACAAACCCGTTGACGGTCCGGCGGTGAACTGCGCTTGACTGGCAGGGCACGTGTGTCCGGCGATTCGTCGGCCGCAGGAACCTGAATTTCGGAGCCGCACCCATGACTGACGTTGCCCAGAAGCGATCGATCTCCGCCGGCGGCGCGCCGTCGCTTATGGGCGATCCGACCGACGACGGGCGATTTGGCGAGTTCGGCGGACGCTTCGTGCCGGAAACGCTCGTGCCGGCATGCGAGGAACTCGAGATCGCTTTTCGCGACGCGTGGACGGATCCGGCGTTTCGTTCGGAGTACGAAACGATCCTCAAGGAGTATGCCGGTCGGCCCACTCCGGTCACCGAGTGCTTCCGACTGTCGGAACGACTCGGTGTGCGGGTCTTCCTCAAGCGCGAAGACCTCGCCCACACCGGGTCGCACAAGATCAACAACGTGATCGGTCAGGCGCTGCTGGCCAAGCGCATGGGCAAGCGACGGATCATCGCCGAGACCGGGGCCGGGCAGCACGGTGTAGCCGCCGCCACGGCGTGCGCGTTGTTGGGCCTTGAATGCGTTGTCTACATGGGAGCGGTCGACGTTGAACGCCAAGCCCTGAACGTGTTCCGTATGAAACTCCTCGGCGCCGAGGTCCGCCCGGTGCACTCCGGTTCGAAGACCTTGAAGGACGCGGTGAACGACGCGATGCGGGCGTGGCTCGCTGAGGTCGAGGACACCTACTACCTCCTCGGCTCGGTGATGGGGCCGCACCCCTACCCATGGATGGTCCGCGAGTTCCAGCGCATCCTTGGCGACGAAGCGCGCGTGCAGATCCGAGCCATCCTCGGCGGGAAGGACCCGGACTACGTGATGGCGTGCGTGGGCGGGGGGTCCAACGCCGCCGGGATCTTCGGCGGTTTCGTCGACACGAACGCCAAGCTCATCGGTGTCGAACCCGAAGGTGGTGCTGCCGTTGGCCACGGCGTGCAGGGGATCGTGCACGGCATGAAGTCGTTCCTTCTCCAAGACGAGTTCGGCCAGGTACTCGAAGCGCACTCGATCTCCGCCGGTCTCGACTATCCCGGCGTCGGTCCCGAACACGCGCATCTCGCCACCACGGGACGGGCTCGTTACGTGCCCGCCGGCGATGACGCCGTGGTCGCCGCGCTCGGCGTGCTCGCCGAGACCGAAGGGATCATCGCCGCACTTGAATCGTCTCATGCGATCGCCGAGTTGATCCGCGCTGCCGGCACCGGGGAGATCGAAGAAGGAGCCACGGTGCTCGTGAACCTCTCCGGTCGAGGCGACAAGGACGCCGACCAGGTGATGAACAAACTCGCCCTGTGTCGTACTCGTCCGTGCGTGCCGGTCTGCGAAGGCTGCCCGCGTCGATGAGTCCTCCAGCGACATTCGAAGACCTGATCGGCACCGGCCGGATCGAAACGACGTTTCGCGCATCGCGTGATGCCGGGCGCAAGTTGCTCGTGCCGTTCGTGACCGGTGGCGTGACCGACGACTGGGTCGATGTCGTGCGTGCCTGCGCGGCGGCCGGCGCCGACGCGATCGAGATCGGTATCCCGTTCTCCGATCCGGTGATGGACGGTCCGGTCATCCAGGATGCGTCGGTCCGCGCGCTCGCCCGTGGCGCGACGCCTCTCTCCGTGCTCGCAGAAGCAGCGAAGGCCGACGTCGACGTTCCCCTGGTCGCCATGACGTCGTACAACATTGCGTTCCGCATGGGACACCAGCGCTACGCCACGATGCTCGCCGACAACGGGTTCTCCGGAACGATTCTTCCCGATCTTCAACTCGACGAAGCCGACAACTGGATCGGCGTCGCCGGCGAACATCACATCGAGAATGTCCTGCTCGCCGCCCCGACCACACCCGACGATCGCCTCGCCCGCATCTGCGCGGCCTCACGGGGCTGGGTTTACGGCATCGGGACGATGGGCGTCACCGGTGAGCGTGCCGCGCTGGCGGCATCGGCTTCGGTGATCGCGACCCGGCTGAAGGCGGCGACGGACCGACCGGTGCTCATCGGCATCGGCGTGTCCAACGGCGAGCAGGCGGCACAGGTTGCCGCCATTGCCGATGGTGTGATCGTCGGTGCGTCGGTCGTGCGGCGGATTCTTGAGGGACGCGGCCCCGAAGGAGTCGGGGCGTTCATCACCGAACTTCGAGACGCCATCGACAACATCTGAGGCAGCATGCATCGGCGCTCGACCGGGCGCTCGGCCAGAGGGTGATCAGCGCGCCCGTCGACCGTCATCCGAAGCTGATTTGGTGCTGATCGTCAGAAACCGCTGCTCGGGCACTAACCTTGCCAATGTCCGACGCCGGTCGGCGCGTTGAGGAATGCACATGACTGACGACATCACGACACCCGAAGAATCATCGGGCGTCGACGCTGCGGCCGCTCCGGCAGCTGAAGCTCCTGTTCCTGCCCACTCCGAAGCCGACCACTCCGACGCTCCCGTAGCTGTCGAAGTAGGCGAGGTCTCCGACGCTCCCGTAGCTGTCGAAGTAGGCGAGGTCTCCGACGAGGCACCGGTTGCCGACGCTCCGGAAGCGGCCGTGCCCACGGTGGACAGCGCCGCTGACGCCGCCGAAGTTTCCTTCGACGAGGCACCGGTTGTCGACGCGCCGGAAGCGGCGGTGCCTGGCGCGCTCGCCACTGAGGGCGCCCCGGAATCCGTCACGGTTGAGCCGGAATCAACGGTTCCTACCGAGGAGCCGGTCGTCCCGGTGTTCGTGTATCAGCCGGGTGACATCGTGCCCGGAGTGATCTCGGTCGTCGGTGCGAACGGCATCGAAGCCGACCTCGGCGACGGTGCCATCGCAGTGATCCCGCGAGCCGAGCTCGCCGGCAGCGACGAGCCCACCGTCGGCGACGCCGTTGAAGGCACCGTCACCAAGCTGCAGACCGGGACCGGCCGCTACGTGATCTCTCCCAAGCGCGCCGCCCGCACCCGGGCCTGGGCCCGGATCACTGCCGCTCACGAGTCGGGCGAGCCGGTGACGGGAACGGTCACGTCGACCACCAAGGGCGGGCTCATCGTCGACTTGGGGATCCGAGCGTTTCTTCCGGAGTCGCTCGTCGACGTTCGTCGGGGCACGAACCTCTCGTCGCTCGTCGGCCAAGAGGTCGAAGTCGTCGTCATCGAGGCCGAGCTGCTTTCAGGTGAACGTGCCGCAGTCGAGCGCCGGGGCGAGAAGGTCGTCGTCAACCGCAAGATGCTCATGGGGAAGGTGCGCGATGCGCAACGCGCCGAGATGCTGGCGTCGATCTCGGTCGGGCAGAAGTTCACCGGACCGGTCACGGCGGTCACCGACTTCGGGGCATTTGTCGACATCGGGGGCGCTGAGGGTCTGGTCCACGTCAGCGAGCTTGCTCACCGCCAGGTTCGCAAACCGTCCGACGTCGTCAAGGTCGGCGACATCATCGACGTGATCGTCAAAGAGATCCGCGGCGACAAAGGCAAGATCAGCCTCTCTCGCAAGGCCGCGCTCCCGAGCCCGTGGAAGGCGTTCCAGAACGTTCACCAGGTTGGCGACCTCGTCTACGGCACCGTCACCGGCACCGCCGAGTTCGGAGCGTTCGTCCAGGTCGAGGGTGAAGGCTTCGAGCCGATCGAAGGGCTCATTCACATCTCCGAGCTGAGCCGCTATCGGGTGGAGCAGGCGTCCGATGTCGTTGCCGTTGGCGAAGGCGTGTGGACGCAGATCCTGTCGATCGAGCCGGAGAAGCGGCGCCTCGCCCTTTCGCTTCGCCGCGCCCTCGAAGGCTGAACCAACCGACCTGTCGGAAGCTCGACCGACCGACGGGTCGGAGTTCTTTGCTCAGCCATTGCCGCCCGCAACCATGATGTCGGTGGTGATGCCCTGCACCCGCTGGCGCAGATCTTCCAGCGCTTCTGTGGTCTGTTGGAGCGTGCGAGCGGTGTCTGGCCATGTCGACGAGCGGAACTCGGCGGCAAGTACGCCGTCCCAGACCTCAGGGTCGGACAGCACCTGACCTTCGGCGTTGAGGGCGGCGATCTGTTCGGCCAAACCGCCCATCAGGATCGACTGCATACGCGAGATGGCGGTCTTGCCCTGCTCGCTGGAAAGAACTCGAACGCTCATGATCGACCCGTAGCTTTCTGCCGTTATCGGCGGTTGTTCGCTGCGGACGCAAGGCGAACGGGTGTCAACGTAGAGACTGCGATCTCGCCGGGAAAGCGCGTGGCGCGCCACGTCACCGAATCAGGGGTGGAGGAGTTCGATGCTCCTGATGTGGCGTTGCGGAGCAATGCTCAGCGACGCTTTGCGCTCTTCGCTGATCTTGGCGTCGACGGTCCGATGATGGGCAAGTCGGGCGCACGTCGATAACGACAGCGGACCTGTCCGTCGGAGGAACTTGCGTCGGTACGGTCCGATGTCAGCGCTTGCGGCGGCGTCGCCAGCCGACCGGCTTCATGCCGAGCGCATGAGCGGTGTCCTTCTGCCGCCCGTCCATGCGTTTCGCGATGAGGGCGCGGCGCTCCTGGAGCTCTGCATAGGTCAGGGCGTCGACGTTGGCGGCAACGCCGATCGAAGCCTTGAACGCCGTGATGTCGATCATCTGCGTGGACATGTCGATGCCGACATCGCTGGCGATCCGCGCTCCGTGCTGGGTCGCAAAGTGGGTGGCGATCTCGGTCAGTGTGCCGAACAGGTCGAGGTTCGGGGCAAGTGTGGCCATCGCTCCGTCGAGGAACAAAAGGTCCTTCACGTAGAGCATCAGTTCTTTGGGCATGCGGGCGCCGTATGCCAGGAGGGCCTTGGTGATGTTGCGGATCTCCATGATCAGCTCATCGGGCGTCATCTTCGTCGGGTCCTTCACCGGGCCGTCGAGGTTCAGTGTGCGGATCACCTCGTCGATGTCTGTGTCGAGCGGCAGCGCGCCGAGCTCACACAGTGCCTGCACCTGCATGCGCACGTCATTCATCGTTCCGGCGAGCATCAACCGTAGGAATGCCTGTCGCTTGACGGCGTCGAGCCGGCCGGTGATGCCGTGGTCGAGGAGCGCCGTGGTGCCATCGGGAAGGACCATCAGATTACCGCCGTGGAGGTCGCCATGGAAGATGCCATAGAGCATCGCCCCCTCGAGGAATGCAACCATCCCGGCCTTGATCACGGCCTCGGTGTCGATACCGCCGGCGCGCATACCTTCGGCATCGTCCCACGCGAAGCCCTGGAGGCGTTCCATGACAAGAACGCGGGGCGTGACGAGGGTCGGGTGCGGACGGGGGACCACCATGGCCCGCTGCCCGGAGCTGGCGAGCACACGACCGATGTCGAGCATGTTCTGCGCTTCGAGTCGGAAGTCGAGTTCTTCCACGATGGTCTCGGCGAACAGTTCGACGAGCGCCGGTGGGTTGGCGAGTGCAGCGATCGGAATGCGCCCGATGAGGTGGGGGGCGAACCAACTCATGGCCTTGAGGTCACGGTGGACCAGCGAACGTACCGAAGGTCGTTGCACCTTCACGACGACCTCTTCGCCGGTGTGCAGCCGGGCCACATGCACCTGGGCGATCGACGCCGCTGCGAGCGCGATCTGCGAAAACTCCGCAAACACCGCTTCGAGCGGGGCGCCGAGGTCTTCCTCGATCGTGCGACGTACCACGGCGAACGGCTCCGGTGGCACGCGATCGCGGAGCTGGCGGAACTCGGCGACCAGCTCGCCCGGGAAGATCCCCTCACCCGAGCTGATGATCTGGCCCATCTTGATGTAGGTCGGACCGAGTTCGCCGAAGGCAATACGCAAACGCCGTGCAACTCCCGCCCGGCTGATCTCGCCGCCCTTGGGCTTTTCTTTGAGACGCCACGTGCCGAGCGCCATTCCGAGGACATGGGCGGTGCGAAGCAGGCGGCGTCCCGGCGGGATCGTGCCCGGTGTGGTGAGTTCCGGGACCTGACGTCTCGTTGCCTCTCGCACCTCGTCAAGCCCGGCCCGCCACGGCATATCTGCCTCGACGACGACCCATGGACCGTTGGCCGTGAAGGCGAACTCTGCGGTGTCTGCCGCAGGAGCTGTGGTGTCTTCGGCGTCGTCGGGTACAGGAACGGTGAATGCGTCGTCAGAGAGACTTCCCGGCGCTGAGCGCAGCACGGTGGTGGGGTAGACAGCCATACCCTTGACGCTACCGGTGGCAACTGGCTACGTTGACCCCATCCGGCCTGCGCAAACGTGACCTTTGGCCCACGGACGGTCCGCCCACGAGAGCAACGGGCTCAATAGTCGATGCCCCGTTTGGCGGCTATGCCGGCATTGTATGCGTGCTTGGTATCGGCCATTGTGGTCACCGTGTCGGCAATGTCGAGGAGCGCGGCGGGCGCGTCTCGTCCGGTCAACACGACGTTGACGGTTTGCGCTCGATTCTTGATCGCCCCGATGACCTCGTCGGTGCTGATCCACCCCCAGGTCATCGCGTAGGTGATCTCGTCGAGGAGCAGGAGTTCGTGCGTGCCGGTGCGCAACGTCTCGGCCGCTGACTGCCACGCGATGACCGCCAGCTTTCTCGACGACTCCATGTCGTCGGAGTCCCACGTGAAGCCGTCGCCGGCAGACCACCATTCGGCGCCCAAACGGGTCAGCATGTCCTCTTCGCCGGTCTTCCAATCGCCGGACTTGAGGAACTGGATCACCCGAACCCTCCAGCCCCTCCCGAGCGCTCGCAACGCGATCCCGAAGGCCGCGGTGGACTTGCCCTTGCCATTGCCGGTGTTCACGATGACCAGTGATGGAACCCGCCGAAGTTCGATGCGGATCGGGGACTCGGTCGGTGGGACGTCTTCGCTCTCTGGCACCGTCCCAGTGAAGCAGGTGCCTGGCTGCGCGCTGCCCGGAGGGCACCTGTCACCAGAGCGGCAAGACTGCGCTCGCCCGGCGCTGCGCTGCTTCCAACTCTTTCTCCCCCGGCCCACGCAACCGCGGCAATACTCGACGCTGCGTGTCCGGCCAATCCATCCTTCGCCGAGAACTCGGCCGGTACTTCGCCGCCCAGCAGTTCCTCACGCGCCTGCCGACGCCATCGTGGACGCCGCACGAGAGCAGCGAGCTCACGGCGAGCCTCAAGTGGTTCGCCATTGTCGGCGTGCTCATCGGCGGGAGCGTCGGAGGCGTCGCGGTGGCGTTGCGTGAACTCGTCACCCCAACCTTCGCGGCGATCGTTGCCGTCGCCCTCGGTGCGGCTCTCACCGGAGCGTTCCACGAAGACGGGTTTGCCGACACGTGTGATGCGTTCGGCGGCTACACGATCGAACGCCGACGCGAGATCATGCGCGACAGCCGTGTCGGAACGTTCGGGGCACTCGGTCTCGTCGCCCTGTTCGCGGCAAAGGTAAGCGCGCTTGGGACCGTCGCATCGACGGAGTCGGCCTGGCAGGTCGTCGCCGTCTCCATCTGTGCCCATACGGTTGCCCGGGCAGCGACGGTTCTGGCGATCCGAGTGGTTCCGGCGGTTGTGGACCCGAGCTCGAAGACACGTCCGTACCGGGCCACCTGGGCCACGGTCGGGTTCGTCCTGTTGATGCCGACGATTCCTATCGCCGTCGCCGGGCTGCGCTGGGATGCGGCGTTCGTCGGGGGCGCGGTGATCGTGGTGATCGAAGCCTCGCGTTGGTTCTTCCGACGATTCTCCGGCGGCGTGACCGGCGACGGACTGGGTGCCATCAACCAGGTTGCCGAGGTGATCGTGTGGGCGGTTGCCGCCCGATCCGCGATCGGCCGTTAGAACGGGTACCGTTCCTCGCCGGTCCTCGCCGGTCCTCGCCGGTCCCCACGCCGGTCCCCACCGGTCCCCACCGGTCCCCACCGGTCCTCGCTTTTCCTCCGCCCCGAACCAGGAGTCCGTTCATGGCCAGCCCCGAAGCCGACGCCTTCCACGAGCTCGTCCGCCAGTTCCGCGACGCAACGATCGGCACGTCGGCGACACTGCCAAGCGTCGAGGAGATGCGGATGGGAGCCGACATGACCATGGCCATGGTCGGTGTAGCCCCGACGGACGTGGTGGTCACCGAACGCCAACTCGCGGGCCGCCGCGCCCTGTGCATCGATCACGTTCGGGGGAGCGCACCCGGCGTGGTGCTCTACCTGCATGGAGGCGCGTATGTGCTGAACAGCATCGAGACCCACCAGAAACTCGCGTCGGGGATCGTGAGCGCCTCGGGCGTCGGGGCCGTTGTCTTCGACTACCGGATGGCCCCCGAGCATCCCTTCCCGACGGCGGTCGACGACGCACTCTCCGCCTATCGGGCTCTGCTCGACGAAGGACTGCCCGCCTCGTCGATCATCGTGTCGGGAGACTCCGCCGGCGGAGGACTGAGCATGGCGCTGCTGGTGTCGATCCGCGACGCCGGCCTGCCCCAGCCGGCGGGAGCCGTTCTGCTGTCACCATGGACCGATCTGGAAGGCGTTGGGGAGACGATGGTGACCAACTTCGGCGTGGACCTCATGGTGCAACGCGAGACGATGTTCGCCATCGGCGCCATCTACCTCAACGGCGCCGACGTGCGCTCACCACTGGCCAGTCCGATCTATGCCGACCTCCACGCCATTGCGCCGCTCTACATCCAAGTCGGCGGGCACGAGGTGCTGCTCGACGACTCCACCCGATTGGCGGTTCTCGCCGCCCATGCCGGGGCCGAAGTTCGATTGCATGTCTTCCCCGAGATGCAGCATGTGTTCCAGACCGGTCTTGGACAGCTTCCCGAGGCCGACGCTGCGATCGCCCACATCGGTGCCTACATCCGCGAGAAGCTCACCGTCGCCGACTGACGCAAATGTCGCCGACTGGCTCAACGTCGCCGACTGCATTGCCCGGCCGTGCGAGCGGTCAGAGAAGTTCGGCGGCCCAGGGCGGGTCGGCTCCGGCGCGACTGCAGGTGATCGCCGCGGCACGGGCCGCGAATCGCAGCATCTCCGCGACCTGATCGTCGGTCAGTGCCGCCAACGTCGCACGGGTGAGCGCGTCATGGCTGCTCAACCACGCCAGCATCGCCGCGTTCGCGGTGTCGCCGGCGCCGATGGTGTCGACCACGTCAACTCGTTCCGCCGGCACGGACACGGGGTCGGCGTCGCCCCGGAAGGCGAGCAGCGCGTCGCCACCCCGCGTCAGAACGACAACGCCCGGGCCGGTTCGGGCGAGGGCGGCCACCCGACCGATGATGTCTTTTCCCGGCCACAGCGCCTCGATGTCGGCGTCGGACACCTTCACGAGATCAGCAGCAGCAATCATCCGCTCGATCCGCCGTCGGTAGGCATCGACATCGTCCACCAGGCCTATGCGCACGTTGGGGTCGAGCGCAAGAAACCTCGTGCCGGCGGCGCTTTCGCGGAGGAAGAGCGCTTCGAGCGTGGAGCCCGACGGTTCAAAGACCAGCGCACAGGTTCCCATGTGGAGCGCGCGTGCGGTCTCGTCGAGGATCGGGAGCATCTCTGCGGTGAGCCCGGGATCTGCGGTGCCATTGGCGTAGAACGTATAGGCAGCTCCTCCGGACTCGTTGATGTTGGCCACGGCAAGCGTCGACAGGTCGTCGGTGTCGACGACCATCGAAAGATCAACGGCGGCGTCGACAAGATGCTGGCGGAGCAAGCTCCCGAACCGATCGCTCGAGAGCCGACCGAGGAATCCGGTCGGCATGCCGAGCCGCCCGAGACCTACTGCGGTGTTGCACGGCCCACCCCCGGGATGGGCGTCGAAACGCCCCAACTCCGTCCGAGATGACGCCAGGTCGATGAGGGCCTCCCCGCAGACGACGATCACGCTCGGCGAGCGTAGGCGCAAGGGCCCGATACGGTTGTCGGAGCAGGTTCTGCGCCACCATGAGTACTCCCCCCCGCCCCCACGATGTCGTCGCCGCGACACCGCATCTCCTGGTGTGCATCGGACCGAACTGCAGCGCTCGTGGGGCGGGCGAGATGTTCTCGAAGACCTGGGCCGCGCTCGAACGCGAGGGGCTGGCGTATTACAAGTCGAACGGGTCCGTTCGCTGCACCGCCACCGGCTGCCTCGGGGCATGCGGCGAGGGTCCGACCGTTGCCGCATACCCGAGCGGTGGTCCACCGCAGTGGTGGATCGGGATGACGGTCGAGGAGACCCTCGCATTGGCCCGCCGCCTCCATACCGACGCCGCCCTGAACCCCGAGACGAGTCCTTCGTAGGAGGTCCGTCCGGTGACGTGCCCAAGGGAACGGGCCGTTGTCGCGGAGAACCTCAGCTGGCCTTGTTCAGCGGAGGGCAGCGAGCAGGTCACGCACGAGATCGTCGGTGTCCTCGAGACCACACGACACCCGCAGGGTGCCCTGGGAGATGCCGACCGCAGCGAGCTCTTCCTCGTCGAGACCGGCATGTGATGTGGTGGCCGGGTGGGTGAGGAGGGTTTCCGGCCCGCCCAGCGACGTGGCGACGATGGCGAGCTCCGAGCGATTCATGAAGGCTGCAGCGTCGTCTCGGCCACCGGCGAGATCGAAGGTGAGCAGGCCACCGTGCAGCATCATCTGGGTGCTCGCCAGGCGGTGCTGGGGATGCGACGGGAGGCCCGGATACCGAACCCAGTTGACCTCCGGCCGGGATTCGAGTGCAGTTGCGATCCTCAGCGCGCTTTCGGATTGCTGCCGGAACCGGACACCGAGGGAGCGCAGGCCACGCAACGCGTTGCTGGCGTCGTAGGGAGATGCCACGGCGCCGAGCATGATGCTGTAGCTCCACAGCCAGTCGACCACCTCTCGCTCACCGCTGATCACGCCGAGGCATGCGTCGTTGTGCCCGGCGATGGCTTTGGTGGCCGAATGCATCACCATATCGATGCCGGGACGGTACGTGTGCTGACCGATGGGTGTGGCGAAGGTCGCGTCGACGAGCTTGATGGGTCCGGTCAGCGCCGCCAGTTCATCAAGGTCGACGAGGTCGAGGTTCGGATTGGCCGGGGTCTCGGCAAGGATCAGCGTGGTGTTCGGGTGGGCCGCAAGCGCCGAAGCGAACCCGCCGGGGTCATGGACATCGACGAGCGAATACGAGATCCCGAGGCGCGTCGCCACCAGGCCGAGATACTGCAGCGTGCCGCCGTACATCTGGCGCTGCGCGATCACATGCGAACCTGTGGGACAGAACGCCAGGACCGCTGCACTGATCGCGCCCATGCCCGAGCCGAAGGCAATCGCCGCCTCGGTGCCCTCCAGTTCGGCCATCGCGTCTTCGAACGCGCGCACACTCGGGTTCCCGTGTCGTGCGTAGAACTTTGGCTCGCGCGGCCTACTGGCAATGCGGGCTGCCTCAAGGGGCGTGCCGATCTCGAACGTTGTGGATGGCCAGATAGTGGGGGAGAGGGCACCGTCGGCCCGGCTACGACCCGCGGTCACGGCGACGGTCTGCGCCGCACGACCGATCGACGACTCGACGGATTCTCCCTCAGACACGACCGCTGAGGCTACTTGACCCGCACGGCCCGGCCCCGACGTCCGAGTATCTGGTGGCCCGGTCCAGAACGTGTGCGGAGGGCGGCCGATGTCGGGTCTTCGCCGGTGGCGTCGGCTCCTAGTAGCCGACCGCGGCCAGCATTCGGCGGGGGTTACGCAACCGAACAGGATCGCCTGGCACGCTGGACGGTGTGGAACTGATCCTGCTGCACGGGTTCGATGCAACTCCGGCCGACCTGTTCGACGTGGCCGAGTCGCTGCGGACCGCGCTCACGGGCTGGTCGGTCCGGACGATCACCGGGCCGGTCGAGGTGGGTGGTGGGCGGAGGGCGTGGTGGAACGATGATGATCCCAGGTACCCCGACGCCCATCACGCCCTTGCGTGGATCACTGACCATATCGGCACCGCACCAGCGGTCATCGCCGGGTTCTCCCAGGGCGGCGCACTCTCGCTGGCCTGCGGCTTCGGCGGTGCGAACGGCCTGCCGGTGTGCGCCAACCTGCGAGGGGTCGCGTGCATCGGCGGCTTCCTGCCCGACGGCGTGGTGATCGGGCCGAGCGACGTGGCGCTCTTCGTGGGCCACGGTGTCGCCGATGAAGTCGTCGACGTCTTCCACGCGGAATCGCTCGGACGGCTTGCCCAACGTCACGGGCTCGTCAGCGAGACCTCGCTCCACGAGGGCGGCCACATATGGCCCGAGTCCATCACCGACTCGCTCGTTGCGTGGCTACGCAGTCGTGTGGCCTGAGGGGAACCGGCCCGTCAGCGAGACGACGGACCGGAGAACGCCGGTGTCTGGTTCTTGAGACCGCCCTGGGCTACGAGGTCGTCGAGCCAGTTGCCCTCGTAGCGGTCGGTCGGTTCCTGGATCAGGTCCGACGGCTCACCGGGAGCCGTCGTCTCGAGGGACCACGCCTGTCGCTTGTAGGTCCAGTTCGACGGCTGGAGCCGATGCGCCTCCCGCCACCACGGCGTCGCCGCGTCGACGCCGCTGGTCTCGCGGAGGTGCTCGCCCATCTCGAAGCAGGCCGCCGCCCGAGCCTCATCGGCGTGACGCGGCTGGGAGCGCTGGATCACCTCTTCGGCCGTGAGAGCGAAGGGGCTCTCGGCCCCCCGGTGCGCCCAATCGCGCAATGCCGCCAGGTAGGGCTCGTGGGCATTGGGAGAGGCATGGCGAAGCAACTCGAAGCGTGCCGCAATCCGCGGCGGCAGTCCCGGTGGGACCTCCCGGCCGGCCATGACACTGGGGACGATTCGTGATGACTCCGCCGGGCGGACGAGCTCACCGTGCTCGTCGATCCAGGCGGCCATCGGCACGTTGACGAAGCCGAGCGCGCCACCGAGGCTGTGCGTGCGATCGATCACGGAAGGATGGGTCGGCGATGCCGCCGACACCCAGGGTTGGGCCATCGACACCTCGGCATCCATGGCGACGGTCACGACCGTCACGCCGAACGGGGAGAGTTCTTCGTGCAGGGCCTGCCACACGGGCAGGTCAGTGCGGCAGGCTCACCAGCTCGCCCACGCCGCGAGGATGATTCTTCGCCCGAGCAGGGATGTGAAGTCGAACGGTGAGCCGTCGAAGTTGCTCAGCGACAGAGGCGGGACAACGGCGGTGTCGAGTGCGCGACCACTGAGCGCGGATGGGCCGAGCACCCACGTGTCCGAGTGTTCGTCACGGAGGAGGGGCATCGAGAGACGCTCGGCGACGACGCTGACATCAATCGTGCCGTCCGGCCGCCGGGCGCCGGGGGAAGGCACGCAGACCTCGCCACGGCAGAGCCCTTCCGGCTTCGCCTCCCAACCGGTCTGCTCGAAGAACTCGTCGGGTGAGGGGAAAAGCGTCGTAAGGAGCACGGATTCGACGGTACTGCCCGGGTGTGAGCTCAGCCCACTTCGGGCGCGAGCGCATTTTCGCCGAAGTCCCTGTGACATCGAAGTGTTCTGATTCGTTCTCGGTCCTGCGTTGTCCGAAGGATGGATGGAACACGAACGTCCGACGCAGTGCACTAGACCAAGAACCATGACCCTGTCATCTCCGTCCAGCCCCTTCGGTCACTCGTGATGACGTCGCTCAGAAGCCTATGGTCGGCTGGCTCCACGACCCTCGGAGCCTGGTTGACGATGCCTTCGAGTGTGGCCGCCGAAGCCGTGGCCGGAGAAGGCTTCGACTACGTCTGCGTCGACGCACAGCACGGCGCGATCGACTACCAGGCCACGGTCGCGCTCCTCCAGGGGATCGCCCTGGGCGGCTCCAATCCCGTCGTCCGTGTGCCGTGGAACGAACCGGGCGTCATCGCCAAGATGCTCGACGCCGGCGCGCACGGCGTCATCGTGCCGATGGTCAACACGGTCGCCGAAGCTGAGGCCGTCGTGCGTGCCTGTCGGTATGCGCCGATCGGGGCGCGCAGCTACGGGCCGACTGTGGTCGGGCTTCGGCACGACGACTACGTGGCCTGGGCCGCCGAGAACGTCGCCGTCATTGCGATGATCGAGACCGCCGAAGCAGTGCGAAACGTCGACGACATCCTCGCCGTACCCGGTATCGACGCGATCTATGTCGGGCCCGCCGACCTCTCTCTCACGCTCGGGCTCCCGCCTCGCAACAACGACGACAGCCCGGTGTTCAATGAGGCGCTCCAGCGCATCGTCGCGGCGTGCCGAAACCGTGGGGTGGTGCCGGGTGCGCACTGTGTCGGCGGCGTAGCGCGACGTCGGGCCGAGCAGGGTTTCCGGTTGCTCACCGTGTCGAGCGACATTGCCGCAATGCGCCACGCTATGGCCGCCGACCTTCGTGACGCTCGCTGAGGTCGCATTGCGGACCGAATGCTACGCGCGCATGTCAGTTGTGACGGAGACCATCAGCGGAACAGAGAGAACATGGCGATGGCCGCGGCCGTTGCAACGTTGAGGGAATCGACGTGACCGGCGATCGGGATGCGTACCCGATGCGACGCATCGAGAAGCGTTGACTGCCGGAGTCCGTCCGACTCCGATCCCAAGAGCAGGGCGACGCGCGCATCCACCGATCTCGGCAGTCGGGGATCATCGATTCCCACGTCACCGCTCGGTGTCAGCGCAAGTGTCGTGAAGCCGGCCCGGTGAAGGGTTGACACGAGCTCCTTGGCCACTGCGACACGCGCCCACGGCACATCGAGCACCCAGCCCATCGACGTTCGGACCGCTTTGCGGTAGAGCGGGTCGCCGGCGTGTTCGGACAGCACGACGAGATCGGCACCGAACGCGGCCGCGTGGCGGAACACCGACCCGACGTTGTCCGGGTCGACGACGTCTTCGAGTACGACGACCCGTCGGGCTGACGCGAGGGCCGCACCCGGATCGAGAGGCCGGGGTCGGTGGGCGATGGCGACGACGCCCCGATGCAGTGCGAAACCGATCGTCCGATCGAGAACACCGGGATCGGCGACGACGACCTTGGGAGGATCGTCGACTGCACGGGCGAGCGCAACCGTCGGGGCGAGACGCGCCCATCTGGTCGGCGTCATCAGGACCGCGTCGATCGGCGAGCCGAGCTCGACGATCCGCTGGAGAACACGTTCGCTCTCAACGATGAACTTCCCGAGGGAACGCTGGCCGGCGTCCTTGAGTTGGCGAAAGGTGTCGAGCTCGGGATCGTCGGCCCCGGTGACCACGTGCACAGCGTTCCCGGGTCGCGTCATCGGAACAGTGTCGCAGGGTCCGCTTGGCTGCCGATCGGTTCAGCATCGCACGTTCGTTCATCGTGATGGCGCTCGATGTTTCGAAATGATTTCATCGGGCAATGTCTGGAATAGGGCACTCCGCGCGCATACCATCGGACCCGTGCGCACTCCTCACGAACTTCGCACCTCTCGAACGGCGGTTCTCGACGGAACTGTGCACCCTGAGGTCGTCCCATCCACCATGCAACTCCGATCGTCGCCGGCGGCGGCGAGCAGAACGAGATCTCGCGTCCGACGAGCAATGGTGGGGCTTGTCGGCCTGGCCCTGGTCGGCGGAATGGCGATGCCGGTATCTGCGGAGACCACCGCAACGCCGCCGCTCCTCGTCCCTGATTCGACTGTGCCGCCGACTACGGCGCCGCCGATCACGTCGCCGCCTCCGGAGACTGCTGTTCCGACAACCGTCGTTCCTCAGCAACCTGTCGCTGCTCCTCCGACGACAGCCGCGCCGATCGACTCGGCAACTCCTGCGGTGACCCCGGTCGCGACCACCACCCTCGTGCCGAAGACGACCAGGAAGCCTCAGCCGAAGACCGGAATCGGCGGTCCGGCGAACCCGCGTGCCACCGGCTCGGTGAGCATCGAGGTGAGCATTGCCCGTCAGAAGATGACCATCCGCAAGGGTGGGAGTGTATGGAAAACAATCAACGTCTCCACCGGCTCGGGACGTCGCTACTGCGAAAAGGGCAAGTGCGGCGTGGCCGTGACACCTCGTGGGCGCTACCGGATCTACAGCCGGATCTCCGGGTGGAGGACGGCTGCGCTGGGCAGGCTGTACAATCCGCTCTACTTCAAGGGCGGTTTCGCCATCCACGGCTCAGGCTCGGTGCCGCGGTACCCGGCTTCGCACGGATGCGTGCGGGTGTCGATCGCCAACGCCCGATGGCTGCCGTCGGTGATCCCCAACGGCACCCCCGTCCACATCTACTGAGCCGATCCTGCGGCGCAGGCGCTCGCCCGGTCACTGCTGGTCGGTGCCCCCCCGGTTGGAGAAATGGCTTGGAGCTGCTTACCGGCCAGGCCCATCGACGAGGGCCTGGGCAATCTGCACCGCCACGACCGCGTTGTTCTCGGCGAGTGCGAGATTCGCCGGGATCGACCGTCCATCGGTGACGACGGCGATACGTCCGAGCACGAACGGCGTCAGGGCCGCGCCGCTCACACCCGCCGCCGAAGCCCCCGAGAGCGCGTCGTCGATGGCCGAGGCGATGTCGGCCGCCGGGATCTCGGCGCTGGCGGGGATCGGGTTCGCCACGACGACGCCGCCCGGCAATCCGAGGGCGACGCGAGCCTGCAGGACGGCGGCGGCAACCGCTGGGTCATCGATGCGGCGATGCACGCGAACACCGCTTGCGCGGCTGTAGAACGCCGGGAATTCGTCGGTACCGAACCCGAGCACCGGAACACTGAGGGTTTCGAAGAGCTCGGCGGTCTTGGCCAGGTCGAGGAACGCCTTGGCCCCCGCCGTGACGACGATCACCGGATGGCGGGCGATCGCCCCGAGGTCGGCGCTCACATCGCCGCTGAGGTGGTCGTCGCGATGCACCCCGCCGATCCCTCCCGTGGCGAAGACTCGAACACCAGCAGCGGCGCACAACGCGACCGTCGCCGACACTGTCGTGACCCCGACATCCCAGCGCTGGGCGACCGCAACCGAGAGGTCTCGTTCGGCGCACTTCTTCGTGGCGCCGAGCAGCCGTTCGTAGTCGGACGGGTCGACCCCAACGTGGGCCTCGCCGTCGAGTACCGCGGTGATCGCGGCGACGCCGCCGCCCGCCTCGATCGCCCGCACGCAGCGAGCCAGGACCTCGGCGTTGAACGGCACCGGAAGCCCCAATGTCGACGAGATCGTCGACTCCAGGGCGACGACAGGCCGGCCGTCGGCGAGGGCGGCCCGGACAGCAGGATGAATGCGCAGCACGAGCCGAGGTTAGGTTCTGCCACAGGATGCCCGCGTGCGAGGATGAAGATGTGCAGTTCGGAGTTCGCCGCTTGGTCGCTCTCGCCATAGTCGGGCTGCTTGCCGGAGGGATCTTCGGGTTTCTTCGGGCGAGAAGCGACACCGATTCGTCGGCATCGAACGCCCCGGTCGCGTTTCTCGACGCCCTCGTCCCAGGTCTGTGCACCATGGAGGCGCAGCTCGGCGATGGTCTTCGCGGGGAGGCCTCGAACACGTTCTGGAACGACGTCCACCTGTCGGCCCACGCACTCGGGGCCGAACTCGTAGAGGTCGATCGAACCGACGCGGCGGCGTTCCAGCGTGCGAAGCTCGCCGTGGAGACTGACCTGGCGACGCTCGCTCCTGGTCTGGCCCGGTCGGTCGCCTCGTTCGAGAACGTCGCCCGCACCGCGCTCGTTACCATCGGACGCCCCGAGCCGGCACCATGCTGATGACCTGCGTCCCCGCCCGCAGACGTGCCCGTGCCGCTGCGGTCGTGGCGTTGTCGTTGGGGCTCGTCATCATCGGCGCCGCCCGCGCCGACGCGCATGCCGCCACCAACACCCCCGCCTCCAACTACGTCTCGCGGGTTCTTACCGTGACTCCTGCAGCCGCTGGGTTCGCCGTGAAGGTCATCGACGCCGGAAACCGTCTCGAAGTCAGATGGCGGAGCGGTCCGGAAATCGTGATCAACGACTATGACGGCTACCCGTACCTCCGTGTCGGCCCGTCGGGGGCGTTCGAGAATCGGCAGTCGAACGCCGTGTACCTGAACGCAGATCGCCGCGGGTCAACGACGATCCCGTCGGGCCTGCGCCCCGAAGGCCCGCCGGAATGGCGGCAGCAGTCCTCCTCCGCGGTTGTTCGCTTCCACGACCATCGGGCGCACTGGATGGGAACGTCCCCTCCACCTCAGGTCGACCGGGCACGGGGTCGCGAACACCTGATCCAGACATGGGAAGTCCCGATAACCCAGGGGACGGCCACCTTTGTCGTCGCCGGTGACCTGCGGTGGGTGCCTGGGCCATCCCCGGTCGTGCCGCTGGCGGCCGCCGCAGTACTCGGGCTGGTGTCGATAGCGGCTGTTGTTGTATCGGCGGGCCGAGCACGTCCCCGACACACATTGGCGCTCTTCAGCCTGATGCTCGGTGCACTGGTCGTCGTCGATGCGGTGCACCTGTTCGGCATCGCCTTCGGTGTGAAGGGGGGTTCGGGGTTCGGCCGTGCCGTGTCGATCGGATGGGTCTCACTCAGCGGATGGACCATTGCCGTACTCGCGATCATCATGCTGCGACGCGAACGCTTCGACGCGGTCTATGTCGGTGTGTTCGCCGCCGGCATCGTCACGTTGGTCGGCGGCCTCTCCGACATCTCGATTCTCTCGGCGAGCAGCGTCCCGTTCGCGTTCTCCAACGGCCTGGCCCGCGCGTCGATCGCACTCACCCTCGGACTCGGTATCGCCACCGTGATCACGGGTGTGATCCTCACCGGAAGGCTCGGACCGGTACCGCCGAACCCGGACGAGACCACCCGTGTCGGGATCAATCAGCCGGCGTAGCGAAGCCGGCCAGGTCCAGGGTCTCGTCGCCCGGCGCCGGAAGGATGGCCTCCTCCACGGGAGCGAGCGGAAGCACGTCGGCCAGGTACCGATCGATCGCCGCCTCCATCCTGACATCGTGTCCAGCCTCCTCTGAGAGGTACCAGCGGTGCTCAAGGATCTGGTGGTACGACTCGGCGTCGGCGAGGCGGTGCCGCAACTCCGTCGGAATGGCATCGATGGTTGGCTGGTAGACGTTCGTCAGCCAGTCGTACGCCGCCAGCGCATCGGGCACGCGCTGCCCTCGCTGCTCATCGAGGTAGGCGCGATGGCTATCGAGGTCGCTCAGCAGGCGCCGCGCCTGGTTCTCGTCGACGTCGAGGCCGGTCAGCTGCTGCAGCCGTCGGCGGTGATGGCCAACCTCGACGACGCGCGGGACGAACCGGATACGTCCATCGTCGGTTGTGCGGAGCCGGTATTCCTCGACGTCGAAACCAAGCTCGTTGAGCCGCCGCGTCCGAGCAGCCATGCGGTGACGATCGCTCGGCCGAATGATCTCCTCGTACACAATCTCATTCCATAAGCGCTCATAACGATTACGGAAATCCTCGGCCAGCTCCATCGGATCGAGCTCGTCGTACAGACGACCGGCGGCGTCGAGGTCGAGCAGTTCGCCGCCGATGTTCTCGACGGCGATTTCGAGATCATGGGCGCGCTGACCATCGCTCAGCCGGCCGTCGTGGATCCGTCCCGTTTCGGCATCGACGAGCCACGAACTCAATGAACCGGCGTCGCGTCTGAAGAGCGTGTTGGAAAGCGAGCAGTCACCCCAGAAGAACCCTTCGAGATGGAGCCGCACCAGAAGAACCGCCATCGCGTCCTCGAGCTGATCGCGCAGATCGGCGATCGGCCGGCCCTGGAACAGGTACCGGTAGGGCATCGAGAAGCTGAGGTGCCGCGTGATCAGCGCGCCGCCGAGCGGAGCACCCACCTCACTGTCATCGGCCGGATAGCGCCGATCGTTGGGCGCGTCCGGGTCGCTTCCGTCGGCGGTGCGATGGCGGACGACGCCAATCGCCTCGACCACCGGCAGCCCGCGACTCTCAAGATCGCGCAAGAGGTCGTATTCGGCGAGGGCCACGCGGTCTTCGGTCTCCTTCACGGCGTAGACGACGCCGCCGTAGTCGACGAAGCGCACAACGTGACGGGAAAGACCGCGCGCCACGTCGACCAGACGGGGCGTCCGCCATCGGCGCAGCGACACACCCCACGGAAGGTCCAGGAAATCGGGATGGCCGTCGCGCTTGACTATTTCCAGGGTCATGGGATTCATCATGTCCTCGATCTGGCCCGGCCCGATGACCGCACAGGTCGACGCCGGCCGATTCGTCCTCAACCGCCTCCGGCCGAAGAAACGCGGACCCGGGCGTTGATCGTCCCTCGCGGGGCTGGTCCGTGGCGTAGCGTTGTCAGCCGTGGCAAATGAGAAACGACAGCGTCAAGACGCCCTGCGAGCCCAAAAGCTCGCCGAGGCCAAGGTCATCGAAGGCAAGCAGCGCTCACGCGCAACGCAGAAGCGCATCGCCTATGTCATTGCGGCCCTCGTCGCCCTCTTGGCGATCTTTGCGATCCTCACACGCGGCAACAGCGACGAGAGCGCCGACACCACCATCGCCACGCCGTCCACCACGACCGCGGCTCCGACCACCACGGTCGCGGTGAGCCTCCCAGCTGCTATCGCCACCAAGCCGAAGGTCGCCGTGCCCGCCGGTCCGCCCCCGAAGGCACTTCAGTCCACCGATCTCGTCGTCGGCACCGGACCTGAAGTCACCGCCGGATCGAATGTCACCGTGAACTACGTCGGGGTGTCGTGGTCCACAAAGGAAGAGTTCGACACGTCGTGGGGGCGGGGACCGTTCACCGTCGAGAACGTCGGCCAGGCCGCTGTCATCCCCGGATGGAACGAGGGATTGGTCGGCATGAAGCAGGGCGGCCGCCGCCAACTGGTCATCCCTCCGGACAAGGCCTACGGCGCCGCCGGGCAGGGTGCCAAGATCGGACCCAACGAGACCCTCGTCTTCGTCGTCGACGCGATTGCGGTGACCCCCAAGGCCTGAGATTCGCGTTCGGCCGAAGGGCTCTCCCGGTGCGGTGTCGACCCGCGTCGGAGGGCAACATCGATCCGGTCGGCCCGCGGCGCGCCCCCGGGCGGTCACCGCTCGGCGTCGGAGCGGGCACAGTGCGCCTCTGCCCGCCCATTTTCGACAAGCATGAGCGGTAGTGGCTCCGACGAACCTCACCGACTCGGCGTCAGCCGATCGCCTCACCGAGCCCGCGCCGGTCGAGTCTGCTGGCGCGACCCCCCGTCGCCGACGCGCCCCGAAATCGCCACTGCGTCGCCGGATGACCCGGACCGTGCAGGTCATTGTGGCGATCTTCCTGCTCAACTACATCGTCCTTCCCCAGATCGCCGGCTTCGGACGGGCGGTCAGTCAACTTCGGACGGTCAATGCGGCGCTGCTCCTTCTCGGCCTCGGCCTTGAACTGGCGGCGTTGTTCGCCTACTCGAAACTGACCCAGGCAGCCCTCACCCCTTCTCACATCACGGCGCCAACGCTGACCCGTATCCAGCTCGCCACCAAGGCAGTGACGAATGTCGTCCCAGGTGGAAGTGCTGCCGGCACGGCGCTCGGGTACCGGCTCCTGACGCTCGCCGGCGTCGAACCGTCGTCGGCCGGCTTCGCGCTCGCAACTGCGGGTCTCGGATCGGCGGTCGTGCTGAACCTGTTGCTCTGGTCGACGCTGCTCATCTCGATCCCGATCAGTGGCGTCAACCCGCTCTACGTCTCGGTTGCGCTTGTCGGTGTCTTTGTTCTCGGCGCTTTCGGCGTCGTCGTGGTGTTCCTGGTTCGCGGAGCCGAGCGGGCTGACCGCATCGTCCAGGGACTGGCCAGGCGGTTCTCCTTCGTCGATCCGGCCGTGGTCAGCGATGTGATCCGCCGACTGGGCGGACGGATCCGCCTCCTGGCAACGAACCGTCGAACGCTGCTGCGGCTCGTCGGATGGTCGCTGGCGAACTGGCTGCTCGACGCCAGCGCGCTGTGGGTCTTCCTCCGGGCGTTTGGCGCGAGCGTGCGTCCGGACTCCCTCATCGTGGCGTTCTGTATCGCCAACGTGCTTGCTGCGATTCCGATCACTCCTGGTGGGCTCGGCGTCATCGAGGTGACCCTGACCACGATGCTCACGTTCTTCGGGGTTCCGTCGGCGACAAACGCCATTGGCGTGAACTCCTACCGGCTCGCCGCCTACTGGTTGCCGATCCCCTTGGGCGCGGCGGCCTACCTGAGCCTGCGCGTTGGACCTTGGCGCGTCGATCGGAAGGCATCGCTGCGCCGACTGCGAGATGAAGCCGGACCGGTGGTCGATACGGGCGAGAGCGTCTACGACTGGATTAATCGCAACACCGCCCAGAACGGTGCATCACGCCTTGTCACGATGCCGGGCGGCACGGTCATCATCAACGCCCAACGCGCCGCCGAGGTGGGTGACACCGTCCCGGCGGCTCCCGTGCCGGTTGCGCCGAACGCGCCGTCGGCGGCGCCTCCGCTCGTTGTTCCCGACGACCTCCCCGAAGATCTGTCCTGACGCGAAGCCGCCCGGTCCGAGGGACCGGGCGCTTGCAAGGTGCTCAGCCGGGAAAACACCTCCCATCGCTCCTGGGAGGTGTTCTGCCCCCATAGATGGGGGCAACCTCTCTCCCAGCGGCGTGGAGGTTTGCCTCCCAGTCGTCAGGTGCCGGGGGTGAGTTCGTTGTTGGTCGGGGCGGGCGGCAGGGCGTGATCGGGGGCGGCGGCGCCACCCCACTGGTGCAGCGAGCCATCGGTACCGACGACAACCAGCGAACCCGGCTTCGGGAGCTGCATATCAAGCTTGCCCTGTGACTCATGAGCTCCGATCGCCGCGTCGTGGTAGCGGTCGTAGACGAAGCGGAACTCAGGCGTGTGATACCACGCGCCGTCGACCGCAGGACCCTTTGCGCCAGCGAAGATCGCCTCGATATCCTCTCCGGAGATCGTCTTGTGCTCCTCCAGAGCGTGGGCCACGGCCAGCACGAACTGCTCGTTCTCCTTCACCAGCGACAGCGCCTGGGCGTAGAGGTTCTGCAGGCGACGCTCGACCCGCTGGTCGAAGTCACCCTTCGACGACTCGCCGGCCACCAATTCGGTGAAACTGGTGAACGAATCACCCATCGCCGAGCGGCCCTCCATCCAGCGAGCGGTGCCGGTGGCACTGCCGAGGTCGCCGCCGACACCGACCGAGTTGTCACCGCGGAAGAAATGACGCTCGGCGGCTAGCGAGGCGAGCGAGACGATGATGCGGTTCTCGTTCTCGCGGCGCCATGGAAAACCGGGCTCTTCCATGGGGACCGGGCTGACGAAGCCGCCGACGTTGCCCCGAGGCTCGATCGTGGCGACATCGATGATGTAACGCTTGTAGAGCTTCACCATCGCAACCGCGTGGCCGGCCTCGTGGATGGCGACCGCGTGGCGCTCGAGGGCCATGGGATGCACCTCATCAGGCATGCCGTGGACCTTCAGCGCACGAGCGGCGAGCACGTCGGGCCACGTGACAGTGTCTCGACCCTCACGCAAGGCCACGATCAGCGACTCGTTCACAATGTCCTTGATGACGGCGCCGCTGGCGGCCGATGACATCAGCGCAAGGCGGCGCACCTGCTCGGCAGTGACCACGTGCTTGACCTTGCTGAAGTATCCCTCGTAGGTCCGAATCCGACCTTCCATGGTCGGGAAGTCGACCTTGAAGATGCGGTCGAGACGTCCGGGGCGAAGCAGCGCCGGGTCCAAGACGTCGGGAGCGTTGGTGGCCATGATCGTGAGGATCCGGTACTTCGGTGGCTTCTTCGATGGCATCGTCAAGAACTTCCGGATGCGCCGGGCCAGAAAACCCTTCGGCTTCTCGAGGCCGCTCATTTCGGTGAGCAGCGCCTGGAGCGTGCCCATGCCGCCGCCGCCCATGCCGCCCATCACGATGCGGACCTTTTCGGGCAGCAGGCCGGGGCGCCCTTCGGCCGGTACTGCCGATGCGGCGGCCTGATGATGATCGTGCATCTCATAGCCGAATGCCCGAGCGGCGAGGCACTGGTAACCCTCGACGACCTGCGGAGTGGATTGGCGGCCGGCAACGGCGGACCCTCGGCTGCCGAGCACGTCGGCCTCGTCGAAGAACACGATGACGCCGCCATGGCGCAGAGCGAGCTTGCGGAGCTTGCGGTACAACCCTTTGACCTTGAGGATGCCGACGCCCATGAACATGTTCTGGAATGCGCCCGGGTCGACGAAGACGTAGGGCTTGCCGGTTTCCCCGGCGATGGCCTTGGCGATGAGGGTCTTGCCGGTGCCTGGCGGTCCCCACAACAAGATGCCGCCCGGGACATGGCCGCCCTTGGCCTCGATCTCGTCGGGCTTGTCGAACATCGCGATGTTTTCCTTGACCTTGTCGAGCACCTTGTCCTGGCCCCACACATCGGTGAAGCGGGTCTCCACTTCTTCGGGGAGCAGGATGTCGGTGCCGCCACGGCTCATGAACCAGAAGATGGCGGCGAACTGGCCGACAGAAAACAGCAGTGTCATCATGATGGTGAAGATGAACGGCAGGCGCTGCTCGGAGCCGAACATGATGCTCACGATGCGCGAGGGAGCATCGTTGATGGCCTGAAGGAACGACACGTTCCAGGTGGCCGACAGGATCCAGAAGATCACGGCCATGACCATCAGGGTCTTCACGATGCGCTGGAGACGGAAACGCAACCACGGGTTCCGTCGTGACCAGAACCGGTCCCAGCCGCCGAACATCTTGTACGACCAGAAATGGTTGTAGCCGGCGGCCTTCTCCGAGACGAGGTAGTGGATCTGGCGCAGCATCTCGACGCCGGCGAGCGCAAGGAGGAACCAACTGTTCCGAAGCACGTGCTGGAACGCCCCGTTCCAGGTGACGTACGGGACGTCGGCGTGGTACTTCGAGACGAAGAATGCGAAGAGCACCACAAGCCCGACGATCAGTTTGGCGCGATCGAAGAACAGGAGCTTTCGCCGCACCTTCGGCACGACCGATGGCGGCGGGGTGTAGGGAATCACTGTCGGAAACGTGGGGGAGGTCATCGGAGTTCGCTCATTTCTGGACGGTGAAGGAAGACGAGATCTTGCGTGCGGTGTCGTAGTTCGCCTTGAAACACGTGGACGCGCACTTCATGGTGAGGACGTAGAGCTTCGTGGTGTCACGGTTGGTGAACGCCTGCTGGTCGACCGTGACCCATTGCGATTCGCTGATCCGCTGATTGAAACGGACCTTGATGCCGCGAATGCCGTTCTTGCCGGCCTCCTCGGCGTAGGAGATCAGTTCGACATCGGGATTGCCGTCGTTGAACTCTGAGACCGCATCGAGGCCCCCGCTGGCGCCGAACGGGTAGGTCCGCAGAGCGGTGATGTTCACCCCGTTGCGAAAGCTCGGGGTCTGCGTCCAGTCGTTGCCCAGCGTGTAGACGGCCACCATCCCGACCAGCGAGTTGGGACGTTCCATGTCAAAGTTCTCGATTTTCGGCTTCTTCGCGCTGTCGAAGACCACCACCCAGTTCGCCGGATTGCGTCCGATTCCGCCGATGCGCTCGGCGCTGCGGTCAAGCTTGTCGACCCGGTAAGGGTTCGCAGTGAACCGCTTGAAGGTCGTGGGGATTTCCACGTAGGTGCGTTCCTGGCTGTTCACCAGCCAGTTCGCATTGTCTGTCTGTTCCGTTGCGCATGCCGACAGCACGATGCCGCTCAACGCCACCCCGACGATGGCAGCGATGCGCCTCATCCCGACGCGGTCCCGGTGGTGACGAGCTTGCGGGCGCACGGCACGCAGGAATACGAGATCACGCCGTCGACCACACCGAGGGGGATCATCGTCTTCTGCAACACATCGGTGCCGCACACGGGGCAGGCGACGATGACGCCGACCTGCTCAACGGGGGCGGCCATTACCGGTGGATACCGAGAGAACGGGACATGGTTCGAATGTAGACCCACCTCCGTGACAACTTCATGAGGGTGACTCTCGTTCATCAGCCGGTAACGCGCCCGGTACTGGAAACGCGGCGAGGGCCCGAGAGACCGCCTTCCGGTGGACGCTCCTCGACGATCTCCGTCTGATGGACCATCGACCGGATCGCTCCTGCGTTTCACGTGTTTGCGGTGACGGTAGTCACAAGTTTCCGGCGCGTGCGACTATGGATTTATGGAGATGCACTTCGCCACTGTCTGGGAATCACTCGCCGACGCCATCGGTGACGCCGACGCCGTCGTGCAGGGTCCGCGTCGGCTCAATTGGACTGATTTCGACGACCAAGCCGCCCGGTTCGCCGGGTTTCTCCGGAGCCACGGGATCGGCGGGGAGACGAGCACCCCGGTCACCGGGCAGGCCAAGCTGGGGATGTACCTGTACAACTCGCCGGAATACCTCATCGCCCAGTACGGGGCGTTCAAGGAGCGCCTGGTCCCGATCAACGTCAACTACCGCTACCTCGACAACGAGCTCGCCTACCTGATCGACAACGCCGACATGGAAGTGCTCGTGTACCACGCGTCACTGGCCGATCGCGTGGCCCGGGTCAAGGAGAAGGCGCCCCAGGTCAAGCTGTGGATCGAGGTCGACGACGAGGGCGGACAGGCGCCGCTTCCGGGATCCCACGCCTGGGCCGACGTGATGTCCACCGCACCGGCGTCGCGAATCACCCGCTCCGAAGACGACCTCTACATGCTCTACACCGGCGGCACGACCGGCATGCCCAAGGGCGTCATGTATCAGATGGGCGGATTCTGCGGCGGGCTCCTGCTGGGCTACCCCATCCTCGCCCAAGTGCCTCCGCCGGCGAACGCCGCGGCGATCGCGCCGTTCGTCAAGGCATTCCGGGAGCAGATCGGGGGCACGCTGCCCAAGGCGACTCCCGCATGCCCCTTGATGCACGGAACCGGGGTCTGGCTCGGCGCGTTCCTTCCTGCGCACCTCGGGGCCGCCTGCGTGCTCCTCGAAAGCCGCAATTTCGACGCCGACGAGTTCTGGCGCGCGGTCAGCGACGAGCACATCACGATGGCCGTGATCGTCGGCGACGCATTCGCCAAACCGATGGTCCGAGCCCTCGACGCCGCAGCGGAACGAGGCAGTCCCTACGACACGTCGGCGCTGAAGCTGATCATGTCGGCCGGCGTGATGTGGTCGAGCGAGATGAAGGCCGAACTGCTGGTGCACGGCGACTTCGCGCTGGTCGACGCTCTGGGCTCGTCGGAGGCGTCGATGGGCATGACGATGACCAACCGCCAGATGTCCACGGAAACGGCGAAGTTCACCGCGAGCGAGACCACCAAGGTGTTCATCGAGGATGCCGAAACCGGCGTGATGCGTCCCGTCGTCCCCGGTTCCGGTGAGATCGGCATGGTCGCCGCCGGCGGCAACACCCCGATGGGTTACTACAAGGACGAGGCCAAGTCCGATCGCACGTTCAAGCTGGTCGATGGGGTGCGCTACTCGTTCCCCGGCGACATGGCGCTGATCAACGCCGACGGATCGTTGACGCTGCTCGGGCGGGGCTCCAACTGCATCAACACCGCAGGGGAGAAGGTCTTCCCCGAGGAGGTCGAGGAGTCGGTGAAGCGTCACGACGCGGTGTTCGACTGCCTCGTCGTCGGGATGCCCGATGAGAAGTTCGGTGAGCGAGTGGTCGCTGTTGCGTCCGTACACTCGGCGGCGGCGGTTGACCCGGCGGCCTTGATTGCCCACGTGAAGGCTGAGCTCGCCGGGTACAAGGCGCCGAAGCAGGTGCTCATCGTGGACGAGGTGAAGCGCGCTCCGAACGGCAAGGCCGACTACGGCTGGGCCAAGGAAGTGGCCACAGCGGCGTTCTCCGCCCCGTGACCGATCGG
>JANOHI010000161.1:0-17020 GCA_031406385.1 Acidimicrobiia bacterium
GCGAAGATCCGACCCTGTGGTCCAACCGCGACGGCGTGCACGCCGGTGAACTGGCCGGGCCCCTTGCCAGAGCCGCCGACCAGGGCCACGTAGAGACCGAGCAACCACGCGGCGGTGGCATTGATGGTCATCGACGTGTTCATCTTCTCGAGCGGGATGTCGGTGAATAGCTCACGCATGTGGCCGAGATGCACGACCGGCACACCGACCTTGCCGACCTCGCCATTGGCCGCCAGATCACCTGGGTCGTACCCCGTCTGCGTGGGCAGGTCGAACGCCACCGAGAGGCCGGTCTGCCCCTTGGCCAGGTTGGTTCGGTAGAGAGCGTTCGACGCCCGGGCGGTTGAGTGACCCGAATACGTCCGCATCACCCACGGCTGGTCGCGTTCACGCATGACACCATTCTCCCCGATCACTCAGCGCGCGGAACAATCCAACCCGGGGGCGACGAAGCGCCCGGGCGACGGAATCCCACGCGGGCGGAGACCCCGCCTCAGCCGAGGGATCGGTAGAGCGCTGTCAGCAGACCGGCGGAGCGGTGGTCGCCGAAGGTGCCGGGGAGCATCCGGTTCATCACGTAGGCGAAGGTGAAGCCCTGGTCGAGGTCGTTGACGCACAACGACCCGCCCCATCCGGCCCACCACACCGCTCTGGCCGACGGCAGTGCCTGTAACTCGCCGCGCAGGGCGTAGCCGATGCCGTGATGGAGGGGCGAGAACAGAACCCGGTCGACGCCGTTGTACTGCTCCCGGAAGATCACGTCGGTGGCGTTCGGTGACAGGATCCGCCGCCCGAACGCCAGGCCACCGTGCGATACCGCGTGCTGGGCAACCGCAACGGAACGGGCGTTGCCGTGACCGCCGACAGCCGGCAACTCCGCGCGCCGCCACGGGATGGTGAACGACACCCCGGCCTGCATCTGGGGGTTGGTGAAGGTGCGGTGGGCGATCTCGAACTCGGGCGGGATCACCGCGTCCGCCGGAAGGGCCGCAAGACCAGCGGTCGGCTCGGGTGGGATCACCGAGATGACGCGGTGGTCCTGCGCCTGGGAGGTGCCGATGTGGAAGTCGGCGCCGGTCGGCCCCGCCACCTCGCGGGCGAAGAACTCACCGAGGGAGTGTCCGGTAATGCGACGCACCACCTCACCGCACAAGAACCCCTGGGACGTGGCGTGATAACCCGACGCGGTGCCCGGCTCCCACCACGTCGCCTGGCCAGCAAGCAATGCGCACGCACGATCCCAATCGAAGAGGACCGACACGTCGATCTTCTCGTCCCATCCGGGCAGGCCGGCGGTGTGGCTCATGATGTGGCGGACGAGCACGTTGCCCTTGCCGTTGGCCTCGAACTCGGGCCAGTACTTGGCGACAGGAGCATCGGGATCGAGTTCGCCTCGATCGATCAGTATGACCATGCAGAGCGCGGTCATCGTCTTCGTGGTCGACCACACGTTGATGAGTGTGTCGCGACCCCACTCGGTGGACTTCGTGGCGTCGGTGTGGCCACCCCACAGGTCAACGACAACCTCGCCTCGGTGAATCACCGCGACGGACGCGCCGATGTCGTCGCCTCGGGCGAAGTTGACGTCGAATGCAGCCTTGACGGCACCGAACCCCGGGTTGCAGAAGCCGTCGGTCATTCTGGGTCCCTTCGGAAGAGCGCTGTTGCTCTGCGACGCCGAACGTAGCGCTCGGGATTCGTGCGTTGCCAACGCGATGGGCGTCCGGCCTGGCCGCTCAGTGCGAGGCGGCCTGAGCCCGCTTGACCATGCCCGGGACGAGGGAACGGGGCATGAACCGGGGGCTCATGACCGACAGTTTGTTCTTGGCGCCGATCACCGCGACCGGCTTGCCCTTGAGCATCGCCGCGACACCGAGCTCGGCGACGTGCTGCGCCGTCGGCAACGCACGCCCCTTGAACAGCTTCGAGTGCTCCAACGATGCGGCGGCCTGGAAGCCTGATTGGGTCGGCCCGGGACACAGGGCCGTGACGGTCACTCCGGTGCCCTTGAGCTCCTCGTGCGTCGCCTCGCTGAGGCTGAGTACATAGGCCTTGGTGGCGTAGTACACCCCCATCAACGGGCCCGGGAAGAATGCTGCAGTCGACGCCACGTTCATCACCCGGCCGCGTCCCCGCGACACCATCGACGGAATCAGGTCGTGCATGAGCTCGGTGAGCACGGCCATGTTGAGGGCGATCATCGAGTCGAGTTTCGGGGCGTCGGCCTTCCACATCTCGCCGAAGTCGGCGAAGCCGGCGTTGTTGACCAGCACATCGATGTCGAGGCCTTTCGCCTTCAGTTCCGACGCGAGCGCGTGACCGGCGCCGGCGTGGCCAAGGTCGGCAGTGAGCACGTGGGCGGCGATGGAGTGCTTCGCCGAGAGGTCGTCGGCGAGTCCCTGGAGCTTCCCGGTGGATCGGGCGACGAGCACGAGATCGTGGCCCTTGGCGGCAAGCTCACGGGCGAGCTCTTCGCCGATGCCACCGGAAGCACCGGTGACGAGGGCAAGCGGACGGATAGAGGTGTTCATGGTGTTCCTTTCGATCAACTCGTGACCACGAAGGACCACGACGAGGTGAGCGGTGCCCCGGCGGGGCAGTGAGAGACGGTCAGTTCCCCGGCGAAGTCGACGCGCCGTGCGTCGACGATGGGTCGGTTCACTACAGCTACCGCGAGGCGTACGTCACGATTGCCGCCACCGCCGCCGATGCCACCGTGACGAGATCGTGCGGCGACAACTCGATCTCGAGACCCCGCCGTCCTGCTGAGACGAACACCGTGTCGTGCTCGAGCAACGAGGAGTCGATCACCGTGGAGAGCTTCTTGCGCTGACCGAGCGGCGACACACCCCCGAGCACGTATCCGGTCGTGCGCTCCACGTCGATCGGTGGCGCCATCTCGGCCCGCTTCGAACCGACCGCCGCAGCCAGTGCCTTGAGATCGAGCTGCCCATCGACCGGCACGACACCGACGACCAATTCGGGGCGGGTGTTGCGCGTCACCGAGGCGACAAGGGTTTTCGCGACTCGCTTCGGCGAAACACCCATCCGCTCGGCAGCTTCGAGGCCGTAGGACGCGACACCCGGGTCATGGTCATAGGAGTGCAGCGTGTACGCGACCCCTGCCGCAGCAGCAATCTGCGTCGCCGGTGTTCCCTTCGCACTCAACGACCGGCACCGACGATCTCGTCGATGTCCGCGATCAATCCCGGCGCCCGCAGGCGGTTGGCTACCGCAGCCAACGCTTCATACGCCCCGGGGACCTCGGCCCAGGCCTGGGCGCGGAGTACGAGCGCACCGGCGAGCCCGCCAACGCTTGTCGGCAGGACGTCGACGTGATCTCCACGTCGGATGCGGCACTCGGCGAGGACGGCCTCTGCGGCGATCCGCGGTAGATCACGGCGTGATCGGTTCGCCGAGTCGATCACCAGGCTGGCCAGACGCTCGGCGCCGTCGAGGTCACCGATCGACGCCAGGCCGGCAGCAGCAGGAACGTAGCCGACGATGGCCTGATGGCGTCCGAGGCCTTCGTGTCCGGGGATGAAGTTGGCTGCGGCAAGCTCGCCGAAGCGTCCCTCGAACAGGGCTGTCTCCATCTGGATCACGGCAGCCAATGACGAGAAGGGGTCGATCCCATCGATCCGACGGAACGGCCGTCCCGGGTCCAGCGATGCGTCAACTGCCGCCAGCAGTGCACGCTCGCCCGATGAACTATGCGTGCTTACGGCATGTGCTTCCTCCGCGGCCGCGCGGGCGCCCACGACGTCACCGTCGTTGTGCAGCAGGCTCGCCTTCAGGCACAGACCCTGCAGCATCGAATCGGTCCAGCCGAGCGACTTCGTCAGAGCGAGGTGCTCATCGATCCAGGCGCGCGCTGTCATCGTCTCCGCCGCGCCCCCGAGGCGGGTGGTCAGGTAGCTGTGCCACTGCAGCGCGGTGAGGGCAGCCACATGCTTCGACCGATCGCCGAGCTCGAGGGCGTAGGCCAGACCGTTCTGCAGCCAGGTCTCCACCTCCGGATGATCGGGACGAACCAAGGCCCGGAAGCTCACGGTGGCGAGCTCGCCGGAACGGTTGGATTCGGCACGGAACAGCTCGAGACCCTTCACCAACTCCCCGTCGGCCTCCCCCATCCGTCCGCCGAGAGCCAGCGCGACACCCTTGTTCGAATGCGACCAGGCCTCCTTCACCCGGTCTCCGATCGCCGACCACCGCGCTGCGGCATCGTCGAAGGTGACGAGAGCTGAAGGGAGATCGTCGTCGGTGAGAGCGTTGGCGCGAACGAGCACCCGCTCGGCGTCGATACGCGCATCACCGCTCGGTTCGGGGAAGAGCTCCAGCAGACGTCTTGCCTCGGTCTTGTCCGATTCGATGAGCACCCGGGAAAGCTCGAGCAGCGTGTGCGGATCACGCTGCCCCAAAGCGACGGAGTGCCGGAGCGACGCAATCCCCTCGGGGCGCCGCGACCGCGCCAGCGCCTCGAGCCCGGCTGCGGCAAGTGCTTCGGCTGCCCGTGTTCGAAGTTCTCCGTCCTCGGGAGCGTGCTCACTCGCCCGGCTGAGGTGTCGGGCACGGTCGTCGAGGTCGGTCGACAGCTCGACCATCCGCCGATGGCGCTCGACACGCGTCGTACGCGGCATCGTCTCGTAAGCCACCTCTCGGAGGAGCGGCTCGGTGATGCGCAAGGTTCCGTCGGGTCGATGCCGCACGACACCGGCGTTGGTGAGACCGCTGATCCCTTCGGCGATGCTGGACCCACCGAGCGCCACGAGCTGCTCCACCGTGGCGGTGTCACCGATTACCGCGAAGTCCTGCAACGCCGCCCGCTCCGCGGAAGAGAACGTGTCGAGGCGAGCAGCGAGCACGGAGCGGAGGCTCACCGGCCACTGCTGGCGCTCCACCGACTCCGGTCCGTGAAGAACGGCGAAGGCGAGGAGCTCGCGCAGGAACAACGGGTTGCCGGCGGCCCATGCCAACAGCGCAGGATCGGGCTCCGAGTCGGGCTGCCAGAGGCGGGCAAGGATCCGCGAACCCTCAAGGGTGAGCGAGCGCAGCCGCAACGTGCTGGCCATGGCGAAGCTCGTCAGCCAACGGCCTTCCGGGCGGCCGGCGAGCACGACGAGCATCGGGAGTTCGACCACCTGGGCGATGAAGCTCGTGAGGAACTCGATGCTGGTGGAGGCCATGTGGACGTCTTCGATCACAACAAGGATCGGACGCTCGGTGGCACGCATCTCGGCGAGGCGACGAAGAGCCCAGACCTGTTCCTTGCGCAACGCCGCCGAGTCGATCTCGAGAAGTGACGCATCGATGTCGCCGCCGAGCGAGCGGACGCGTCGGTCGACCGCCTCGTCGGTACTCGGGCCGAGCTGAGCGAGCAGGTCGCCGCCGACCCGCACCCCGCCGGCGCCGCCGTAGGGGGGATACCACGAACGGATGACGAGGGCCTCGTCGCCGACCCGGTCGATCAGTTCGTCGAGCAGTCGGGTCTTGCCGATCCCGGCATCGCCGGTCAACAACACGGCACCGAGACGTCGAAGCGATGCCGCCCGCTTCCACTGCGACAGCAAGAAGTCGAGCTCCTCGACGCGGCCGACCATCGGCACGGCGTCGGCCGTCACCGAAAGGCTCTGGGCGCGCAGCGACATGGCCTGGTGCACCTCGACGGGTTCGCGTTTGCCCTTCAGCGTCATCGGCGGGCGCTCGCGATAGTGGATGCGGCCTGCAGTGAGCTCGTAGGTGACGGGGCCGACCAATACCTCACCCTCCTTGGCTGCCTTCTCCAGCCTCGCCGCTACGTTCACCGGGTCACCCATCACGGTGACCGACCCTCCAGCGAGCGCCGTGGCCATGACCTCGCCCGTGTTGACCCCGATGGCGAATCCGAGACCGGTTTCGGTCCGCTGCATGGCGAGCGCAGCGGCGACGGCGCGTTCGGCGTCGTCCTCGTGGACCTGGGCGAGCCCGAACACCGCCATGAGCGAATCACCGATGTACTTGTCGATCGTGCCGCCGTGGTCGGTGACGACATCGCTGAGCTGGCGGAACGCCGCATCGATCACCCGGGCGATGTCTTCGGGGTCGGTGTCATCAGCGAGCTTGGTGAAGCCGACAACGTCGGCGAAGAGCACCGTGACCAGACGGCGCTCCTCCGGAGAGCTCGCGCGATGCAGGTCGAGGGCGGTCCCGCAGTTCCCGCAGAACGAGAACGGCACCGGCGTGACGAAGCCACACGCGTCGCAGGGAGTCGCTGCCAGACGCTGTCCGCACGATCCACAGTGTCGGAAGTTGGCGGGGTTTTCCGAGCGGCAGTGACCACATTCCATCGCCCGGACGACGATACTGCCGCGTCAGCCGGTCCTGTCCTGCCAAGAGCGCCACAGATCCAACCCGCTCCGCCGCACATCACCTAACCCCTGCCGCACATCGGCAATATTCTCGGCGCGAACGGGTGTTTCGGACCGATGTGCGGCACAGCCGGACCGATGTGCGGCGGACGACCCGGCGGTGTCGCAGGGCAGTTGGGAGCCGGAGCGCGCCTATGAACGCTTCGGGTAGTCGTAGAAGCCGACGCCGGTCTTGCGGCCGAGCATGTTCGCGGTGACCATGCGCCGGAGCAACGGCTGGGGCGACACGTGGGGATCGCGGGTCTCGGTGAAGAGGGCTTCGAGTATGGCCGCGCTCGTGTCGATGCCGACCAGGTCGAGGAGTGCGAACGGGCCCATTGGGAACCCGCAGCCGCCCTTCATCGCCTTGTCCATGTCGTCGCGACTGGCGACACCGTTCTCCAGCAGGCGCACGGCGTTGTTCAGGTAGGGGAACAGCAGGGCGTTGACGATGAATCCGGCACGGTCCTTCACCACCACGGGGTCCTTCCCGCACTCCCGGGCGAACGCCTGTGCCCGAACGACCGTCGTGGGCGCGGCGGTGATCTGGTTGACGACTTCGACGAGCGACATCGCCGGCGCCGGGTTGAAGAAGTGGATCCCGCATACCAGCTGAGGCCGAGTAGTCCGCATGGCGAGCTCGACGACCGGAAGCGTCGACGTGTTCGTGGCCAGGATCGCGCTCGGCTGGCACACCTCGTCGAGCACCCCGAACACGTCTCGCTTGCGCTCGAGATCCTCCACGATCGACTCGAGAACGAGATCGCATCCCGCCAGGTTGTGCATGTCATTGGTGGTCGAGAGCCGAGCCAGCGCGGCGTCGCGTTCGTCGAGGGTCAGCTTGCCTCGTTCGACCTGGCGGTTCAGCGATGATGCGAACGACGCCGCGGTCTCATCGGCGCGTTCTTGGCTCCGGGAGGCGACGATGACGTCGAATCCGGCCCGGGCGACGACCTCGGCCACGCCCGCGCCCATGATGCCCGAGCCGACGATCCCGACCGTGCGGAAACCCGACGGTTGCAGCGATTCCTCGGGTGTGGCGGTGGTCTCCGGTGTCGATGCCATCAGGGAACCGTAGACGCGAGGCACTAGCGTCCCGCAAGTCGAGATGCGTGCCCATGACGCCTCACATGAAGTCGGCGACGAATGAGAGAAGGAGGCTCGGGTGAACGCACCAACGACCGGATGGCTGGCCCTGCACGGGGGTTCCGGGTGGCTGGCCAGCCACGACGTCGCCCGGCGCGTGCTCGGCACGGCACGGACGCTCACCGTGGTGCCGACCGCTGCGGCGTTCGAGGACCCTGCGTCGGCCACGGCTTCGGCGGTCGCGTGGTTTGCCCCGCTCGGCGTCGCCGTCACGACCAGTGGGGTACTCACCCGCCACGATGCGAACGACCCCGGGCATGTGGCCCTGATCGCGTCGGCCGAGGCGCTCCTGTTCACCGGCGGCCAGCCGCTCCATCTCCGATCGGTGATGGCGGGATCTCCTGCCTGGGCCGCGGTGCTCGACGCGTTCGCCCGGGGTGTGCCGATCATCGCCGAAGGCGCGGCCGCGTCGGCGTTCGGCGATCCGATGCTCGACCCCCGCGGCGGCGCGTTCACCATCGGACTCGGACTCGTGACCGGCTTGGCGATCCTCCCCGGCAGCGACACCTGGCTCGCCGACCGGCGCGCCCGCACGCTGCGTCTGGCCGGATCCAACGCCCTCGCCCTCGTGCCTTCGTCGACCACGCTGCTGCGCAACCCCACGGGCGAGTGGTCGAGCGAGGGTGGATCCGGCGTCACGTTTGTCGGCAACCGATCATGAGGAAGGCTGCCGTGCTGGCCGCCACGGTCACGGCACTCGCAGTGGTGGCGGGGTCGGCGTCGGCCGAAGGGCCACGGACCCTCGACGTGCGGGTCCATCCATCTCTGGCGATGACGGTCGTGGCCTCGGGGCTCCAGGCACCCCGCGGGCTCCTCTCGACGAGTGAAAACCGGGTCTTCGTGACCGAGTTCAGCTGGACGAAGGGGAAGGGCCGGCTCTCCCGCTTGGACCGAGACAGCTCGGGCACATGGCGCCGCAGGGTCGTGTTCTCCGGCCTCGACCGCCCGTTCGGCATGGCGCTCGGCCCGGACGGGAAGGCCTACGTCGGGGTCGCCGGTTCGGTGTTCCGGTTCGATCCGACGGTCGACAAGCCGACTCGCGTTGATGTGATCGGCGGACGCTCGACAACGTCCCGTCTTCCCGCTCGCGGCCTCCATCCGCTCACCCAATTGCTCTTCACCCAGGATCGTTCGCTGTTGGTCAGCCTCGGGTCCGACACCAACAACTGCGAGAAGTCCAAGGGTGCCAAGGTGTGTCCGACGACGGTCGGAGCGAACGCTGTTGCGGTGGTTCGGCGGTACTCGATGACGTGGCCCGAAGGTCGGGTCGGCCCGTGGTCGCTCGTCGCCCGGGGGCTGCGGAACTCGATGGGGCTGGCCGAGCACCGCTCGGGGACCCTCGTGCAGGTCGAGAACAGCCGCGATGACATCACCGCGGCAGATCCGAAGCTCGACGACGAGACCCTCCCTCACGACGAACTGAACGTGCTCGACCGCACTGCGGTGAACGACTACGGCTGGCCCCACTGCTACGACAATGCTGTCGCGTCCCCCGAGTTCCGCACATTCGCTTGCGCGAAGACGACGAAGCCCTTCCGTCTCCTGCCGGCGCACAGCGCACCGCTCGGGCTCACCTACTGGACGGGCGCAAATGCCCCGCCGGGTTTTGCCGGCCGGCTGGTCGTGTCGCTCCACGGCTACCGCGACACCGGTCACCGGCTGATCGCTTTCGATGTCGATGCGCAGGGCCGACCCGACGGTGAGCCCACCACTCTCATCGACGACTGGGGCGAGAAGGAACTCCGGGGAGGAGACACGCAGAACCTGGGCGGCCCCGTCGGCGTGATCCCGTTGCCCGACGGTTCGCTGCTCGTCGCCGACGACCGCAACAACGTCATCGTGAGCCTCCGGGCACGCTGATGGTGGTTCGCGTGGCACGGATGTGCGTACTCGGAGCCCTCTGCGTGGTCTCCTCCGCATCCGTTTCGTGGAACGCGCTCGGCGCCTCGCCGGTCGAGACCGGGAGCGTCCGATTCCTTGCGGTCTCGCCCCGATCGTCTGGTCCGGTCGTCATCGAGCCAGACGCCTCGGCCTCCCCCACCGTCGGCCGACTCCCGGGGCTCACCTACGTCGTGGCCCATCCGACCCTTCCCGTGTTCTACGTGACGAAGGAGTCCGGATCCGGCAATCGGGTGCTGGCGGCCGTCACGCCCTCGGCGAAGGGATGGCGCGAGCTGGGACGGGCGACGACCGGGGCCGGACCGGTCCACGTGGCCCTCGACTCCGACGGCCGAACGGCGTTCGTCGCCGGTTACACCGATGGCAGCATCACCCGCGTCACGCTCGACGACCGGGGCGTGCCCAACGCCGCGAAGCGTGTGCGGCTTCCGACGGGAAGCGGTCCCGACGCCACCCGTCAACGGGGTCCGCACGCCCATTCGAGCGCAGTTTCCGCCGACGATCGCTTCGTGATCGCCGCCGACCTCGGAACGGATTCGCTCCACGTCTTCGATGCCCGAACGCTCAGCCTGCTGCGGACCGAACGGCTTCCTCCCGGCACCGGCCCCCGCACCGCGGTCTTCGCCGATCCCTTTACCCTCGTCGTTTCCGAGGAACTGCGGGGCGGCGTCTCCTGGTGGAGCTTCGACAACGGCCGACTGTCGCTCACGCGACGGATCGCTCTCGACGGGACCACCCCGTCCGACGTGATCGTCCGGCCGGATGCATCAGATGGACCCGGGCCGGGAGTGATCGTCATCAGTCGGCGAACCGACGAACTCATCGGTCTCACGGCCGACGGCGAGACGCAACGCTGGGCGACCCCCGGCTGCGGCGCTCGGTTCGGTGCATGGACATCGGTAGGCGATCTCGCTCTGGCGTGCACCCGGGGCGGCGAGCTTCGCCGGCTGCGGTTGGGCGCAGGGGTCACCGCCCAGGTTCGTTCGCCAACAGCGTTGGCGTCGGTGTCGGGCTTCGCCGAGGTTGCGCCAGATTCCTGATGATCGCCTTTCGAATCGATAGGTGATTCACCTACGATACGGATCACACCGGTTCAGGTTCCCGCCACCTGCTCCGGTGAGGTCCCCGGGTTGAGGCTTCGCGCCTCCCCGGGGACCGCCTCATTCGCCGGTCCCATCCGCCGTTAGCGTTGGCCTCGATGCCGCCCCCCCGTGAACCCGACTGGAAGCAGGCCAACGGCCCTCGCATTGCGTCTGCGCTCCGTCACGCGCTGGCCAAGCCGAGCGGCGGCTGGTTCGTGCTCGGGTCGAGAAGAAGCCTTCGGGTCGGGCCGACCAAACCACAGCGTCACACCGTCGACGGGCTCGAACTCGTGAGCTGGGTCGGCGACGACGGGGTCGCTGCCGCTCCCGCGGCATGTCCCCATCTCGGCGCCCATTTAGGTGACGGACGGGTCGACGGGGCCGGGAGAATCGTGTGCCCCTGGCATGGGTTGGCGTTGCCGGGCCCGACGGGCGGGCGCGTCGACGGCCAGGGGTCGTGGTCTCCGCTGCCGGTCCACGACGACGGCGTGCTGGTGTGGATCCAACTCGACCCGAGCGCCGACGACACCACCGACGCGCCGGTCGTCACGAAACGACCGGATCGCTTTCTCGATGCCGTGATCCGGCGCGATGTCACAGCCGAACCGGCCGATGTGCTCGCCAACCGCCTCGACCCGTGGCACGGCGTCCATTTCCATCCCTACGCCTTCGCCTCCCTCGAGGTACTCGCCGCATCCAGCGACGCACTCGATCTCCGGGTCGCGTACCGGGTCACGCCTCGTCACCGGATCGAGGTCGAAGCACGCTTCGACTGCCCCGACCCGCGCACGATCGTCATGACGATCACCGGGGGTGAGGGAACTGGCTCGGTCGTCGAGACCCACGCCACGCCGATCGTGCGCGCCGCGCCGGGGGTTGCGCCTCGCACCGCGGTCATCGAGGCAACTCTCGCCACGAGCGACCGTCCCGGGTTCGCCACGATGCTCAAGGGTGCTTCCGCCGTGCGGCCGATCATCGCCGGTATGGCCACGCGCCTGTGGCGTGACGACGCCCGCTACGCCGAGCGCATCTACGCCCTACGCGCCCGTGGACGGCGGCCCGGCCAGCCGTAGCGAATCAGCGTCGGCCGGGCGCGGGCACGACAGAGTGCTCCGGCGCGACCACCAGCCAGCGCATCGCGTAGCCGCCCAACGAGAGCGGCACATCACCGCGGACCCGCTCATTGCGAAGGGCGTCGAACCACACATCACCCGCCGGCGGCGGACCGACCGGAGCGATGGTCACCGTCTCGGCGGAGAACGAGGCAACGATCAGCGCCGGGCCGTGGGTTGGGTGCCAACGGCGGATGCCGAGCACCCGATCGCTTCCCGTCGAGAACGCTTCGATGGTTCCGCCCGAACGCAGCGCCGGTGCGGTCGCTCGGGCAGCGGCGAGCCGCTGGAACCCGGCAAAGACGCGACCTTCGATCGTGCCCGGATCCCGCCGTAGTTCGGCGACCGACCAATCCATCATCGGCCGGTGGATCCACCGGCTGTCAGCCGCATGGGCAGGATCATCTGTGTACGTATCGTCATTGGCAAAGGCGAGTTCGTCACCCATGTACACGAGAGGGATACCACCAAAGGAGAAAGCCAACCCGTACAACATCAGCAGGCGGCGGACCCCAAGATCCAATGCGACAAGATCCCCTGTACGACGCGCGCTGTCTATTCCGAGCAGTGCCGCTGCCGATCCACACGTCCGCTCGTCGCCGGTGTCATCGTTGGCGGAGAACGCGACACCGGAGGCATGACTCCCGGCGAACGAACCACGATAGAACTCGGCGAGAAACCGCCGATGCGCGCTGCCGGACAACGCGACCCGCGCGGCGTCTTCATCGGTCACGGCCCAACCGATGTCGTCGTGGCAGCGCACATAGGTGCACCACGTGGTCCACGACGGGATCTGCGACATGCGCGAGAGCGCTTGGGTGGCGAGCCGCACGTTCTGTTCCGCCAGCGCCGACCACCCCATCACCATGAGTTGGTTGTGGTACGCCAGGTCGCACTCGCGACGCTGACGCGAGCCGTAGGCGCCGAGATACTGCACGAGATCGTCGGGTCCGACGATTGCCTCGGCCTGCACGATCGTCGCCGGAGCAGCGACGCCCAGCATGGCCCGCAGCACCTGGGCGATGAGATGAGCCTCCGGCTGGTTCTGGCAGTTGGTGCCCATCCGCTTCCAGGTGAACGCCACCGCGTCGAGCCGCAGCACGTCGATGCCCAGGTTGGCAAGAAAACACATCACGTCGAGCATCTCGACGAGCACGTCGGGATTGGCGTAGTTCAGGTCCCATTGGAAGGAGTTGAACGTCGTCCACACCCATCGCCTCATCGCCTCGTTCCACGTGAAGTTGCCCGGTGCCATGGTGGGGAACACTTCGGGAAGGGTGCGCTCCCAGCGATCGGGTTCAGCTCGGTCGGCGTAGGTGAGGAAGTATGCGCGCTTTGCTTCGTCTCCCGCCATCGCTTCGAGGGCCCAAGGATGGGTGTCGGCGGTGTGGTTCATCACGAGATCGATGCACACCGCCATGTTCCGTTCGTGGAGGTCAGTGATGAGCGAGTGCAGATCGGCGATGGTGCCAAGACGCGGATCAACATCGCGATAGTCGACGATGGCGTAGCCGCCATCGTTCTCCGCGTCGCGCGGACGCATCACCGACATCAGATGCACATAGGTGATCCCCAGCTCTTCGAGATAGTCGAGATGCTTCGCCACACCTCCGAGGTCACCGCCGAACCGGTCGGCGTACGCCACGTAGCCGACCACCTTGTTCGACTGGAACCAGTCGGGCGCCAGCTCGGCGGCGCGGTCACGCTCGAGTAACTCCGGTGCCCGTGCTGTACCCGCACGATCGCTCACGCCACGTAGCCGGCCGAAGAGCGCTTCGGCGTCGCAGTCGGGGTACAGCGCGCGGAGGATGTCGACGACGGACGATCGCACGATCGCCGCCCGATCCGTCACCGCAGTCTCCACGTCGACCCCCACTGCCACGCCGCTCCCAGGCTGTGGCCCGGACCTGGACACCGTGTCCGCTCACCAGTGTACGGACAGGCGCAAACGCTTTCAGTTGTGCGCGGAGGAGTCTCGCCGGCGACGCTGCCAAGCCTGCAGCGACGCCAGCACCCCTCGGGTCGGCACCGACCAGATCGGTTCGGGGGCGACACCCAACGGGCTCAGGAGTTCGTTCGCCGCAAGGAACCCACTGGTCACGGCCCGCTCCATGAGGGCGGTCGGAAACCCCAGACGAACGTGGTCCCCGGCCAGCACGACCCGAGGGTGCGGGGTGATGACCGGCAGCCGACCGGCATAGGAGCCCACCGCGAAGCTCGGACAGTCGGAACGAAGAAGGAACCGCTCGTCGAGGATCGTCGCGTCGCGGGTCTCGGGGTAGACGCCATGGAACTGCTCGAGGAGCTCACGGCGCACCAGTGCCTCGTCGTGGTGGTGGGATGACGGTAGGGCGTATGCGTGCAGTTCCACGACGCTGCCACCGGTGCGCCGAGCCCAGCTCCGGGCCTCGTCCTGGTAGCGATGAACGCACGAGATGTTGTCGAGAATGCCGAGTGCTGCCGTTCCGGCGAACGGCGCACGATCCTCACGTACGTCGCGATCGAGCCAGAGCCGAAGCACGGCGAAGGGTGGCGCCTGGTGCCGAGTGCGTACGTTGTCGAGCCACACCTGATCATCTCGTCCGATCCATGGGCTGTTCTCGACGATCCGGCGCAGCGGGTCGAGGTTGGTCGCCAGCACCACCGCCTCTCCATCTCCCAGTTCGGGGAGACCCTCGACCGGGTCCCCGAGCGTGATCAGCACGCCGAGCGACGCGGCGTAGCGCTCCAACGGCGCCCACACCGCCTCGCCGAACGGCCCGTCCAACACGTCGAAAAGGATCCCCTCGGCCGATCCGCAGAAGTACACGTGGAACATCATCAGCATCTCGCCGGCCGACATGACCTCCTCGGGGTTGAAGAACGAATGAGCGAACACCTCGAAAAGCATGCGCCGCGCCTCGGCCGGAAAGTTGACCTGATCGAGGTAGTCCTTGGCGCTGACCCCGTCGAAGCGGGCGTAGGTATCGTCACCGTCGAAGGCCAGCATCTCCGCAGCCGCGTCGCCGTTGATGCGCCGCAGTCCCGCCAGATTCAGCGTCGGTGTGCGCCTCACGAGCGCGGCGAGGTTGAGTGGCGGAGTCGCGGGCAGCGCGGCGAACGACTGGAACGAGCGGTTCGGGCCGTAGAGCGGATAGTCATCGCACGCCCGGAGGAACGACAGGGACGGATCAATCCGGCGAAGCAGTGCACGGGCGTTGTAGTACTGCCGGAAGAAGGCGTGGAATCCCCGCTCCATCTGAATCGCTCCGCCACCGGCGCTGTCGTTCAGGGTGTCCGGCCACGAGGAGAGCCGTCCACCGAGCACGGGCCCGGCCTCCCGGACCGTCACCACCGCGCCCCGCTCGGCCAGCGACACCGCCGCGGCCATACCGGCAAGCCCACCGCCGACGACGGTGACCCGCAGGCCCGGGTCGCCACCCGCTCGGGTCGGCCGATCGTCGGCGTCAGGGCCGACGATCTGCACCGCGCGTCGGTCGCGGCCGCCCGGAGCGCGGGTCACGGGTGGGTCGCCGCAGGGCGGCGGGCAAGGAACGAATGCACGATGTCCTTCTGCCACCCGTCCATCGGCTCGGTGCGCACGTCGTCGAAGCCGTGACGCCGGAGGCGGTCCTCAAACTGCGGCCGGCCGTCGAAGTCGAGCACACTGCGCCACAGGTAGCGGTAGATCCGGGTGTGGCGGGCGGCGATGAAGCCCGACGGAATGATGATTCCCCAGGCGACCGTCGTCCACGTGCCCTTCGACCGAGGCGAATGGGCGACCGAGTATTCGTGAAAGCAGATCGGCGCACCCGGCTTGAGCAGCGGGAGGAGCCGGGCGAGGCATTCGTCGGCGTCGGGCATGTTGCGGATCCCGTACGCCATCACGATGCCGTCGAGTTGCAGGTCGTCCGGGGCAACGCCGAAGGCTTGGGCCACGACGACGGCCGGATCCATGGCGTCACCGTGGACGAAGTGCACGCCGGTATGGAGGAACGCCGGTTTCGCCCGGGCCAGTTCGAGCATGCCGACCGAAGCATCGAGACCGACAATTTCGGCGTGGGGATAGCTCGCCAGGAGCCCGGCGGTGGAGAGCCCGGTCCCACAGCACAGATCGAGGAGCCGCAGGCCACGCCCGCCGTCGCCAAGACCGAGCCGGGCGGCGGACAGGGCCAAGTGCTCGACGTAGCCGGGGTTGCGCTTCACCAGCAGGTCGTAGTGACCCGCCACGATGTCGAAATCGGCGGGGACCTCGCGTTTGCGCGAACGAAGCGAGCGAGAGGGCGTGGACACTGCCGACGAAGGTAGTGGTTCGGCCCGCATACCCATGCCGGACCACCAAGGGATGGGCCGACGCCGTGGGCAGCGTCCCGGTCGCCGCGTTCAGATCACCAAGCTGGCGTGGCTGCGTTCGGTACACCCCGTCAGGGACCCGGGGAGGGGCGCCTCGAAGGCGGCCGCTGGACGCTCAGCCCGTGGACCGTGCCCGACCCGGCTTTCCGGCGTACACTCATCCGACCGACGGCCATGCGCCGTGCCCGGGGCCGCCGACCCGGCCTTCCACCAACTTCCGAGGTGTGTTCCATGCGTATCCGATCAACTGGGCGATTCGTCGCACTGGCGGCAGCGTCCGTCCTTCTGCTCGCTTCGTGCGGGAGCGATTCCGAGACCACCGACGCTCCGGCCACCGAAGCTGTGGTGACCGAGGCTGCGGCCCCGGAAACGGAGGCTGCGGTCGAGACCGAAGCTGTGGTGACCGAGGCTGCGGCCCCGGAAACGGAGGCTGCGGTCGAGACCGAAGCCGCCGCCACCGAGGCCGCGACGGAGCCGAAGTCCGTCGCCCTGATGTTCGACCTCACCGGTCGTGGCGACAAGTCGTTCAACGACGCGGCAGCTCCATCGACAGGTAGTTCACCCGCCGCGCCGTCTTGTTGGCACGGTCTTGCTGCTGGGTGCGGATCCAGCGCTCGGCCAGCAACTCGCGGCTGGCGTGCGCCGCCGCCCACAGACCGGCCTCGGGGGAGGCGGTGTCGCTGCGCTGCGCCAGCTCACGCTGATAGGCAGCCTGAAAGGCTTGCGCCAGGCTCGGCGGCTTGACGCTGGCCGTGCGCTTGCGGGCGGCGACAGGGGCCGGGGTCTTGGGCTGGGCGGTTTTGGAGTTCATGCGACTGCTGTGACGACGGAGTGGCGCGATTCTCATCCGAGATGCGTGTTGGCCGAGCCCGGGACACGCCGTGGCGGGACAAGTCGCGTTGGCGTGGCGTCTTGGCCCCTGCTAGAGTCGCCGCGCAATCAAACTACACGGACGCTGCGCGCAGACACGCCGGCTTTTTTTGCTGCTTTTTCAATTGTGGTTTTACACATACCGCAATTACCCCATACTTTAATGGTCTCCGTTTTTGAAGTTTGTGCAGTT
>JANOHI010000166.1:0-16840 GCA_031406385.1 Acidimicrobiia bacterium
TTGTGCGGGTGACAGGAATCGAACCTGCACGTCTTTCGACACCAGGTCCTAAAACCCTCATTTACCGCTTTTCTGGTGTTGTCAGGTGGCGGTAAATGTCATCTGAGCGGGTGTTTTGCGAGTCGCCGTGTCGGCGGGTGATGTCGCCGCATTCTCGAGCAGTGCCAGAATGTCCGTGATGTCGGTTCCTCCCATTCGGTTCCGGCCCCTTGCCGAGAGCGACCTGCCCACCCTCGTGGGGTGGTCTTGAACAAGCAGGCTTCTCCAGAGTCGGCGAGTGCCAGCCACCCAACGAGCCCCTCGCGTACGTCTACGTTCGCGAACGCGAGGGCCATTTGACTCCAAGCGGGATGTGATCGCCGTTCGGCCCGCTTGGGTTGATTACCGAGTGGCAGGTGGAAATAGTTCACTCCGTACCGTCCGGAGGGACGGAGCGAACGAGAGCGGTCGCCGTGGCGTCGGGTTGGTCAGGCGACGTCGAGGTAGCGGCGGAGTGCGTCGCGGATCACGTCGCTCGTGGTCATGTCAGAGGTCTCCTCGCGGGAGCAGGTTGGGTGAACCAGGGCCTGCCTCGCTGACACCTTGCTGACACGCGTTCGTCCGGCCGTCGGCGTCGCCGTCATCGTCGTGTCAGGGCCGTCGTGGATCCTCTAGGCGGTGGTCGATTCCACCCACCACACTCCTGAAGGAGGAAATGATGAATCAAGACAAACGAGAAGGGTGCGACCGATGGCAAGTGTGAAGAGCGGGCGGTGGACGGCTCAGATCGAGGGAGACTTCGTGGTCTTCATCATCGGAGCGCGGGTGAACTCCAAATGGCAGCTGTTCCGATCGCTCGCCGATCTCGGCGGACGGCGGAGCTTGAACCATATGCTCAAGTACCTTTCGGCACACCCCGAGAAGGGCCTGCTCGGACACGAACAGGCCGGCTTCACCTCCATCCAGTACTGGCGCTCGTTCGAACACCTCGAAGCCTTCGCCAAGGACCCCGACCCGCACATGGACGTGTGGCGCAACTACGTGAAGCGGGTCGGCAAGGGCGCCCGCTCGGGCATCTGGCACGAGACATACCTGGTTCGCGGTGGCGAATACGAGGCGATCTACACCAACGTGCCAGCCCGCGGGCTCGGCAAGGCAAGCGAACTTGTCCCCGTTGCCGAAGCCGTCGGCGCCCGCCAACGCCTCAAGAAGGCGGCCGCAACGTGACCGCTGACGTGGACGCATCGTTGCGAGATGCCTCACGTCGGCAGTGATGGCGCCAACTGCTCTGCAACGTCCTACGTGTCTTCTGACTTCGAGCTCTCGGCTCGGGCGGACCGGGCATCGACGCGGTCGGCTTCGGAGATGAAGTGATCGGCGTGTGCCATGTGGTCGTCCGCTTCTGCTAGCAGTGCGCGTGCGGTGTCGGCATCGCCCTTGGAAGCGGCGATGCGGGCGGCGGCGTCGAGAGCGAATACCTCGACGGGCCTATCAGATCGACTGCGAGCTTGACCCAGGATGGCCGCGACTCGACGTGGTCCGTCGGTGACCCCATCGGCTGCGTCCATCGCCGCAAGCAGGCATTCGCCGAGCAGGGCTAGTTCGCCTCCGCCTGCGTTGCGTTGCCACGTCACGGCGTTCTCCAACGCGGATCGCGCTTCAGCTGTGCGTCCGAGTCCTCGAAGGACCCTCCCGAGGTGGACGCGCGCGAGCGCGGCCATGCGGCTGTCGCCGATCGCTTCGGCCTTCTCGATCCCTCGTGAGAGTGTGGCGACGCCGGTTTCGATGTCTCCGGCAAGGCACTGCGCTCGCCCGAGACTGGTTGTCTGGTACGCCTCGGCTTGGGCGTACGAGCGGTATCGGCAGGCTTCGGTCGTGCGCCGGAGGTGCGAAACGGCGTCGTCGAATCGTCGTTGGAGCCGGGCCAGTTCACCGAGCATGGCATCTCCGCGCACGTGGAGCCACGGGTCGTCGACGACGCGCAGGTAAGCGGTCACCGCTTCGGCCTTCTCGGTTGCTCGTTGACCATCACCCAACGAGGTCGCGGCTCTCGCCGCGAACAGTCCGTTGGCCGCCTTGTCCCACGGGAGGTCGAGTTCGTCCATCAGGACGGCGGCGCGCTCGGTGAGTTCGAGCCCGAGCTCGAACTCTCCGTCGTGCGACACGATGTAGGCGAGGTAGTACGCGCACTTTGCTTCGAGTGCCGGGTCGTCGAGAAGTCGTGCGATGGCCGTGGCTTCATCGACCCTCGAGCGCGCTGGTTGGAGGTGACCGGTGGACGCCTCGATCCAGCCGATGAGTAGCAGGGCTTCGGCTCGCTGGCCGGGCGTGGCGAGCACGCCTGCCGATACCAGCGCGGTTTCGATCCGCTCCGCGCCTCGGGTGTCGCCGAGGACGATCCAGGCCCATCCGAAGCCGATGGCTATCCGAAGTGCCATGGTCGGATCGTTGACGCGGCACCAACTCAGGGCAGTGTCGATGTTCGAGCGCTCTCTTCGGGCGAACATGAGGTGCGTGTCTTGACCAGCCCCTCGAACCCCGGAGGTGGAGGCATCGGCTGCGTCCGCGTACCACTCGGCGTGAGCCCGTTGGGCGATCTGGGCGATCCCGTCGGCTCGTCCCTGTTCAAAGGCGAATGCTTTGATGCTTTCGAGGAGCCGGTACCGGCGATGGTCGTCGTTGCTGTCGACGTCGACGACGACGAGTGAGCGTGAGACGAGCCGTCCGACGACGTCGATCGCAGTCGAGCTCGGGACGCCAAGGGAGGCGGCAACGGATTCCACGGCGGACAGCGCAGCGCCGCCGTTGAACACGGCAATCGCACAGAGGCCACGCTGGTCGTCGGCGAAGAGCAGGTCGTAGCTCCACTGGATGGTGGAACGGAGCGCTCGACGGCGTTCGGGTTTGCGGCTCGTCGGATCGTGCAACACGGCGAATCGGTCGTCGAGGCGTCGAACGATCTCGGACGTCGAGAGTGTGCGAGTGCGTGCCGCCGCCAGTTCGATCGCGAGGGGAAGTCCATCCAGCGCACGACACAGCTCTCGGACTGTTTCCTGCCCTCTCTCGTCCTCGCTCGGCTCGCGGTGCAGGTTTGCTCGTTTCAGGAAGAGTTCGACCGACTGTTCGAGATCAAGCGGGTCCAGGTGGAACACCGCGGAGCCCGGAACATCCAATGCGGTCTGCGACGTGAGGAGTACGCGGACAGGCGGTGCGTGTTCAAGGAGTCGCTCCGTCCACGCGGCCGCATCGTCGATGAGGTGTTCACAGTTGTCGAAAATCACCACGGCCGGTCCGGCCCGCAGCCGCTCTATGAGCGCGGGCTCCCCACCGGCAACGCCGAGCGCAGAGGTCGTCGCGTCAATGATGTCTTCAAGGGTCGCCGCAGACTCGAGGCGGACGAGCCACACGTCTCGGTCATCGACGAGCATTCGTGCCGCGGCGATGGCGAGCGTCGTCTTGCCGACCCCTCCAGGCCCGACGATTTCCACGAGGCGTCGGGCCTTGACGAGTTCGAGGATCTCTCCGGTCTCACGTTGGCGTCCGATCAGGTCGACGTCGAGGGCTGGCAGGTTGCTCCGCGGCGGCGTTGACCTGACAACCACTGGTCCGGCGTCGTGTTCGGACGCCACACGGGCAAGCGCGGGGTCCTGGCGGAGGATGCGTTCTTCGAGCTTGCGGAGGGGTGGACTCGGCTCGAGTCCGAGCTCGTCTGCCAGGAGGATGCGGATTCGCTGGTAGGCGGCAAGCGCATCGGCCTGTCGTCCGCTCTGGTAGAGCGCGGTGATGTGCAACGCCCAGAGAGCCTCGTGGTAGGGGTATCGGCTGAGCGCGGCCGGGGTCTCGTTGACGATCTCGCTCGCCAACCCGAGGCGCAGGCGGGCGGCGAAGTTGGTTTCGAGGAGCGAAAGCCGCACGTCGTCGAGCCGGGCTCGGTGCGGAAGGATCCACGCGTTGTCTCCGACTCCCGCGAGAACATCCCCACTGAAGCGAGCGAGGGCAGTTGCGCTCAGCGAGCAAGCCTGGCGATCATCACCGATGTCGTGGAAGCGCCGAGCGGCGACTGCGTCGGCCGCCACCGCGTGCGCATCGATGGTGGTGGGGTCCACTGCGAGTCGGTAGCCGCCTTCGCAGGTCTCGATCAGGTGTGGATCGTCGAGCGCGCGTCGGAGCCGGGCGACTTTGGATTGCAGGGTATTGCGCTGGGTTCCGGCGGGATCGTCGGGCCAGAGGTCATCGAGCAGGACATCGGTGCGGACGACCTCTCCGGCCGACAGCGCCAAGCGCACCAGGAGCTCGGTGCTCTTCCCTGCGGGCACGCGCACGAGGCGTGCGCCGACCCGCACGTCGACTTGCCCCAGCAAAGAGAACATGAACACCGTCCGAGTGTACGAAACCTGTCCGAGGTCGCTCGGGCTCAGCTGTCGGCCTTCGCACCCGACGCAACCCACGCCACAATGAGGCTTTCCGGGAAATCGACGAGGTGGTCCCGGGCAAGCGCGTCGACGAGTTCGTGGTCACCGAGCAGATGCGCGACGGCGATTGCCACAGTTTGGCGATCGCAACGTGTGCTCGCCAGACCGGCGGCACGCTCGGCCCACTCCAACCGCCCGTCAAGCAACCCCGCGAGCACGACGATCCGTGGACTGGGAGACGACTCGGCGGACTCGCGCACTTCGTCGACGGTGGTGCGATCCCCGCCGATCGCTCGCCGAATCCGTGCCTCCATCTCTTCTTCAGTCATGGGTGAACCATGGCCTGCCTCGCTGACACTTCGCTGACACGGCGGCGTCCGACCGTCGGCATCGCCGTCATCGTCTCGTCAGAGCCGCCGTCGATCCTCTAGGTGGTGGTCGATCCCGCCCACCCACCTTTGTGAAGGAGCAACGATGAATCAACGACGATTTCGCAACTCGGGGCAGTGGTCCACCCGGAGATGGGCGCGATGGACCGCGACCTTTGTCGGATTCCCACTCGCCGGCGTGACCGCTCGCTGGGCGGTCGGGAACATCGATGGCGCGTCGGCCGCCGCGCTTGGCGGCCTGGTGGGCGGCCTGACCCTCGGCATCCTTCAGGCGACGATCGGTGGACTCGCCCGAGGCCAGCGCATCCGCTGGGTGCTCGGAACCGGCGCCGGGCTTGCGGTCGGGCTGACCGCCGGCGCCGCGGCGATCGACTACCGAACCGATGCGGCAAGCCTGGTAGTGCTCGGCGCGATCAGTGGCGCCGTTGTGGGTGCTGCCCAGGCCGCATCGTCGGTAATGGGTGCCGCTGACCGGCTCCGATGGATGCTCGCAACCCCCGTGCTGTGGGCGGTCGGCTGGTTGATCACGGCGAACGTCATCGTTGACGCGGACCGCCAACATGCGGTCTTCGGTGCGTCTGGAGCGCTGGCCGTGAGTCTGCTCTCCGGCCTTCTGGCCGAACGCTGGACCCACATGACGACGCAAACCGCATCGTCGAGCTCAGAGTCGCACTCGGCCTGTGTCGTAGGCGTGTCATGAAGCGCCTCGGTGCATTCGTCGTTCGTCGGCGTCGCTTGGTGATCATGACGTGGATTGCCGTCCTGTTCGTCACCGCAGCGATCGGCAGCTCAGCGTTCTCCGTGTTGTCGAGCGAGTTCGGAGCGGGGACGTCGACCGAATCCGGACGGGTTGCCCATCAACTCGACGAGCTCGAAGAGACGGGCGGACAGGTTGCCATCATCGCCGATGGCATCGATGTGGCCGACCCGAACGTCAAGCGGTCCATCACCGAGGGCCTGGCGCCGATCAGATCGCTCGAGGGAGTGCTCGACGTCACTGATCCGTGGTCCAGTGGCGCGGATGCCCTGCGCTCCTCGGATGGCCGCGCCGCGCTTGTCGTCGTCACGCTCGCCGGTGGTCTCGACGAGGAGAAGGAACTCGCGCTCGCAGAGAGCATCGAGAAACTGGCCGATCGGCTGGAGGCACCGAAGGTGTTGGTCGGCGGCGGCGTGCTCGTCGGCGAAACGTTCAAGTCTGCTTCGGAGAGCGACCTTCTCCGCGGCGAGGCGATCGCGTTGCCGATCGCGATCCTGGCGATGGTCTTCCTCCTCGGCGGGCTCGCCGCGGCCGGCATGCCCCTGCTCGTCGCGATCGGGGGAGTGCTGACCACGCTCGCAGTTCTCGTCGGCGCGGCGAAGTTCGGTGACGTGTCGATCTTCTCGGTCAACGTCGTCAACATGCTCGGTATTGGGCTCGGGATCGATTACGGCCTGCTGATCGTGAACCGATTCCGGGAAGAACGCGGACACGGACGCGACGTCCACGACGCCGTGGAAGCCACGGTCGCTTCGGCCGGAACCACCGTGGTGTTCTCGGCGCTCACGGTCGCGGTTGCCATGTCGGGTCTCTTCGTGTTCGGTGTACCGCTGCTCACCTCGTTCGGCATAGCCGGGCTTGCCGTCGTGCTGTTGTGCATGTGCGCCGCAGTGACCCTTCTCCCCGCCACCCTCGCCGCGGTCGGCGGACGAATCAAACCGCTCAAGCCGTCAGCGGACGTCGACGGCCGCTTCTATCGCCTCGCTCGCTGGGTGCAAGCGCGTCCCATCGCCGTCGGCGGAGTCGCCGTGGTCGTGCTCGTCGCCCTGGGAGTACCCTTTCTCGGAGCCCGCTTCGAGAACGGCGATGCCCGCACCCTGCCCCGATCCTCGGAGGTCCGAGCGACCGCGCTGGCCTTGACGGCTCGCTTCCCCGCACGAGGAACCGATCCCGTCGTCGTCGTCGCCAGCATCGACCAGAAGGATCCTGCGTTCACCACGTGGCTCACCGAGGTCGCGGCCATCGACAACGTCGCCGGAACGTCGCTTCGCCCCGGCACACCGGACGGCCTCAGCGTCGTCGAGGTCGTCCCCGAAGGCACCTCGCAAGGAGATGCGGCGACCGGTGTCGTTCGCACCCTTCGAGCAAGCCCTCCATCGTTCGACACCCAGATCGGTGGACCAGCCGCCGAACTCATCGACGTGAAGGCACGACTCGGAGACCGACTCCCGTATGCCGCACTGCTCATCTGCCTGGCAACGCTGATCCTGCTGTTCCTCATGACGGGATCGCTGATCGTGCCGATCAAGGCCGTCGTCATGAACGTTCTCAGCCTGAGCGCAAGCTTCGGTGCCCTCGTTTGGATCTTCCAAGAAGGTCACCTGGCCGGCGTCCTTGGATTTGATTCGGTCGGTGCGCTCGACCTTTGGATGCCCATCCTCATCCTGATCTTCGCGTTCGGGCTGTCGATGGACTACGAGGTGTTCCTTCTCTCACGGATCAAGGAGATCCACGACCACACGGGCGACAACGATTTGGCGGTGGCCGTCGGCCTGCAACGATCGGGTCGCATCATCACGTCGGCAGCCGCTCTCATCGTCGTCGTGTTCGCCGGCTTCGCCGCCGGCGAAGTGCTCGCCATCAAACAACTTGGTGTCGGTCTCGCCATCGCTGTCATCGTCGACGCCACCCTGGTGCGAACGCTTCTCGTCCCGGCAACCATGAAGCTCCTCGGAGAACGCAACTGGTGGGCACCCGCACCGATGCGGCGCTTCTACGAACGCTATGGACTCCACGAGCCGCCCTCGGAGATGGATACGATGCCCGGCCAAAGCACAAGTGTCGCCGCTCGCCACGCTGACGAACCAACGGCTGCCCTCGTCGGGCACCTTGGAGAACTCGAACCGACTTCCACCGGAGCCCGGCGATGACCCGCCATGTCGTGTTCGGGACCGGCCAGGTCGGCGGCCTCGTCATCGAACAGCTCGTTGCGGGCGGCCACGCCACAACCGCGGTCAGCCGTAGCGGGCGTCGACACTTCGATGCCGCCCGCAATCTCGCTGGTGACGCGACCGACCCTGCCTTCTGCAAGGACGTCTGCAGCGACGCCGACATCGTCTACTTCTGCCTCGATGCTCCCGACTACGACCGATGGCCGGAGCAGTATCCGCCGCTCCAGCACGGGGTGTTGACCGGCGCCATCGCAGCAGGCGCTCGACTGGTGGTGCTCGAAAACATGTACGCATATGGACCACACCACGGAGTACTCGACGAGACACTCCCACTGGCCGCCACATCAGCGAAGGGACGAACCCGCGCGGCCCTCACGGAAGAACTCCTGCGAGCCCACGAACGCGGCGACATCGAGGTTGCGATCGGCCGTGCCTCCGACTACTTCGGACCTGGCGCCACGCACAGCGCGCTTGGCGAGTTGGTCTTCGAACCGGCAATCCGGGGCAAGACCGCGCAGATCATGGGCAATCCAGACTGCCTGCACAGCTACTCGTACACCCCGGACGTAGCGACCGCGCTCATCCAACTCGGAACACACGAGCAGGCATGCGGGCAGGTTTGGCACCTACCGGTCGCAGAAGCAACGACGACCCGCAACGTCATCGAGCAGATCTACCGGCTCGGCCCGAACAAACCACGGTTGTTCGCGGCAAAGCGCTGGCAGCTTCGTCTGTACGGACTCGTCAAGCCGGAGATGCGCGAGTATCTCCACACGCTGTACCAGTTCAGCGAAGACTGGGTCGTCTCCGACTCCCGCTACCGCGGAGTGTTCGGGAACACCGCCACACCGCTTGGCGAAGCATTGGCGACTACGTACAACTGGTACGCCCAACAGGCCACCAGCCGGTGACGATGGCACGGAAATACGTTCGCGGGCCACGGCTATCGCGCGATGGCGGCACTGCGACTCGGGCCGTTACCGAGCGGCAAGTGGAAATAGTTCACTCCGTACCGCCCGGAGGGACGGAGTGAACGAGAGCGGCCGCCCGCGCACTCCCGGCGATCTGTAGGTGATGAAGCGGCGGCGATCGTGAGTGGGCTGAGATCCGCAGTTGGGGCCCTCCGTTGCGGCCCGCAACGCGTCCGATGCCCGTCCGAGCGCGGCCGCGAACGAATCACCTGCGGTAGTGAACACGTATCCGTCGTTGCCCTCGGTCGCACCACGCAGGATCGAGTCGTGGACCAGCAGCGACGACGACATCGCGTCCTTGTCCGCCGCCCACAACCGCGTCGACCTCCTCGACGTCGGTGAACAGAAACGCCGCCGTCCCCGAAGGGAACACCGACGATCGTGCGGAAGCGCTCACAGATGACTCAGACCGAGATACGTCGCGAGCGCCTCGTCGACACTCCACATCTCCTCCACGCTCAGACGACCGGCCCGCTTCCCGAGACGTTGCACATCGACCGAGCCGAGCTGCTCGACGAGGACCAGCGTTGTTTCACCCTCGACGTCGACAGGCGGACGGAACGATGCCTGGCGAGCGCTGCCTGACGTCGGGGCAACGATCACGACCGATCGGGGGAGGAACTCGTCGGCCTGCACCACGACTCCGTAGCGAACCCCGTGCTGCTCATGGGCCAGACCCTTCGGGATCTTGAACCGGAACACCTCACCGCGCTGCACGCAACGACTCCATCAGACCGGCAACTTCGAGCATCTCCGCACGATCCGCCTCGTCGGCTTCCAACTCCGCCACTTCCTTCGCCAACGCCTCGCTCCGACGAACGCGTCGCGCCGACTCGATGAGCGACGACCGAATCGCTTCAGACGTCGACATCCCACACGCATTCAGCACTCGCAGAGCCCGCTCCGCCTCATCGTCAAGCCGCACAGAAATCGCAGAAGGAATGCCGCCGAACGTATCACGAAACGTGCTACGGCGTGTCTTCGGGGTGGCCGGTCGGTCGCGGAGAACCTGAACAGAGAGGGCTTCCCCTCCCTGCCTACAACCTTGTGCGGGCGACAGGAATCGAACCTGCACGTCTTTCGACACCAGGACCGAAAACCTTCATTTGCCGTTTTTCTGGTGTTGTTGGGTGGCGTGAAGTGGTGTCTGAACTCGGGTTTCGCGAAACGCCGTGTCGGCGGATGGTGGCGAGTTTCGGCCTGTTTTGAGCACTTCCGTTAGCAATCCGTTGGCAAATTCGGGTCAATGACGGGCGCTCGGAGCGTGTCGCCGTTGATCCCTTCCCGTGATCCTTGTCGCGGCGTACGATGGTGTCGACGACATGGCTCCTGAACCCGCCTTCGCCCCGCTGCGCTCGACTCGACCGGTGACGGTCGAGGAGCTTGCCGCGGCCCAGGGCGTGAAGCCGATGGAGTCGACGGAAGAGTGGGCTGCCGACATCTTCGAGTCGGACGAGGAGCTCGACGCTTTCCTTGCCGACGTACGGGCCAGCCGGGACGCCAGTCCGGCCTGACCGTGGCGGACGTCGTCGTCGATACCGACGTTGCTTCGAAGCTCATCAAGCGCCAGGAACCCGAGTGGGTTCGGCGTGCCCTAGTTGGCAAGCGCGTGTGGTTGACGTTCGTGACGGTCGGCGGGTTGTCGAAATGGGCCGAGGTTCGCAGTTGGGGTCCGCAGCTTCGGACCCGAGTTGATGGTTGGGTACTCGGGAAGGCCGTCGTGCCATGGAACGACGCCATCGCAGTGACGTGGGGTCGGCTCGCAGGCCGTGCGCACCTACGTGGTCGGCCGCGGCCGCAGAACGATACGTGGGTTGCTGCGTGCTGTATCGAGCTGGGGGTCGGCCTAGTTACCCTGAACCGGAAGGACTTCGTCGACTTCGCAGAGCATGAGGGCCTCGTGTTGCTCGGCGACAAGGAGCGTTGATGGGCACCCAGAAGTGGTCCGAGATCAGGAAGCTCAGCAAGGCGACCGAGGCAGACCGTGCCGAGGCTCGGGCGGAGCTGGCAGCTGAACTTGGCGGGGCTGTCCCCCCGCCGGTTGCGCCGTGCCCTCCGGGCGCGAGTTGCCCGGACGACAGCCCCAACCCCGGGGGCCCCACGACCCATCCCACGGGCGCGAAGTGAACGTGCTCGGTGTTGACTACATGAAGTTCATGTTGTCGACAAGCTCTCCCCTGGCTGAGTGATTGCGTGGTCGCTACCCTGTGCTCATTAATGACCTGGCGGAGTTCCTCGAGTTGGTGCACACGGCGACGACTCGTTGGCGGAGCGTTGTGGCGACCGGCGACTACACGATTGATCTCGGTGCCGTCCGCGCTGGTGCCGAGAAGATCTTTGGGTCCCAGATGAACTTCCCCCTGCCGCCGGGGATGACCGCTATGCCCACAGGGATCGAGCGGCGGCCGTTCCTGCTGTCGGCGAGGAGACGGGAATTCGTCCGGGTGGAACAGACCGGCGAGGATCGCACGATCGCGATACTGCGCCCCGACGGCACGGCAACGCGCGATTCTTCGGGCGAGTGGAGTTTCGAAGCCGCGGTTGACCATTTCCGGATTCCACAGGGGCGTATGCCGATACGTTTCGGTGGCCCGGTCGGAGGGCCGCAATCGTTCGGCATGGTCACGATGCTCGATCCCGCCGGTTTGCTCGGGACGTGTCGATTCGAGTCCGCGGAAGCAGTCGAGATCGACGGGCGACCGGCGCTCCAATCGAGCGGGCGCTCGAGGCCATCGTTGTTCCCTGGCGCCGGGATCAACGATGTTCACATGGCCGCGACGCGAGTCGAGCTTGCCGTCGATCGTGAAACGGGAATTTTGCTTTGCTTCAGCGAACACGCCGGAGCCACCCTGTTGGCGTCACGGACACTCCGGATCGACGAGATCGACGCAGCCATCGATGACGAGCTCTTCGCCATGCCCGTCGGTGTTGAAGACACAAAGGAATTGCGGGGTGTTGAACGATTCGACGATCCGACCGCTTTGGCTGCAAGCGTGAGCTTCGGCGTCTACGCCCTCGACCCCGCGCCCTCCGGGACAGCGCCGCTCTGCATGCGCCAATCGGCGTCGTCGGCCCGCATCACCTATCTCACGGGCTTCCAAACGATGACAACCGGGCGCCTCGTCCAGCCCTTCACGGTCACGTCAGTCCGACGGAAAAGCACTGAGCCCGAAGGCCCAGGTGAGTCGTGGGAGCGTGCTGAAGAACTCGGCGCCTCGGCCTGGATCTGGACATCTGAGAAAGACGACCAAGTCAGATCACACGTACGCATATCGTTCGGCGACACTGATGTGGAACTGAGCGGCGAGTTCGCCCGAGCCGAAGCGTTGCGTCTCGCGAAGACACTGCGCCGCGCCTAGGCGGATTTCGGTTGTTCCGGCGCCTTCAACTCAGTCAGCCCCCGGAACGGACCAGATAGGCCGACTTCAGTAACGTAGGACCATCGGTGTAGGTGGTGCGCCGGGACAGCTCAAGAGCTTGGTATCAAACGCAGTGAACCAGCAGGCCGCGTATCGCCAGTGTTCGCCAATCCATCCACCATGGCTCGGGGAGTCCGGTCCGCTCGACTCGACCCCTACGCGGCACGGTTGATCAAACGCCTCCCCCCGGAAGGCGTCGCACCACGGGGATGCTCACAGTTAGCATCAATCATTAGCGGTCAGCCCTGCGAGAGCTATCGGAGGCGGGTGCCATGAATGTTCGAACCTCCCAAAAGCCCACCTCGCGTAAGCGCTCGTCGTGGGCGGCGATCGCCTTGCCATTGTTGGCAGCCTCGGTGAGCTTGGTGAGTTCAAACGCAGCTTCCGGTAAGGGAGTGAAATGCGAAGCGTCCGTCGTGAGACAAGGGTCTGGTTACCTCGACCAGATTCCCGTCGTCAAGAGCCAGCCGAACGGAAAGTTCCTCGGCGTTCTCTTCTACGCACGGCTGGTCGGACTTCGTGCGGGCGACCGAGCGCGCATCAAGACACCAAGCGCCTCAGCAGACGAGAACGCAAAGATCCTGTGGCAAGGTCCGACCGGAAAGACACTCCGAGTGTCAGGGCGCCGCCTCGATGGAGTCCGAACATTCACGCTTACATTTCCTGCCACGACTGCAGCGGGAGGCGGAGCCCTCAAAGGCACCCGAAGCGAGTTCCCGTCGATCATCAACCTTCCGACAACCGGATGCTGGAGGCTTGATCTCCGGGTCGGCAATACGCGCGAGTATGTGGTGATCGAGGGTCGGAAGTAGCTCAAATCGCAGCCACAAACCGCGAACTCAGTCCAAGGAATGGGAAAAGCACCGCTCGTGCTCATCACGTCCAGCTGCCGGAGGTGAACGCGCCTTCCCGCTGTAAGACCGGCCTCTTGTGGGAAAGCCCTTGGCAGGATGGAGTATCGCGCTTGGGTCGGGATTCTGAAGGCGTCCTTTATGGCGCTCGCCCCCGAATCCGAAGGACAAGCGCACGTTCTTCAACACTTTCTGGCCGTCGCCTAGCGTTTGCGCCCGCTCATCGGATTGACGGCCGTCCCTGTCAGTTACCTCGAGGTCGACATTGACGGGGACTGTGCCGTCCGGAGGTCGCTGATCCTCGTGTCGGCGTCAAGACCGTTCTTCCTCGCTGCGCTGCGGGAGCTCCGTCTTGACTCCGCCGCTGCGGTCAGCACGAGGGGCAGCCAAGGTCCGGCTGGCGCCGGAGGCCTGAAGATTCTGTTGCGGTCGGGCCGGTTGCGGTGCGAATGGCATCGGTGTGGAGCCACAAGCGCGTTTCGGACTTTCTGAGAAATTTCTGCCGCACAGCCAATCGCGCTGACGGATATGTATGTACCGAGAAACGCAGCATCGCTCGGCACCACGCAACCGCACCAGCCCGTGGAGGTCCTTGTGTCCCGATCCGTCCCCATCCTGCCGCCGCCCAGCGACCGGCCGTTCCTGACCGTCGAGGAGGCCGCCGCTGTCCTTGGCATTAGTCGGACGCTCGCCTACAGCCTTGCCCGAGAGTTCCTCACGACCCGCTCCGGGTTGCCGTGTGTCCGCCTCGGGAGTCGACGCATCGTCGTTCCCCGTGCCGCCCTGGAGCGCTGGACGAACGCTGACCTTGCGAACCCCAACGACGCAGCGTGACTCGCCCGAAACCGCGAACCGATCGGCGTGCCGTCGTCATCGGTCCCGAGTCCACCGACGTGATCCGTGCCGTCGGTCCGCTCACATGGGTGGTGCTCATCCACCTCTACGGATCACCGACCGCATCCACCCGATCCGTGACTGCGTCGACACGCACGCTTGCCACCGAGCTCGGCCTCAGCAAGGACACCTGCGCTCGAGCCCTACGGACACTTCGCGCTGCTGGCCTCATCGAGGTCGACGCCACTCGTACCGAGTACGGCCGCTTCGGCACGATCCGCTACCGACTGCTCGCTCCGCCCAAGCTCATACGTACACAGACGAACCAAGCTCACGACGTCGAGCCAGTGCAGCCACCAGCACCGTCGAAACCTCGTCCCCAGCCCACCGGATCCTCCGAGCAGCTGACGCTGCTCGCCTTCGATTGACGGACATGTCCGCCCCTTCACGTCGGCAGCAACCAAACAGCACCAAGAAGCTTCACGAACGGGCATCACGCAGCCCGATCTGGTGCCTCAGGCCAGCCGATCGAGCAGCTCGGATGCGCTCGCCGCGAGCATCGGGAGGCGATCCGCGATCGTCGCCATTCGAGGGTCGGTGCTCTCGCCGCGCTTCCAGCGTCGGTGTAACTGTTGGATCACGACTCCTGTCTTCCAGAGCGCGAACGCCTCGAACCACGCGACGCCCGACACGTCGATCCCTGTCCGCCTCGCATAGTGCGCGGTGATCTCGGCCCTGGCCGGAAGCCCCATCGACAGCAAGCCCTCGTGACTGATCCGGCGTTCGCCCGGCGCGTCGGACGGGTCGGGCCAATAGTTGAGGAGCGTTCCCAGATCGACGAGGGGCTCGCCGACCGTCGTCATGTCCCAGTCGAAGATCGCCGCGACCCGATCGGGCTCGCCCGCACCGAACTGGCAGTTGTCGAGCTTCAGGTCGTTGTGCACGAGCGAGACCCTGGTCAGCGCGGGCACGGAGGCTGCGAGTCGCTCGGGGATCTCATCCATCTGCCGGGGGCCGTCATCGGGCCGGACCAGGCTCCAACGCGTCGACCAGCCCGCGACCTGGCGAGCAGCGAAGCCATCGGGCTTACCGAGGTCACTCATCTCGGCCGCCGCGACATCGACCAGGTGCAGATCGGCCATCGCGTCGACGAGAGCGAACGACACTCTCCTTGCGACGTCCGCCATCCCGGCAAATGACGCGGGGAGCTCTCCGCGGATCACCTCACCGACTCTGCGTTCCATCACCACGAAGTCCGACCCGATGACTCCGTGATCGGAGCACAGCACGAACGCTCGAGGTGCACGGTCGAACACCCGCGACAGTCTCGACAGGACGCGGTACTCGCGTTTCATGTCGTGAGCCCCGGGAGCGACGACGCCGAACGGCGGGCGGCGCATCACGAGCTCACGATCGCCGAAGCGGAGCAGGTAGGTGAGATTCGCCGAGCCATTGGGGAACTGGAGCACGTCCATTCGCGAGGGCTCGGTCGCAAGGTCCTCGATGGTGCGGCGGAGCTCGGTCTCGAGGGCCTCCCAATCGAGCTCCTCGCCCGGGCGAACGTGCGCCAGCTCCGGAGGCGTCGTCTCGCTCATCGCTGCTCCCCGTCAAGCTCCTCTTGGAACTCGGGATCGGTCTCGAAGTCCCATGCCATGGTGGCCCCCTCAGGTCGTGGTCCGGCGAGTCCGTCTGAGTGTCACATGCGCGAGAGCACCGAGCCAAAGGACCGCTCAGCTGTGCCGGGCGTCGAAGCTCGGCGCTGCGGCGTTGATCGGGGCGAAGAAGGCACGGGCACGTCGATCTGCGAGGCTGAGGCCATGCGTTATCGACGACTGGGCCGCACCGCCCTCCAGGTCAGCGAGTTGTGTCTCGGCACGATGAATTTCGGGCCGCAGACGCCCGAGGACGAATCGTTCGCAATCATGGACCGGGCGCTCGAGCTCGGGATCAACTTCTTCGACACAGCGAACCGCTACGGCGGTGACAACGGCGCTGGCGCCACTGAGTCGATCATCGGACGGTGGTTCGCCCAGGGCGGCGGGAGGCGGGACAAAATCGTCCTGGCCACGAAGCTCTTCGGAGCGATGTCTGCGTGGCCGAACGACGGCCGGCTGTCGGCACGCCACATCCGGATGGCGTGTGAGGACAGCCTTCGGCGGATGCAGACCGACCACATCGATCTCTACCAGATGCATCACATCGACCGGACCGCGCCATGGGACGAGGTCTGGCAAGCGATGGACACGCTGATACAACAGGGCAAGATCACCTATGTCGGCAGCAGCAACTTCGCCGGATGGCACATCGCTCGAGCGAACGAAGTCGCCGCCCGACGGAACACACTCGGTCTCGTCAGCGAGCAGAGCCACTACAACCTCTTGGTGCGGACCGTCGAACTCGAGGTGCTTCCGGCATGTCGCGAGTACGGCGTCGGCGTGATCCCGTGGAGCCCGCTGTCGGGCGGGCTGCTTGGCGGCGTCCTCGGTGATTCCGACCGCAGCCGTCGCCAGTCGCCACAATCGTTGAAGCGGATCAACAAACTGCGTCCTCAGCTGGAGCGGTGGGAGCAGCTGTGTGCCGATCTCGGAGAGGAGCCTGCAGCGGTGGCCTTGGCGTGGCTCCTCGCCCAGGACGGCATCGCCTGCCCGATCATCGGCCCGCGCACCCTCGGCCAGCTCGACGGCGCCTCGCTGCGCTCCCTCGAGATCACCCTCGCCCCAGACACGCTGGCCGCGATCGACGCCACGTTCCCCGGTCCCGGCGGTACTTCGCCGGAAGCGTACGCCTGGTAGCCCGACGGTGTGAGGAATCGGGCGGCGTGAGATTCCGAGGGTGCCGTCGGCTCGATATCGCCGGAGTCTGATGTCAAGACCGACACGCTGCCTCGGCGGGCTAGACCTGCGACCACGAACACCACCGCGGCGTCAACGAAGTCCGCGGTCTTTGACTGACCACAAAGAAGGCCAGCAGCGCGGACGATCGAGCCGTCGAGGGCGACCTCATCACAATGGCGCAAAGCTCTAGTCAGCAGAACTTTTCGACTGCCATCGCGCCACG
>JANOHI010000213.1:0-3989 GCA_031406385.1 Acidimicrobiia bacterium
CTGCTGGCGCGGGTCGCGCTTCACTCGTTCGCGCGAGGTTGCCTCGACGTGGCGCTGGTCGATCGGCCGCGGCCAGTTGTACCAGCCCGGATCCGAGTCGGCGAGATGCTTCCAGCGTTCCTGGAACGTCGGGAGCGAATCCGGCGCGGGTGCTGGGGGCATCGGCTGCTGGTGAGACAGGCCGGCCTCGGCAACATGGAACGAGGCCGAGAGGTTGAAGATGGCCTCGCCGTGCTGAATGGCGATGACCCGTCGGGTGGCAAAGCTCTTGCCATCGCGGATCCGGTCCACCTCGTAGACGATCGGCCGGGTCGGGTCGCCCGGCCGAAGGAAGTACGCATGAAGTGAGTGAACGAACTGGGTGGCAGGCACGGTTCGCCCAGCTGCGACGAGCGCCTGCCCGGCGACGAGACCTCCGAAGGTCCGCAGGCGCTTCTCATCGGTCTGGTGACCTCGGAAGATCGTGGTTTCGATCTCCTCGAGATCGAGCACGAAGAGCAGGTCGGCCAGCGGATCATGTCCCCACTCGTCGGGTGGGTCACGTCGTTCGCTCACCCTTCGATCCTGCCATGATCCCGGGGACTGCGGTCAGGTGCTCACCGCAGGCCCGCACAATCGATGAAGCGCGGGTGCTTGCGCAAGGACCTCAACCCCTCCGCGGTTCGTGTCGATGGGAATCTATGCACGCAGTGGTCCCCGTAGACTCGTCCCCCTTGGATGTCACGCCCGCTCGGCTGCTCAGCTTCTTCGCCACGGACGACGGTCGCAAGACCCTCCGGTATGCCGCTGTCTCGGTCATCGCCATCGTTGTGTCGCAGATCGCCATTGCCGTCACTTACGGCGGGATGCACCTGTCGAAGACCGCCGCCCAGACTGCGGCAGTCATTGTCAGCACGATCCCGTCCTACGAGCTGAACCGACGCTGGGTGTGGGGTCGCAACGGCAAGTCCAGCAAGTCGCGCGAAATCGCCCCGTTCTGGATCATTTCCGTGGTGCAGTTCCTCCTTTCGCTCGTCGCGGTGAACTGGCTGGGCGGCTGGATGGAGCGTCAGGTTTCCTCGCATCTGCATCGAACGCTCGCCCTGCAATCCATCGTGCTCTTGGTCTACGGCGTGATGTGGATCGGGAAGTTTGTGTTCTTCAACAGGGTGCTGTTCGCCGACCGCAGCATGCGGGCGGTTACTCCTCCATAGGTCGTCGCCGCCGGTTCGGCCACCGGTTGATGTTCGGGCCCACGTAGCCTGAAGACTCATGACCGGCCTCGGTGATTCTCTTCGGCGTCTCAGCGATGAGGAACTCGCCGGGCTGCTCATGGCGCGTCCGGAGCTCGCCGATCCACCGCCGGGCACGATTGCTGACCTGGCGAACCGGGCCAGCGCTCCGTACTCGATCGTTGCTGCGCTCGCCTCGCTCGACGGCGTGCAGCGTCAGGTCCTCGACGCGCTTGCGTTGCTCGGCGAGGCGTCGTCAGCCGCCGACATCGCCGAACTGGCCTTTGAACAGCCACCCCTCGAGGTCATCGCAACGGCACTCGAACGAGCCCGGCTGCTCGGGCTCACCGTGGCGACACAGGTGCTTGACGAGGGAAGCCGGCTGTACTCGTTGACCCCGGCGATTCGCCGAGTGCTGCCCAGCCCCTTTGATCTCCGCGGATCCCTCGCGAATGTGCTCGACCGTTACTCCGTCTCCGAGCTTCGGGTGCTGGTCGCCAATCTCGGGCTCGAGTCCCGACCGTTGGCCAAGGTCGGTCTGATCCAGCAGATCGCCTTCGTTCTCACCTCACCGCTGAGCTTCGGCGAGTTGCTCGACCGCGCACCCGGTGGAGCGGTTTCGTCTCTGGTGGCGATTCACGATGCCGGGTGCGTGGTGGACATCGACCTTCGGCCGTGGTCGCGGAGCGCGGTCCGGGAGGACCTTGCCTGGTTGCTGTCGCACGCGCTGCTCGTCCCCTTCGGGGCGGAGGCCGCGGTGATTCCGCGAGAAGTGGCGATTGCGCTGCGCGGCGGATCGGTGCTTCGTTCGTTCGCCGTTGACGCTCCTGCCGTCGGTGTTCGCCGCGGTGCTGAGCTCGGCTCACGTCGGGCGGGGCTGGTTGAGCTGACGCCGCTGTCGGTGATCGACACGGTTCGCCGCATTGGCTCCACGTGGGCGCAGGAGCCCACCCCTTCCCTCAAGGCCGGCGGGCTCCCGGTGAAGGAGTTGCGGACCACGGCAAAGCTCCTCGGTTTCGACGAGCATTCCGCGGCCCGGCTGATCGAGATCGGTGGGCAGGCCGGTCTTCTTGTCGCCGATCCGTTCACGGAGAGGGTCGGACCGACGCCGGCGTTCGAGCAATGGCTGACGCTCCCTCCGCTCGAACGATGGCTGAACCTGGTCCGGGCGTGGCAGATGAGCGCCATACCCGTTTCGCGCGTGGTGCTCGGTGCCCGTTCCTCGAAGGCTGATGCGCCGCTTTCGCCCTCGTGGTACACCGACATCGACGAGGTATGGCGGCGAGTGCGCGTCGTCGAAGCGCTTTCGTCCGTTGTCGAGGAGGGTGTGCCGAACCCCGACGATGTTGCTAAGCGCGCATACTGGCATGGTCCCGGGCGGTGGTCGTCAGTCGGTGACGCCGCGCTGTACACCGATGAGTTGCTCGCCGAGCTGAGCATCCTCGGGCTCCTGAAGGGTGGTGCGATCTCGGCGATGGGGCGCGCTGTGCTCCTCGGTGATGACGAGGCGATCGCCGAAGCGAGCGGTGGTGTTTTCCCCACCGTGGTTTCCACGTTCACGGTGCAGGGCGACGGAACGGCGATCGCTCCCGCCGAACTCGACGGAGCCGTTGCGTCGGAGTTGGCGATGATCGGCGAGCTCTCCTCTTCGGGAGCAGCCACGGTGTACCGGATCACCGAGAGCTCGCTGCGTCGAGCGTTTGATGTCGGCCGAACGGCCGCCGACATCGTCGGCTTCCTCACGCGCCACGCCCGTCCGGAAGTGCCGCAGGCGCTCGGGTACCTCATCGAGGACGTCGCCCGGCGCTACGGAACGCTTCGTGCGGGATCGGCGGCATCCTACGTCCGCTGCGAGGATCCTGCGCTGCTGGTTCAGGTGAGCCGAACGAAGAAGGCGGCCAAGGCCCGGCTGCGCCTCATCGCACCAACCGTTGCAGTGTCGCCGCTCACGGCGGTGAAGCTGATGGCGGCGCTGCGCGATGCCGGCTTCCTGCCAGCCCAGGAGAACAGCTCGGGTGAGATTGTGTTGCGCGAGCCCTCCACCGTGAAGACGACCTTCACGTTGGGTCGTCCGCGGGCCAAGGAGGATGCCGCCGCTCGTTTGATCTGGGCGGGCTCGCAGACGTCGGGTGCGAATGCCACCGCCGGAGCAGCGTCGGCCAACACCGATGTGCCGGAGCGCATCACCCACTTGGTCCGGCGCCTTCGCTCGTCGACGCACTGACGGCCCGACCGCCTTCGTTCGTCGACGCACTGACGAGTTCGCACGCGTCGGGCGCGGCGCCGCGGGGGGTCAGATCATCGGCTGAGCACGGTGAGGAGTCCGTCGGCGTGCTGTGCCCGCAGCACCTTCTTGTCGAACTTCCCAACGCTCGTCTTCGGCACCGCCGGAACGAACGACCAGCGTTCCGGTATCCACCATTTGGCCACCCGTTCGGCGAGGAACTTCTGAACGTCTTCGATGAGTGACTCGTCGGCTTCGACGCCTTCGCGCACGACGAGGCACGCCATTGGACGTTCGTCCCACTTCGAATCGGGCACGCCGATGACGGCGGCTTCGAGGATCGATGGGTGCGCCATGATCACGTTCTCGAGGTCGATGGATGAGACCCATTCGCCGCCGGACTTGATGACGTCCTTCGTGCGGTCGGTGATGCGGAGGTAGCCGAGCTCGTCGAGTGTCCCCATGTCACCGGTGCGCAGCCAGCCATCGCGGAACTTCTCCGGCGTTTCTTCAAGGTGATAGGCACCGGTGATCCACGGCCCGCGGACTTCGAT
>JANOHI010000215.1:0-6924 GCA_031406385.1 Acidimicrobiia bacterium
CCACGACACACCGCGATGCGTCCGGACCGAACAAGTCGGCGTTGATCGACGCAAGGCCACCGACCAATCCGTCGGCCGGGGTCTTCTCGATCAGGTCCTCCACGCTCCGGCGACGGCGTTGCGCGGCGATCACCAGGGAGCCATACTCCACAAAGGAACCCGGATCGATCAGGTCGTCGATGTTTTCGCGCGCCGTTCGATGCGCGGTTCGCCGACGACGGGCCACCGAGTCCGGCCGGGCGTCATCGAGTGTGCGGGCCTGACGGACGAGCACCTCCGCCAGGTCGGGGCGCACCGCAGCGAGGTCAGCGACGGTGTCGGCGATGACGCTCGACTCGGCGAGAACCTGGGGCAACACCACAACCAGGAGTTGGCCCTCCTCGACCGTGTCCCCCACCGACACCAGCACCTCGGTGACCAGACCGTCGAACGGGGCATCGATCGGGTGCTCCATCTTCATGGCGTCGAGCACGACGACCGTGGCCCCCGATCGGACAATCGCCCCGACTCCGAGTTCGACAGCAACAACCGTCCCCAGCAGCGGCGCTCGCAACCCCGTGGAACCAAACGCTTCACCCGACATGCCTGCACGGTATTCCGTGAGTGTCGACTCCAGCACATTCAGGCGGTCGGTAGGGTGGAGGGCGTGGCACGACGATTTCAGATCTACGTACCGAAGCGCCGAGCCGAGGACGACCCCTGGTTCCGGGTCGGATCGATCGACGTCACCACAACCGTGTTCGTGATCGCCCTGAACGTGTTCGTCATGTTCGTCTATGCGATCAGCAACGCGTTCTTCGCCCGGCTGATCCTGTTCCGCCCGTTCGTTACCGATGGCGAGGTGTGGCGCCTTGTCACCTGGCCGTTTGCCACCAGGCCCGACATTGGCGCCGCATTCACGTTGGCGTTCTTCTGGTTCACCGGACGCGAGGTTGAGCGCCTTTTCGGACGCGTTCGCTACACCAAGTTTCTCATCACGATCGCTGTCGTCACCACGATTCTCGCTCTCGCCGTCAACGTCCCTGTCGCCGGGCTGCGACTCGTCGTTCTCGCCGTGTTCTGCGCGTTTGCCGCGGAGAACCCCAGGATGCCGTTCTTCTTCGGGATCCCGGTGTGGGTGATTGCGTTGGTCTACGTCGGACTCGACGTGCTCCAGTATCTCGGCGACCGTCAGTCCGAGCTCCTCCTGGTGATGATCGGCGCCATCGGCACTGCCCTGGTCCTACTGCGCGGATACGGCTGGGGCTCCGAGGTCCCGTGGGTCCCCCGCCTGGCTATCCCACCGTTCATCGGGGGACCGCACACACGGCCCTCGCGGGCGGTCTCTGGAGGTGCTCGGGCCAAGACCACAAAGAAACCGAGGACTCGCCGAGCCCGGAATTCCAATGGTTCCGTCGTCACCGGTCCGTGGGGGGAATCCGGCACCGGCACGGCAACCACGGGAGAAAATACCGGTCCGCGGCTTCCCCGAACCGGCCCGCTTTCCCAAGCCGACGTGGACCGCGTGCTCGACAAGGTCGCAGCAACCGGGCTGGACAGCCTCACCGATGACGAGCGTGCCGTCCTCGAGCAGGCCAGCCGAACCCTTCGCGACCGCAGCTCCGAGTGAGCAGTCGCCCGTACCGAGGTCGCGTCTCGGCGGGTGACTGTCCACAACTGGTTGACCTCGCGTGACCGCCGACCCCGGGGAACCGAGTTCGGCGCGACGATCCGTGCCGGTCGTCGCCGTGTTCCTGGCGTCCGTCTCCGCCGCAGCTCTCGGCATCGTACGCACACTTATCGACAACGGCACGGGTTATCTCACTGTTGGCGGTCGCGTTCTCGACGCGCAGGAGTCCGTTGGACTACTCGGACTGCCCGGCACCGTCATCCCGGTTCTGGCGGCCGTCATCCTGCTTTTCACCGATGTGACTCCCCCTCGACGCGCCCTGTCGGCGATTGCGGCAATGGCGCTCACCGTTGGACAGTTCCTCCCCTCCGCAACCGGCGCACGCTCGACCGGGTCGGCACGTTGGACGGACTTCCCGAACCGCCGTCTGCCCCTCGACATCAGCCTGGCGTCGACCCTCTTCGGCCTCTTGCTGGTGATCGTCCTTGCGGCCTCGTCAGTCCGCCGTGATCGCGATCTGGGCGTCGCAATCGTTTCCACGTTGCTGAGCGCGCTGACGATCACCGTCGGTCTCCGTAGTGCGGGCACCGCATTCCGGTGGCGCGACGGACCGGACGGGGGCGTGACCCTCGGGCTCTGGCTTTCCCTCGGTGTTGCGCTCGCGGTGGCGGCGATCGCTGCGCTTTCGACCCCCCACAGGCGCACCCTGCCGCCACCCCTGTTCGGCGTCCTTGCCGCTTTGGTAGGCGCCGGCGCAGTGTTACTCGCCGGGTAACCGCCAGTCGATTGGATCTCGACCGACCTCACCAAGCGCATCGTTGACGCGACTGAACGGTCTGCTCCCGAGAAAACCGTTGTGGGCCGAGAGCGGCGAGGGATGGCTCGACTCGATCACCACGTGGCCCAGGTCACCACCTCCGCCGGCATTGGCGATCAGCGACTTCTTCTTCCGGGCCGATGAACCCCAGAGTACGAACACCACACGTTCGGGTTTCGCGGCAACGGCGCCGATCACGGCATCGGTGAACTTCTCCCAGCCTCGCCCCTGATGCGAGTTCGCCTGATGCGCCCGAACGGTAAGCGTGGTGTTCAGCAGCAGCACCCCTTGGCGCGCCCACGCCGTGAGATCACCGTGACGCGGCCTCGGGACCCCTGCGTCGGCTTCGAGTTCCTTGAACACGTTCACGAGGGACGGAGGCGGCGCAGCGGGCCGTCGGACCGAGAAGCACAGCCCGTGCGCCTGACCGGGCCCGTGATACGGATCTTGGCCGAGGATCACGACCTTCACATCAGCGAACGACGTGAGGTGCAGGGCAGCAAACACATCCTCGTTCGGCGGGAACACCGATCCCGCAGCACGTTCCGAATCGACGAACGCCTGCAGCTCAGACCAATACGGCTGGGCCAACTCCGCACGAAGCACCGGATTCCAATCGGTCTTGGCCATTGCCGAACCCAGCCCGACGCGTCGCTCGCCGGGCTCAGCCCTTCGTCGAGACGTCGCTGCCTTCGACCCGCTTCTTGATCAACTCGATGCGCTCGCCTGCGTGGTTTGCATCATCGCCCTGCTCACCCAGCAGCAGGCGTCGGTCAGCTTCGGCCTCGGCTGCAGCGCCCGAGTCGGCACGGGCGAGGGCGGCATCGACACCGTCGGCCGCAACGAGCTGGGCCCATTCGACAAGCGCGCTTACCATCTGGGATTCGGGCACCACCTTGACGACCTTTCCCTTCACGAAGAGGTGGCCGCGTTTGCGTCCCGCGGCGATTCCCACGTCGGCTGATGCTGCCTCACCGGGCCCGTTCACAACGCAACCCATCACCGCGACCTGTATGGGAACGTTGAGCGCACGGAGCGCGTCCTGGGCAGCGTTAGCGACACCGATCACGTCGATTTCGGCTCGCCCGCATGACGGACACGCAATCAGATCGAGTGATTGGCGTTCACGCAGGCCGAGCGACTCGAGCAGCTGACGCCCGGCTCGGGCCTCCTCGACCGGATCGGCGGTGAGTGAATAGCGGATCGTGTCACCGATCCCCTCGGCCAGGAGCGTCGCAATACCGGCAGTGGCCTTCACGAGTCCACCCGGCAGCGGACCCGCCTCGGTGACCCCGAGATGCAACGGGAAGTTCACCGTGTCGGCGAGCAGTCGGTACGACTCGATCATCAACGCTGGATTCGACGCCTTCACGCTGATTTTCACGTCATCGAACCCAACCTCCTCGAAGTAGCCAAGCTCGCGCTTCGCTGATTCCACCAGCGCCTGCGGGGTCTGGCCGTACTTCGCCTCGATGTCCGGATCGAGCGATCCGCCGTTGACGCCGATGCGGATCGGCACGCCACGATCCCTCGCTTCCGACGCGACGATCTTGACGTGTTCGGCCTTGCGAATATTGCCAGGGTTGAGCCGGAGGCAGTGCACACCCGCGTCGAGTGCAGCGAGCGCGAGCTTGTACTGGAAGTGGATGTCGGCGACGATCGGAATCGGCGAGCGCGACACGATCTGGGCCAGTCCCTCGGCCGCTTCGGTTTCGTTGCACGTGCAGCGCACGATGTCGCAGCCGTTTGCCGCGAGCGAATAGATCTGTGCCAACGTCGCCTCCACGTCGGCCGTCTTTGTGGTCGTCATCGATTGCACGCTGATCCGTGCATTGCCGCCGACAGCGACTTTGCCGACCATGATCTGACGGGTGAGGCGACGGGGGTACGTGGACAGCATCCCTCCATCATGTCGGCCCCCAGCCACTCCGCGCGCCCGTGGCGACACTCGGGCCGACGGGAACGAGCTCACCTCCGATGGCAGCGAACGATTTCCGGTGTGTACAGTAATTTCCCTCAATCATCCCGGACGAGGTGGTCTGACGTGAACGTGGCAGTGTCACTCGCGCAACTCCTGCTTGTCGCGGTGTTTTCTCTCTCGGGCGTGGCGAAGCTCTTCGACCGGTCGGGCACCCGTGAGACCGTGCTCGCCTTCGGTCTTCCGGGGCGGATCGCCGGGCCGGTCGCCGTTTTCCTCCCGATCGTCGAGGTCGCCATCGCTGCTGCGCTCATCATCCCGATCTCGGCCCGACGGGGTGCCGCCGCCGCGTTCGTCCTCCTGGCGGTGTTCTGCGCAGCGATCGTCCGTTCGTTGATGCGAGGTTCGGCGCCCGAGTGCCATTGTTTCGGGGCGCTCTCCCGGTCCACCGTGGGCCCGGGCACTCTGGTTCGAAACACGATCCTCGCCGCCATCGCGGTACTTGCGGCGTTCGGCGCTGGAACGAGCCGGTCCGGGGCCTTGGCGTGGTACTCGGAGATTCCTTCGGATCGCCGAGCGACCGTGATGACAATCGTTGTGCTTGGCTCTGCGGTCATCGCACTCGCTTCCCTGTGCTGGCAGCTCCTGCGGCAGAACGGTCGTCTGCTGATGCAACTCGACGAAGGCGGTGCCCTTCCCGCCAGTCCGGCTCGACGCGTGACTGCACCCCCGTTGGAGATCGGTGAGCCGGCGCCAGCGTTCTCCGGGCACGATCTCGATGGCGAGTTCGTCTCGATCGAACGGCTTCTCGCTCCGCAGACCCCGGTTGCGTTGCTGTTCACCGACCCCCACTGCGGAGCATGTCGACCCATGCTCGAAGAGGCAGCACGCGTTCAAGCCGAGTACGCGGATGTACTCACGGTGGCCATCGTCGGCCGAGGTGACGGCCCGGCCTTGCGTGAGCGAGCACACGATCTCGGGCTCCAACGGGTCATCCACGATCCCGACGACAACTACTTCACGGCTTTTCGCATCCTCGGATCTCCCTCGGCACTGATCGTTGGCACCGACGGCCGCATTGCGACCGCGGCAGTCGCCGGCCCGGCTGCCGTACAACTCCTTGCCGACGCGGGACGCGAGGCAGCCCAAGCCGTCCTCGCCGAACCGGCCCGACGATGAGCCAGGCCTCGACCGGCCGCGTGGCCCGCACCTTCGCCCCGTTTCGCGTCGCCCTCTCGAACGACACGCTTGCGTTCACTCGAGCTTCCCTGGCAGTTGGCACCCCCGAAAATGAGGACGATGCCGTTGAACGGGTATCTCCGGAGATGATCGACGCTCTCATCCGATGGCGAGAGAACGCCGAGGCCGCACGAGCGCAGATGGAACTCCTGTCGCGGACTTCGACTGCCGACAAACGGCTCGCTACGCAGGCGCAACAGACGATGGAGGCCCTCCTAAGTGCTCTGTCGGAATTGTCAGACAGCCTTTCGGCGAGCGATCCCGGTGTCGCTCTTGCGGCAGCGTCGAGAGCCAACAAGCGACTGGCGACTTACCACGTCCGATCCGAAGCCCTCGAGAAACGCCTCACATGACCATCGGACCGGCAAGCCGACGACTCGACGCCCTGGCGCGTTGGACCGTCCGACACGAGGTGGCTTCGGAATCGTCGAGCTTGGCCGCCGATACGGAGGCCGGAACAAACGATCCCAATCCATCGCGACGCACCTTCCTCCAACGAGCAACCGCGGCCGTGGTGCTCAGTTCGTTTTCTCGGCTGCTGTTCGCGGAACGAGCGTTCGCTGACACACCTGGGTGTGTGAAGGGCGCAGAGAAGTTCTCGATCGAAAAATTCAAGTTCTGTGTCGACAAGCCGCTCGAAGCGCTCGAAACCTGGGGCAAGGCCTTCGACACCGCGTCCGAAGCCCTCGGACGCACGACGAGTCGGACGAGCCGAGCCCGACTTTTGAAGATCATCGATGACGCGTCAAAAGGCCGGGCGCGAGCGGGTCGTCAACTCGAGAAGTGCAACTTCCAGTTCATCGAAGACCGTGCCCAGTCCTACTTCAACTGCAACAACAAGGCAGCTCCCTTTGACGCAGCCACTGGAGTGACCGGCCCCACCGGCGACAGCGGGGGATGCCCGCCCCTCACATACAGGTGCACCGGGGGCGGCGAGCTGCAATGTTGCTTCGACGGGACGTACTGCTGCATCTGTGGTGTCTGCTGCGTGTATTCGGACTGCCGCTGCTGCTGAGCGAAACCCCGCCGCGTCGGCCCGTTGCCGCGACGGACGAGGCGTCGGCTCGTCAGAAGAGGCTGAGTGGCTTCGTGATGTCGAGGTAGAGCGAGGTGAAGCCGATCACGCTCATCACCAGCAGGACGACGTAGGTCACCGGAAGGAGCTTGCGGAAATCTACGTGGTACATCCGTCCACGGCGTGACCGCAGGCGTTCGTACGTCGCGACGAGCACATGACCGCCGTCGAGCGGCATCAGCGGCAGCATGTTGAACATACCGACGAAGATGTTGACGATCGCGAACAGCTCGATTGCTGTGCGCACGTCATCGCGGCCAGCGTCT
>JANOHI010000218.1:0-3838 GCA_031406385.1 Acidimicrobiia bacterium
CGGTCACCTTCTGGCCCGACCCGACGATCTTCGAGACCACCGACTTCCGCGCCGAAACGATGCTTGAGCGCTTCCGCATGATGGCGTTCCTCAACGCCGGCCTTGAGATCCGTTTCACCGATGAACGTCCCGACCACGACCGCAGCGATGCCGACGGCAAGCCCGAACAGCAGGTGTATCGCTACAACGACGGGTTGAAAGACTTTGTCAAACACCTGAACGCCTCGAAAGAGCCTCTGTTCTCGAAGGTGCCGGCCTTCAAGGTTGTCGATGAAGACGGCGTCGGCGAGGCCGAGGTCGCCATGCAGTGGAACACCGGGTACTACGAGGGCCTCCACGGCTTCGCCAACGGCATCGCCACCATCGAGGGCGGAACGCACATGGAGGGCTTCAAATCCGCCCTCACTGCCGTGGTCAACAAGTACGGCCGGGAGAAGGGCGGAATCAAGGAGAAGGACGACAACCTCGCCGGCGAAGACATCCGCGAAGGTCTCACCGCGATCATCAGCGTGAAGCTGCGCGACCCGCAGTTCGAGGGTCAGACCAAAGGCAAGCTCGGCAACACGAGCATGAAGACGCTGGTGCAGAAAGCCACCAACGATCGTCTCGCCGAATGGTTCGAGGAGAACCCGGCCGAAGCCAACCGTGTCATCAAGAAGGCCCAGCAGGCGCAGGTAGCTCGTGTGGCCGCTCGCAAAGCTCGCGATGTCGCCCGGAAGTCAGCAACGTTCGGAGGCGGGCTTCCCGGCAAGTTGAAGGATTGCTCGTCGAAGAACCCAGCAGAGTCCGAACTGTTCATCGTGGAAGGCGACTCCGCCCTCGGATCGGCCGCCGATGCTCGTGATCCGAAGACCCAAGCGATCCTGCCGATCCGCGGGAAGATCCTGAACGTCGAGCGGGCGCGCGCCGACAAGATGATGAAGAACACCGAGGTCCAGGCGCTGATCACGGCGATCGGTGGTGGTGTGGGCGAGGAGTTCGATGCGACGAAGTGTCGCTATCACAAGGTCATCGCCCTGTGCGACGCCGACGTCGATGGGGCCCACATCCGCACCCTTCTGCTCACGTTCTTCTACCGGCAGATGAAGCCGATGGTGGAGGCCGGCTACTGCTACATCGCCCAGCCACCGCTCTATTCGGTGGTCGTCGGCAAGGAGAAGCAGTACCTGAAAGACGACGCGGCGAAGAACGCCTTTGTCGCCGCGAGCCCGAACAAGAAGTTTGATTTCAACCGTCTGAAGGGCCTGGGCGAGATGGACGCCGACGAGCTTGGCGACACCACGATGGACACGACCAAGCGAACGCTGCTTCGAGTGACCGTCGAGCAGGCGGCCATCGCTGATGAAGTGATGAGCGTGCTCATGGGAGAAGACGTCGAGGCTCGTAAGCAGTTCATCGTGAAGAACGCCGGCGACGTCCGCTTCCTCGACATCTGAGCCGCCTGTGTCTTCGTTCGTTCATGCTTCGGTCAAGAGCCCGTCCCCACGTCTTCGTCATACGCGCATGTGTACCCCCGTTCGTCCAACTGAGGATTCTCTGGCATGACCAATATCGAACCGCCGCTCGACTTCGACAACATCGAACCCATCGAGATCCAGGAGGAAATGGAGCGATCCTTCCTCGACTACGCGATGTCGGTGATCGTGTCGCGGGCGTTGCCCGATGTGCGCGACGGCCTCAAGCCCGTGCATCGGCGCATCCTCTGGTCGATGTTCGATTCGGGTTTCCGTCCGGACCGGGCTCACGTGAAGTGCGCCAAGGTCGTCGGCGACGTCATTGGCAACTATCACCCCCACGGTGACACCGCGGCCTACGACGCGCTCGTCCGAATGGCACAGTCGTTCTCACTTCGTCATCCGCTCATCGACGGGCACGGCAACTTCGGCTCGCCGGACGCCTCGGCGGCGGCGTACCGCTACACCGAGGCGCGTCTCGCCCCGTTGGCGATGCAGATGCTCGCCGACATCGACGAGGGCACGGTCAACTTCACGACGAACTTCTCCGGTGATCGGGAGGAGCCATCGGTCCTGCCGGCGCGCTTTCCCAACCTGCTCGTCAATGGTTCCACCGGCATCGCCGTCGGTATGGCCACGAATATCCCGCCGCACAACCTCGGCGAGGTGATCGACGCCACCACGTTCCTCATCGATCACCCCGACGCCACCGTCGAGCAGCTCATGGGTTTCGTGAAGGGCCCCGATTTCCCGACCGGCGCACTCATCCTCGGGCGCTCCGGGATCATGGATGCCTACCGCACCGGCAAGGGTGCCGTCCGGATGCGGGCCGTGGCCGAGATCGAAGAGCTCAGGGGCGGTCGTGAGCAGATCGTCGTGACCGAACTGCCGTATCAGGCCAGTCCCGACGGCATCTTGAAGCGTGTGGGTGAACTGGTTGACTCCGGCGAGCTCGTCGGTATCTCCAACGCCACCGACGAATCGGCCAAGGGCAAGACGCGCCTGGTTATCGAACTCAAGCGCGACGCCAATTCCAACGTCGTGCTCAACAACTTGTTCAAGTACACCGCTCTGCAGTCCACCTTCAGCGTGAACACCGTTGCGCTCGTCGACGGCGTGCCCCGTTCGCTGAATCTGCTGCAGGTGCTCACGCACTACGTCGCCCATCAGGTCGATGTGATCACGCGCCGGTCCGAGCATCGCCTGAAGAAGGCCCGCGACCGCGCCCACATCGTCGAAGGCCTGCTGAAGGCCCTCGACATGATCGACCTGATCATCCAGACGATCCGCACCGCCGAAGACCGCGCCGGTGCGCGTCAGGCGCTGATGGCCACGCCGTTCGACTTCTCCGAAATCCAGGCGAATTACATCCTCGACATGCAGCTCGGTCGCCTCACCCGGTTGGGCCGCTCCGAGCTCGAGACGGAGATGCTGGAGCTGCGCGAACGCATCTCCGGTCTCGAGGCCATCCTCGGCGACGACGCGGTGCTGCGTACGGTCATCAAGACGGAGATGGGTGCAGTGCGCGAGCAGTTCGCCACACCGCGCAAGTCGATCATCACCTTCGATCCGGGTGACCTCAGCCTCGAAGACCTCATCGAGGATCTCGAAATTGTCATCACGTTCTCGAAGGTCGGCTACATCAAGGCGATGCCGGCTGACACGTTCCGCACGCAGGGCCGCGGCGGGCGGGGCATTCAGGGGGCGAAGGTGCGCGACGAGGACTACGTCACCGACATCATCTCCACGAGCGCACACGCCTATCTCCTGTTCTTCTCCACCCGTGGTCGGGTCTATCGGCTCAAGGCCCACGAGATCCCCATGAAGGACCGCTCCGCTCGTGGCACGGCCATCGTGAACCTTCTTCCGCTCGCGCCGAACGAGAAGATCCAAGCGATCATCGATACGCGCACGTATGAAGATCATCGCTACCTGTTCTTCTGCACGAAGCTCGGTCAGGTCAAGAAGACACTGATGAGTGAATACGACTCGTCGTTGCGTGCCGGCATCATCGCCTTGAACCTCCGCCCTCGAGGGCGTCCTCCCGGACGAGGACATCTGGTCGATCGTGCACTTCGTGGGCACGTTGACCGAAGCCGGATTGTTCTACCCCGAACTCGGCGCCCACGCCGCACCGGCCGCCGCCGGCCACCACTAGGACGCGACCGGAGCAACGATGCGCTACCTCGCCTCACTCTTCCTGGTCCTCGTGCCCATCCTGGGCGTGTGGACCTTCGCCACGGCCGACGCCCACAACTGGTGGTTCCCCGAGAACCACTCGACCTTCGGCGGCGAGATCGACTACCTGTTCAACGTGATCATGTGGATGGTCGGGATCACCTTCGTCGTCACCGAGGGGCTCCTGGCCTGGTACTTCTTCAAGT
>JANOHI010000231.1:0-14042 GCA_031406385.1 Acidimicrobiia bacterium
TCGTTCGCTGGCTCGACGACCACGCTCCGGACCCCGGTCCCCAAGTCATCTGCCACGGCGATCTTCACCCGCTCAACGTGCTCATCGACGACGGCGGCACCACCTGGCTCCTCGACTGGACCACCGCAACCATCGCACGAAAAGAGATGGACATCGGCCTGACCACCGGGCTCCTGCGATGCGCGCCGATCGCCGTTCCGAAACTGTTGCGACCGGTGGTCGAGCGGATCACGAACCGACTCGCCGAATCATTCATCAACGAGGTCGGAACGACCGCCGTAGTCGACCGCGCGGCCGTCGACTGGTGGGAAGCGCTGCAACACGGACGCTGCCTGGCCGAGCTGGTCCATGGGCGACTCCATGCCGATGGCGTTGTCGGGCCCGGCCATCCATTCGAGACGTCCGTCAACGCGATGCGTCGCCGACTTCAGCAGCTCACCGGTGTCACCATCACACCACCGCTGCGCGTACCCACCCAGCCAAGATCGCCGGATCACGGCCGCTAGGGTGCGTTGATGGAATCAATCGTGATCGCATCGACCGACGAGCACTTCGCCAGCACCCGTCGTCTGTTCGGGGCGTACCAGCGGGCCGTGGCCGAGTTCGCGTCGGATGCCGAGATCTGCGCCTGATTCGATGACATCACCACGGAGCTCGTGCAGCTCCGATCGTTCTACACCCACCCGAGCCGCATACTGCTCGCCGTCAACGACGGCGCCACCCCGGTCGGTGTTGTCGCGCTGCTCGTCACTGATCAGGTTGGCGAAATCCGCCGCCTCTACGTTGATCCCCAACAACGAGCAAGCGGCATTGGCCGTCGACTCGTCGAGACGCTCATCAGCCATGCGACCGAGCTGGGCCTCGACCGACTCGTGCTGAACACGCTGCCGACGATGGTCCACGCGCAAGCGCTCTACCGCTCCTTCGGATTCGTCGACGCTGACCCGTACGTGGACAAGCCGACCGAAGGCGTTCTGTACTTCCAGCGCGCTCTTCGCGCGCAAGCTACATCTTGACCGTCACACAATCGGCGCGGCAACAACAACGGTTTCAATCGGCAGGCGGGCGTGGCGCCACTCCGGAAAGCCGTCAGCGAGACGTCGAGCGCGACGACCCCGACGACGCAGCAATCGCACCGCCTCGTCGGCAAGCACACAGTACGGACCTCGGCAGTACGCCACGATCTCAACGTCGGCCGGCAAGGTGCGGAGTTCCTTCGCGAGGCGATCACCAGGGATCGAGCGGGCACCTCTGATGTGCCCGGCCGCGAACTCAGCAGCAGGTCGAACGTCGACCACGATGACATCACCCGCCGCAATCCGCTTGGTGAGTTCGTCGCGACTCAGTTCATCGAGTTGATCGCGTTTGCCGAGATAGGCCGAGGCGAGGTCATCCAGCTCGGCGTGATGAGCCGCGGCCACATCTCGCAAGGCCGTCCAAAGCTCAGCGACCCGTTCCGACGCCAGTCGGTAATAGACACGGTTCTTGTCTCGTCGCGTGACGACCAGCCCTGCCGCGGCGAGCGCGCGCAAATGGAACGACGTGTTTGCCACGCTCTGGCCGATCTCACCGGCCAATTCCTCAACGTGTCGCTCCCCCTGCACCAACACGTCCACCAGCTCCGTGCGACGACCGTTCGCCAGCGCCTTGGCCACGTCACCGAACCCGTCAAACAGCGCTTCTTTGGCTTCTCGATTTCCCACGGCCCCACGCTACCCATTCAAAGGACCGCTTGACAAGCTTCCAAAGGACAGCGACTATTCAAGAACTTCTTTGAACGGTGGTTGTGATGCGCGTGCACGAATTCGTTGATGAAGGCCTCGGCCACTCGTCCTACCTGATCGACCTGGGCAACGCGACCGCCGCGGCCATCGACCCTCCGCGCTTTCCGATCGCACAAGAGCAACTCGCCAAACGCTACGGCCTGCGCGTTGCCTGGACAGTCGACACGCACTCGCACGCCGACTATGTCACCGGAAGCCCCGGACTTGTCGCCCGATGCGAGACGACGTTCGTTGCACCAGCAGCGTCGCGGCTGCGAACACCCCACCACGGAGTCATCGACGGCGAACACCTCACGCTCGCACCAGGGATGGTCTTGACGGCGATCGCAACGCCAGGGCACACGCCGGACCACCACTCCTACCTACTCGAGGAGAACGGCACACCGGTCGCGCTGTTCTCCGGCGGGTCGCTGATGGTCGGTGCAGTCGGACGTACCGATCTTTGCGGCTCGGCGCTTGCCGAACCGCTCGCACATGAGATGTTCCAGGGACTACGCAGATTCGATGCGTTGCCAGACAACCTTCCGCTCTACCCCACCCACGGCGCCGGCTCGTTCTGCTCTGCCCCGGGATCCTCCAACCGCACCAGCACCCTCGGCACCGAAAGAGCCACGAACACTTTGTTCAGCGAGACCACCGAGGATCGCTTCGTCGAACAACTCCTCGCCGGGTTCGGCACATTCCCCTCGTACTTTGCCCGTCTCCCTGAACTCAACCGGCTCGGCCCCACCCGCTACGACACCGTCCCACGGCTCACCGACCTGACCCCAGACGACGTCGAACGCGCAACGGCCATCGGCGCAGTTGTCATCGACGGTCGACCCCTGCATCACTTCGCCATCGCCCACGTTGCCGGGTCGATCTCCAACACCTTGCGGCCCGTGTTCGCGAGCTGGATCGGCTGGCTCATCGATCCGCAGCGCCCGATCGTGTTCGTGCTCCATGACGACCAGTCCCGCGACGAAGCGGTCCGACAGTGCCTCGACGTCGGTCACGAATCCTTCGCCGGTGTGCTTGCCGGAGGCATCGGCGATTGGAAAACCGAAGGCAGACCGGTGCGTGCCATCGACTTGGTAGATAGCAACCACCTGCATCGCAGCATCGTCGATGTCCGCCAGAGCAACGAGTACGCAACCGGGCACGTGCCCGGTGCACGCAACGTCGAACTCGGCAAGGTCAGCACCGCGCAGTTCGATGGTGATCCTCTGACGGTTATGTGCGGCCACGGGGAGCGGGCCATGACCGCCGCCAGCATCCTTGCCAACCGTGGGCACGACGTGAACGTGTTCGACGGTGGACCTGACACTTGGACGGAAGCCACTCGCCGAGCACTTGATCGCGGACCCGTCGCGGCCAAGCCGGTCGCAGCAAACCGATGAGCAACCCTGCGGCGGGAGCCGCACCAACGCTTCGACTCGGACTGAAGGAGAACCTGGCCCAGTTCTCGCTTCTCGTCGGCGTCAACGCACTCGTCGGTGGAATGATCGGACAAGAACGCACGGTCCTCCCCCTCTTGGCGAAAGAGGAGTTCGGGCTTACCGCATTCACGGCAACGCTCACATTCATCGTCGCGTTCGGTGCCGTGAAGGCCGTCACCAACTTCTTCGCCGGCACCCTCTCCGACCGCTACGGACGCAAACCAGTCCTCGTCGCCGGATGGCTCATCGGCGCACCCATTCCACTCCTGCTCATGTGGGCACCCAACTGGGGATGGATCGTGTTCGCCAACGTGCTCCTCGGCATGAACCAGGGCCTCACCTGGTCCACGACCGTCATCATGAAGATCGACCTCGTCGGACCCGCCCGCCGCGGCTTCGCCATGGGACTCAACGAAGCCGCGGGCTACGGCGCCGTCGCCGTCACGGCGCTCGCCACCGGCTACATCGCTGAGCACGCCGGGTTGCGACCCGAACCGTTCTTCCTCGGCCTCGCCTACGCCGGACTCGGGTTAACGCTGTCGACCCTGTTCGTGAAGGAAACACGCGCGCACGCACTCCATGAGGCCGCGAACCACACTCCGGCAAGCGGGGCACACCGCGAGGCGCTCAGCACCGGCCAGATCTTCAGGCTCACGTCGTTCACTGACAAGGCGCTGTCGTCGTGCTCGCAAGCAGGGCTGGTGAACAACCTCAACGACGGGCTCGCGTGGGGCCTGTTCCCCATCTACTTCGCCACCGCCGGACTCTCCGTCGGACGGATCGGCATCCTCGCGGCGCTGTACCCAGCCGTTTGGGGACTCGGACAGCTCTACACCGGTGGACTCTCCGACCGCGTCGGTCGCAAGCCCCTCATCGTCGGCGGCATGCTCACCCAAGGCGTCGCCCTTGCCATGATCGCAAGTACACATAGCTTCGCGGTTTGGGCCGTTGGCGCGATGATCCTCGGCGCCGGCACCGCCATGGTCTACCCGACCTTGCTCGCAGCAATCGGTGACGTCGCCCACCCCGCCTGGCGTGCCCGATCTGTCGGCGTCTATCGACTTTGGCGAGACGGGGGCTTCGCCATCGGAGCACTCCTCGCCGGGATCCTCGCCGACCTCATTTCCATCCCGGCCGCCATCTACTGTGTCGCCGCCCTCACGGCAGCCTCAGGTCTCCTCGCTGCTCTTCGGATGTACGAAACCCACACGAAGTGAACGAAGGATGCGTCGCTGACAAGACTGGTGCCTGGCTCAGGACGGTGGATTCGGGCGGCGGCGCCCTTGTCTCACCAGCAGGAGGCGAGCCTCCTCGCCGAGGAAGCCGTGCTCGCGTGCGACCGACGACGCTGCGTCCACCAGCGGCTCCACCCCCGCCCACGCTTCACCGGACAGCAACAGTGCCTCGGCCAGCGCTCGCCTGCTCTTGACCGACTCGAACGGCGCACCGATCTCGTCGGCACGGCGAATCGAGTGCTCGAGATGACCGATGGCCGCGGGCAAATCGCGGCATGCCAACGCGAGCAGACCGAGCGTCGTGGACACGAACGCAAAGCACAACGAGCCGGAAGTCGTGACGCCGAGTTGCGGAGCGTAGGGCAGCAGCATCTCATAGAGCTCCGAGCACCTCTCCACGCGGTCGAGTTCGACGGCGAGTTCCGCCTGCGCCTGGAAGCTGGTCAGCCAGAAGTAGTCGAGCAAAGGCTCTTCGAAGCAGCTGTCGAGCACTGCGTTCGCTTCGTCGAGTTCACCACCGGCAAGCAGCGCGAGGCCATATGCGGGCAGCCAGCTCGGCGCGAAGTTGGATCCCGTCATGATGAAGCGCATGCCGCCGACCATGGTGTGCATGGTGCCGTGGTGCATCGAGAGACCCGCCGTCTGGATTGCCCACGTGCCATCGGTGTCGGCGTGAGTCGACGCGTACCGGTTGGCAAGGTCATCGACGCGCGCCTGAGCACCGTGCACCCCGAGGAAGATGTCGAGCGAGACCGAGAGACGCTCGGCGAGGAATGTGAAGTAGAAGTTCCTCGCCGCCAGAGCGGTCGACTCGAGCCCCGCCAATGCCTCACGTGCATCATCGATGGCTCCGCGCTCGGTAGCGCCGATCGCGGTGAAGAACTTCGCGAAGAACTCGAGTGTCACATCGTCGGCTGCCCTGGCCATACGTGAAAGTTCGGTGGCGATGGCGGCCCGCCGTTCGAAGGTGCTCGGATCCCACAGGGCGAGGTACTCACTCACGAGGACGCCGCCGATCACCTTCGGATCACCGACCTCCTGCGCTCGTGTCAAGGCTTCGCGAAGCAGGGCGGCGCGACGGTCACGGTCCCGGTCGAAGGTCAGATGGCCGGCGAGCGTGCTGAGCAGGCCCACGCGCCGTTGATCATCGGCGGGCAGCGTCGCCAACGCGTCCTCACACAACTCGACGCAGAACGGATCGACTCGCCCTGCTACGAGAAAAAACGTGCCGGGCCAGAGACTGGCGAGTGCAGCATCGGCCATCAGATCAGCGTCTCGCACACCACGCGCATAGCGGCCAGCCACTTCCACCAGCCTGCCGTAGTCGGGAACTCCCAGACCTCGCTCGGCGAGACCCAGGCCGAGCGCCGCTCGCGCTATCGCCCCGGGATCCGACCGGGCGTCGCTCCGGTGGTGGTCGAGCACCACCCGGAACCGGTCAGCCGCAGATTCATACGCCAGCGCCTCGAGATCGCGTTGCGCCGCTCGTTCGAGATACGCCATCGCTTTCGGCGCATCACCGGCAAGCTCCCAGTGGCGAGCCAGGTCGTCGTGGTCCTCGCGTTGCAGAGTTTCGAGCGCCTCGGCGATGCTGCGACTGACCAGCGCCCGACGCGTCGAGCTCATCGGCTCGACGATGGTCGAACGGACGATCGCGTGGGAGAAGGCGAAACGACCTATACCGATCTCGTGCACGAGCGTCGCCCGGATCACCTCCTCAACGGTATCGAGAACCGTGACGCTCGGCCGGCCGAGAAGCTCGGCGATCAGTTCGATATCGAAGGTGAGGCCGATGATCGACGCCATCGCCAGCAGTTCACGGGCGCCGTCGGACAAGCGGGCGAGCCGCTGGCCGACGACTTCTTTCACCGACTCGGGAATCGGGAGCTTCGAGTAGTCGCCGTCACGGAGGATCCGCTGCAATTCTCCAGTCGCCGAGAGGTGATGCAGGAGCTCACTGATGAAGAACGGGCTGCCCGCACTCTCGCCGCTCACGCGCCGGGCGAACTCGAGTGCCTCGGTCCGACCGGCGCCGGGCACGTTCGCCGTGATCATCTCGACGACGTCGGTCTCGCTCAGCGCCGAGAGCGCGACGCGCCGAACCCGTTCCGACGAACCGAGCTCGGCGAGCAAGCCGTGCAGCGGGTGGCCGACGGTCACCTCCTCGGCCCGGTAGGTAGCGATCAGAAGTACGGGGGCGTCGCGAGTGTGCGCCACAAGGTGGCGGAGCAACTGAACGGTCGACTCGGTCGCCCAGTGCAGATCGTCGAGCACGAACAGGAGCGGACGGCGCTCGGAAAGTCGTCGTATGAGTTCGGCAACCGCGTCGAACAGTTCGTAACGCGCCGAGGGACCCTGCTCATCGGGCCGGGCGCGCCGGCGGTTCGCGAACATCGGGCCGAGTGGACCGTCACCATCGGCGAGCGCCGCAGCGATCACGGGATCGTCGGCTGCGGCATCGTGGAACGCCATCGCAAACGGGTGGTAGGGCACCATCAGATCGGCGTCGCAAACCCCGACAAGCACAGCGGCTCCCTGAAGGTGCGCGCGGTCCGCTATCTGTGCCAGAAGGCGTGACTTGCCCATGCCGGACTGACCCGTCAGGAGCACTGCGCCGGCTACTCCCGAACACGCCTGCTGCCAACCCTGCGCCGCTACGGCCAGTGCCTCGCTGCGTCCGACGAGCGGGAACCGCCGGTCGAGCGAAAGAGCCTTCGGCAAGGAGCGTGACGATCCCGTGCTGCGCGGATCGAGGACGCGAAACGCCATGACCGGCCGATCGAGTCCTCGGAGACGCCGTTCGCCCGCCTCTTCGAAGGTCGCGTCGACGCGTCGACGCCCGAGCTGTTCGACGAGAGCGGTCACGAGGATCTCTCCGGAACGGCACATCGCTTCGAGCCGCACGGCCTCGATCACTGCGAGGCCCGAGTCGTCGTCTGCCTCCATCACCACTTCACCGACGGACACGCCAATCCGCACCTGGAATGGCGCGATCGAGCCGTCCTGGCGGCCGTAGCGATCCACCGCTCGCCGCACGTCGAGCGCCGCACTGACCGCGTCGGATGCCGTCGCGAAGTCGGCCTGGACCCCGTCGCCGGTGAAGTTCAGGACTCGGCCGCCGTGCTCGGCGATGGCTGAACGCAGCAGGTCGTAGTGGTCCCGACGAAGTCGATCGGCGCGGTTGTCGCCGAGGCGATCGCGCAGCGCGGTGGACTCGACCATGTCGACCACGACCACCGCTCGTATCGCGATCGTGGCGACCTCCATCAGACGACTATAGGCAGCAGGTTCAACTAGGCCGCGTCGTCGGAAGGTCCTCATGGGGGCCGAAGGTCTGCGTGGGGGCCGATGCGCTGACCGGAGTACCAAAGGGACCTTCGGCCCTGGTCACAGCCGGTGATCCCACTACGTTGGTGCCATGGCCGTTCTTGCCAACGACGTCAACGCGCTGGAGGCACGAGCTCAGATGCTCGTGCAGGACACGACGCTCGGGTACGACCAGAAGCTGCGTCGGCTCGCGTCGATCGCTACCGACATGCTTCCGTACCCGATCCTTTCCGAGGCGTGCGGAGAGGCGCTCAGGGCCCGCGTGATCTGCGACATGTACGAGGGCAACGCGCCCTTCACCGCCCGCTACGTCCTCCCGGACTATGAGAAGGCCGTACAGCAGGGTCTGGCGTATCTCGAGTTGCCACCGCCGACGGATCTCGACGACGCGCTCTCGTTCCTGCAGATCATGTATTCGCACGTGCCCAGCGTGACGACCTACCCGGTGTATCTGGGCGACCTCGACAAGGTGCTGGCGCCGTTTGTCGACGACACCGTGACCGATGCGGCCCTCGACGCCAAACTGCGCCGTTTCTGGGTCGCTATCGACCGCATGCTGCCCGACGCGTTCGTGCACCTCGACCTCGGCCCGCACGACAGTCGCATCACCCGTTCGATCCTGCGGGTCGAACGATCGCTGCGCCAGGCCGTTCCCAACATCACCCTCAAGGTCGACCAAGAGATCACCCCCGACGATCTGGTCGAGGACGCAGTGCGCACCGTGTTCGAGACGGGCAAGCCCCACTTTGTCAACCACCCGATGATGGTCGGCGACCACGGCGAGCACTACGCCGCGGTCAGCTGCTACAACTCGCTGAAGATCGGCGGAGGTGCCCACACGTTGGTGCGCGTGAACCTGAAAGAGGTTGCGCTGCGCCACACCGGCAGCATCGACGCGTTCCTCGCCTCCACCCTTCCCTTCTACGTGGAACTCACCGCCGAGCTGGCCGAGGCCCGAATCCGCAGCCTCGTCGAGCAGCAGCGGTTCTTCGACAGCCATTGGCTCGCGGTCGAAGGGCTGATCGACATCAACCGCTTCTCGGCGATGTTCGGCGTCTTCGGTCTGGCCGAGTGCGTCAACCTGCTGATGGCAGCCGACGGTCATGAGGGTGCCCGCTACGGCCACGACGACGATGCCGACGCGCTGAGCCGGCGCATCGTCGAGCGCGTTGCCGAACTGGTGGCGGCCCGCCCGATGCCGTATTGCGAGGGTGGCCACGGTCGCTGCTTCCTGCACAGCCAGGGTGGCATCGACCTCGACACCGACGTCACCGCGGGTACCCGCATTCCGGTCGGTGACGAGCCGAACATGCTCCGGCACATCACCACCTGCGCCCCCCACCATCGCTTCTTCGCCGCCGGCATCAGCGACATCTTCCACGTGGACGAGACGGCGGTGCGCAACCCGCAAGCTGTTGTCGACATCATCCGGGGTGCGTTCGACGCAGGCATGCGCGACTTCACGTTCAACCTCGACGGCAACGAGTTCGTGCGCATCACCGGCTACCTCGTCCGCAAGAGTGACCTGGCGGCGATCGGGGCCGCCGGCGGTGCTCGTCACAGCAGCGACTACCTGGCCGCCGGAAGCGAGAACGCCTACCACCTCACGCAGCGAGCGGTGAAGCGCATCGGCTGTCACGAGCGCGACCCCCGCTGACTTGCCCGCCGGTACGGACGGACGGACGCGATGAAGGGCTTCGTGGCCGACACCATTGCGTTCAGCAACGTCGACGGCCCGGGGAACCGCTTCGTCGTCTTCCTGCAGGGCTGCAACTTCGATTGCGTCGCCTGCCACAACCCGCAGACGATCCCGGCCGCCACCGGCGAACACTTCGCGATGGAGCTCGACGAGTTGCTCACGTCTATCCGGCGGGCCGCGCCATTCCTCAGCGGCGTCACCGTTTCCGGGGGCGAGGCCACCCAGCAGACCCCGTTCGTGCGCACGCTGTTCGCCGCCATCAAGTCCGATCCCGACCTGTCTCGACTGACGTGCTTCGTCGACTCGAACGGGGCGTGCGGCCCCGAGACATGGACGTCACTTTCATCGGTGATGGACGGGGCGATGATCGACCTCAAGAGCCTCGACCCGCGGATTCACCAACAGATGACCGGCCAGCCCAACGACGACGTGCGAGCGAGCATCGAACAGCTCCACCGACTTGGCCTGCTCTATGAGGTTCGCCTCCTGATCCTGGCCGGAGTGAACGACGACGCCGACCTGATCCACCGCACCGGGGAGTGGCTCGCCACCGTCGACCCGACGATGCGGGTGAAGGTGATCGGGTTTCGTTCCCACGGCGCCCGGCCGCACGCACCGGCGCTGGTCGAACCGAAACCGGAGGCGCTGCAATCGATCGCGTCGCAATTGAGGGCCGTGGCCGCTTTCGACGTGTGCATCATCTGAGGAGATCACGGCAGGTCTGACCCACACGAACCGATCCGTTTCAACGAAGCGCCGCTCTCTCGCCGTGCGAGCCGCGCCCTTCGCCGGGGCGAATGCACGATCGTCTGCCCGCAAGGGCAGGACGCGGGCCATTGGTCGGCGCGTGAATGATCCATGCAGAAGCAGCGAGGTCGCGCGTCCGGCGATCGTGCACGGGCACACGACAAGTCTCGCTCAGTCGGTGCCAAGACCACCGGAACGGCGGCGCCGGCCAGTTCCACCGCTGATGCCGACCTTGCATCCCTGCAGTCGACGATCGGCAACCGGGCGATGACGAACCTGCTGCGCGGCCCGGTGGCCCGGATGTCCTCGGGCACGCCGCTCCCACCGCTGCCCGTCGCCCAGCGCAAGGTGGATGACCAAGTGGCGACGTCGGCCTTCAACTCACACTCCGTCGTCAACGATCTGATCCGTGCGATCGACCAGAGCGCGCCGACGGCCAAGTTCGAGTCAGATGGTCGTTGGACCCCAGTACGCAAGGTCGATTTCGAAAAGGTCTACGAGGTCCTCAACGGCCTCACTTCGACACAGATCGGCGTCGCCCGCTACGAGTATGCCCAGCGCGGAACCGGAGGCAAGCGGACCCTCGACGCCGACCTCTTCGGCAGCGGCGAGTCCGGGCTCCCCAGCTCCCTGACGGTCAACCAGACCTCGCGCCTGCGCGTCGTGCTTCGCGGCACCGACCCTCCAGCAACGGACGCCACAAACCCCGTATTCGGCCTCAGTGGCATGAATGAGCCGAGGGCGAAGGAACTCGTCGCCGGCCTTGAGAAGCTCAAACTCGCGCCCGCCCGCCTGCACCAGGCCGAACTCGACGCCCTCGAACTCGTGCAGCGTTTGAAGTCGGATCTGACCGGCGACAACCTCGAGCGGGTGATGGCGCTGCAGCGACGTGCGACGCCCGAGATCACGGCGATCGACTCCTACTACGAGCTCCACACGTCGGTGAAGCTGGCTGGCCTATTGGCCACACTGCTCGAGGGTCCGCAGCTCAAGCGCATGTCGCACCTCCGAAGCGGGGAGTGGCTGCAGGCTGACGCGTTCGCGCTCGAGGGGCTCCGGCAGGCGCTCGAAATCATCGACGAGGCCGATGACAGCAGCATCGTGTCGGTCGCTTCCAAGCTGAGCGGCGCCGGGGCCGCGGCGGCGAAGTTTGTTACCGGTGGTCGCGAAGCCGTCCTCGCCAAAATCGACGAGATAATCGCCCGTAACCGCTCCGAAGCGATCACGAAGGCCGAAGGCACCCTCACGTCCCCGAGCGACGCTTCGTCGGCCCGCGTCACCGAGTTGCTGAGCGTGCGCACCGGCCAGGGCGGAAGCGTCGGGGATGCCCTGGCGCAGACTGTCGGTGCCAAGAAGGCAGCCGAATACACCGCGCTGGCCAAGGGCGATGTCGTCGAGGCGTACGCACGCCGCCTCGCCGAGACCGAGTCACGCAAGGCAACGACCCAGGCGCAACTCGTCGCCACGCTCCAGGGGCTACGTGCTCAGGCCGAGGCCGACATCGTCGCCGGTGCGGCCGACCCGTGGATGGCGGATTCCGACAAGCAGGCGCTGCTCGACCCGACACGCCGGGGACAGGCCGTCACCAAGCTGGCCAAGGCGTACATCTCCCAGTTCAGGTGGAAGTACGGCGAGGTCCGCGGCGGCGGGCGGCCATGGATCGAGATCGTCGACGCCCTTGGTGACGCCGACGAGACGGAGATGAATGGGCTCGAGTCGGGCGGCGGGGCAATGGAGGACCACATGGCCCTCGACGTCGCTCTTCAGCGGGGCAAGCCCGAGGAGGCGATCGCAATCCTCAAGCGCCAGCCGCATCAGGAAGCCGTCGCCGAGGTCACGGAGAAGTACCGACGCCTGACCGGAAAGGACCTGCAGAAGGTTCTGTTCGGCGTGACCATCGCCTCAGGCGGCAAGACAGCCGCCACGTCCCACGACGCAAGTCGCGAAGACCGCAACACCAAGATCATTCCTGGCGTGATGAAGGGCCGCAACGCTGCCCTGGCCGTCGAGCAGCTGGCCAAGCCGGGCAAGGACGCCGAAGAGATAACGCACGTTCGCTGGTTGCTCAGCTCGGCCGAGCGGGAGTACGAGGCGACACTCGAGAACAAGGGCTGGACCGGCGCCGCTCGGGAATGGGGCGATGATCCCGAGACGCAGATCCTCATGCGCGAGTCGATCCAACGAATTCGTGACCTCGGCACGCGATGGGTGGAGACCGAGGACTCACGGGCACGCAAACCCATCGTCGCCGAGATCAAGAAGTGGCGCGCCACGCTCACCGGAGACGCCAAGGCGTATGAAGCGGACAACGCGCAGATGCGCGACGCGATCCGCAGCGCCGTGAGCATCGTCGCCCAACTCGCGCTCGCCATCGCCCTACCGGGGGCAGGCGCCACGCTCCTGAGCTTCGTGCGAATAACGGCGCTCAACATCGCCACGTCGATCGCCACCGACGTCATCGTCTACGGCGAGGACTACTCCCTGGATCAACTCAAAGGCAGCATCATCAGCGGCGTCGCCGGCGCCGCTGGTGGCAAGCTGGCGGACAAATTCGTCGACGCCGCCATCGCTGCACGCGTCGCGGCGCGAGGGGCCGGCAAGGAGGCCGCCGTGGCGACTGGCGAGGTCGTCGAGAACGTGGCGAACACGATCGCCAAACCCATCGCCGACGAGACGGCGAGCGCCGCGACGAAGGTCGGGGTGAAGACGACGATCGCCAAGGAGGCGGCCAACCAGGTCGGCAGCAACGCTGCCGTCACGGTGGCCACGGGGGAGAACCAGTTCACCGTCGACAACCTCTTGATCAGCAACCTGGTCAGCCAAGGCGCCAAGATCGGCAAGAAGGTGCTCGGCATTCCCGACGGTCCAGCGGCGAAGCCGAGCGAACCCGACCAGACGACGGACACGGGAGGCGCCGGCGGCGCAGGGCACAGCGCCGAGCACGGCACGCCGGGAAAGGCGTCGCCCGAGCAGCCTGAAGCGCCGAAGGCTGGGACAGAGCAGACCACAGGGACAAAGAAGCGCGACGACCTGACCGCGGTGCCCGCGGTGCTCGCCGGTTCCGTTGTTGGAGGGTCCACTGGCGCCGACGGGGGAAAGCGCCCGCCACCCGGAGCAATCGACCCGGCGTCAGCCGGGATCCCGCCCGCCAGCCAACACTCGATCCAGCAGCTCGCCGACCAGCGCAACATCATCATCAAGGCGCGGCCGGTGAACCTCGACGCAATCCCGCACCTCGAGCGGGGGGCGCTGGCCAAGCCCGAGATCGTGAAGTCCAAAACACTCAAGCCGATCGACGAGCTGATCGGCGGCCCCAAGGGCAAGGAGGGCCTGGTCGGCTTCTTCGAGCCGCATCCGCCCAGCGAAACGCTCCCGGCCGACGTGCACAAGGCGGCCCAGGAGCGATATCAGCAGCGCAAGGCGGACTACGAGCAGCACCTTGCGGAATACCAGAAGCTCGAGGCCGAGGGCATCCTGCGGCGCAACAACGGCGTCCTGGAGTTGGCCGACCCTCGCGGCTCGTCAGAGGGGTCGTTCAAGCCGGTATCAGGCGACCTCGACATCTTCGACATAACCCACGCCGACGGTTCTGCGCTCACCGCACTTCAGCAAACGGCGATCATCAACGAGCTGCGCTTCATGGGGGTGAACGTCGAGCATGGTGCCCACGAGTGGTGGCGGACGCAGAGCGCGGAATCTTTCGACCCAACGATCGACGCCAGTATCCGCGCTCAGCACTTGAACAAGGAACCGCTCGTCGCGTTCGTGCCGTTGACATCGCCACAGGGCGTCTGGGCCGATACACCGGTCACTGGGCCGACGCGCACCAAAG
>JANOHI010000234.1:0-1815 GCA_031406385.1 Acidimicrobiia bacterium
CCCTGTCGGCCACGGCACCGTTGGTCGCTCCGCACGCCAGTGCGCAGAGCGGTCACCTCGCGTCACTTCCGCCCAACGCTCGCGTTGTTGGACCGACCATTTTCCATGACGCCGCCTTTCGCGGCGCCGTGGTTGAACTCCGAAGCATCGACGTGCCGCTCACGTCGCTCACCCTCATGATCCTCAACGCTACGGCGATGCCCGAGGTCGCTCGGGGACGGGTTCTCGGCGCTCATGTCCACACGCGGGGATGCGCTGATGATGCTGCTGCTTCCGGGCCGCACTACGTGCATCCGAACGGCGACCCGGCCAAACCGCTTGCCATGCGCGAAGTCTGGCTCGACGTCAGAATCGACAGCCGCGGCACTGGCATGGCCTTTGCCCTGTTCGATTGGCGAATCCGTCGAGGCGATGCCAACTCTGTCGTGGTCCATGCCGAACCGACCAACCCGACGACCGGCGCAGCCGGACCGCGGTTGCTCTGCACGAGCATCGTCCTTGGCCAGTAGCGGCGGAAATCCGTCAGGTGACGGATGCGTGAGCCGCCTTCGATCCGTACGGTTGTCTCTGTGAACCATCTCATCACCGAACCAGTGACCCGGGGACACGACGTTGGAATGCACGCAATCCTGGCCGCCGGCTCTTGGGGCGTTTTCGGACTGGCGGCGATCTACCAAGAGTTCGGCACGGACGACGAGGAGTGGCGGGGCGCCTACATGCTGTATATCGTCCTGCTGCTGCTGGCGATCGTTGCGGCGCTTGTGACGGTTGCCTCTGCAACGGGTCCGAACGGAATCAAGCGCCGACCGTTGGCGACGTGTCTGTGTGCGCTCGCCGCGTTTTCGGCGGTGATCGCGTGGGCACAGCTCCTGTGGGCTGTACTGCTCGCGCTCGCCGTGGCCACCCTCGCCGCCAGCGGATCGCAGCTGCGTCGAGAGGCATTCGTGGTCGCCGCCGGGCCGCTGGGCGGCCTTCTGGTGTCGATCGGAGGGGTCAATCTGAAGCTCGGCGATCGGGGCTCGTATGGCGACTACCCCACGGCGCAGACGGCCGGCGTGGTGTTCGGAAGCCTGCTCACGGCAGCGGCGCTCGTGCACATCGCTTGGAGGGCTCGTCGAATGGTGCCGATCGCCTGACGCGCGCACGTAGCATCGGCTAGGAGGCGCACATGCCCATCGACGGGTTGGTCACGGTTGCGTTCGTTGACGTCGAAGGCTCCACCGCGCTGATCGACCGGCTCGGAGATTCGGCCGGCACGGCGGCGGTCCAGGGTCAGATCGACCGCATACGCAACCTCACCGCCGACTACAACGGCTTCGAGGTGAAGTCACTCGGCGACGGCCTCCTCGTCACCTTCACCTCGCCGAGCCAGGCGGTCAGATGGGCGCTGGCATGCCAGCGGGCCCTCGCCGGCACCGCTCCGGCGGTACGGATCGGGATCAACACCGGAGAGGCCGTGTCCGCCGACGGCGACCCGATCGGTGCCGCCGTGAACGCCGCGTCGCGGATCACGGGCCGTGCGGCTGGCGGAGAGGTGCTCGTCTCCGATGTCGTGCGCCAGTTGACGGCGAGCACACACGGGATCGACTTCCATGATCGGGGCAAGCTCAAACTCAAGGGGTTCTCCGACCGCTGGCACCTTTGGGCAGTGAGCGACGACTCGAGCGGCACGCGACAGCGCGTCACGTTGGGACGAACCTTCGAGCAGGACGTGCTCACGCGGCTGATTGCCGCCACGGCGGCAGGTGTCGGTTCGGCAGTGCTCATCGAAGGTGAAGCCGGAATTGGGAAGTCCCACCTCGCCTCGCTCGTCGC
>JANOHI010000023.1:0-2029 GCA_031406385.1 Acidimicrobiia bacterium
ACCCCAATCCTGGGGCTGGCGGGGGTGTCCGGCGCGCCCGCCGCGCCCCCCTCCCGACGATCGCCAAATGACTTGGGTCCACCGCGCCGCACCCCGCGCGACTGTGTGCACGAAAGTCGAGCGGGACGGTCCCTCCACGCCGGACAGCACTTCCTTGGCGACCGCGCATGTCGTCGTCGACGGCGGCAGAACGGCCCGCTGCTTGATGAGCCGACTGACTTCGGCGTCGGGGATGTGCGGGGAGAGGCCCGCGCCGAAGTCCTGCACGTTCGACGACGTCCAGGCGACGAAGTCCCCACCGGCGTTCAGATTGAAGCTCTGCAGGCTGTAGCCGAGGGCTCCACCAACCGCCGGCCACGAGGCGTTACCCGCTCCGCTGGGCATCGCGTCGACCTTCAACGACATCGGGCCCATGAAATCGCGAGCGAGCGCGAAGCGGATCTCGGGGCTGTAGTTGCCGGACACGGTGTGTTCGCCGGCGAGAGAAGCATTGGCAGGAATCGCCGGCGAATCGGGCTGTGGCCACTCGCCGTAGGTCTTGGCCGAGCGCGACGACGGTGGAGTGGAACCGACTTTGATCGCACAGATTCCGGACTTCCGTGATCATCGTGTTACCACGAGAACAGGATGGGCCGGTGACACGGCGAGCCCGGCGCGTCGCCACGAGCGAGCGCCCCTCGCAGCCGCGTCCACGAAACGCATGCCCCTCGAAACAGCGCCCACCAGACTAGTGCCCCTCGAAACAGCGCCCACCAAACGCATGCCCCTCGAAACAGCGCCCACCAAACGCATGCCCCTCGAAACAGCGCCCACCAAACGCATGCCCCTCGAAACAGCGCCCACCAGACGAGTGCCCCTCGAAACAGCGCCCACCAAACGCATGCCCCTCGAAACAGCGCCCACCAGACGAGCGCCCTCGGAAGGGCGGATACCAGCCTCAGCCGCGGGCCGCGGCGTAGGCCGCGCGCACCGACGCCGCATCGCACGACGGATCGGGTGTCACGACCTCGCCGCTGCCGAGGCCCCACTCGCGGCGAAGGCGCGTCAGCGCTGCTTCCCCGTCGCCGCCGCCCGCCACCGACCATACGACGGCCGCCTGGAGTGCGGCGCCGACGGCCACGTGCTCGTCGGCGGAGGGAATCGTCACCGGGCGTTGGGAGAGATCGGCGACGACCCGGCGGAACGCCGCCGATCGCGACCCTCCGCCGATGAGGAGCAGCCGGCCGTCGTCGCGCACACCTGCGGAGCGCAACGCGTCGAGGCCGTCGAGCAGTCCGCAGACGACGCCCTCGACCGACGCCCGGGCCAGTTGGCCACGCGACACGTCGGAGCGGATGCCCGAGATCACTCCGGTTGCGTCAGGGCGATTCGGCGTGCGCTCACCGTCGAAGTACGGCACGCAGACGACCCCATCGGCACCCGGAGCGGTCTGCAGCACGAGCGCCTCGAATTCGGCGTGGTCCACGCCGAGCAGCCGTGCGATCGCATCGGTGACCTTCATCGCGTTGAGCGTGCACACGAGAGGAAGGAACCGGCCGGACGCGTCGGCGAAGCCGGCAACTGCTCCCGATTCGTCGGACGTCGGCGCGTTGGAGACGGCATAGACGGTGCCGGACGTGCCGAGGCTGATCACGACGTCGCCGGCGGCGACGCCGAGGCCGAGCGCGGCTCCCATGTTGTCGCCGGTTCCGGGCCCGACGAGCACGTTAGGCCCAAGACCCAACGACGTCGCGGCCTCCGACGTGAGTGTGCCGGCGACCTCGAAGGGCCCGAGCACCCGGGGCAACGCCGAAGTCCACTCACGTCCATCGTCCACGAGGGCGAGCAGGTCCGTTCGCCACTCGCTGCTCTGCGGCGACCAGTAGCCGCTGCCCGACGCGTCGCCGCGATCGGTCACACGTTGGCCGGTGAGGCGACGGTTCAGCTCATCGTGGGGAAGGTGAACCGATGCCAGACGAGCGAACGCTTCCGGGTGCGTTGACCTGAGCCACGCCAGTTTGGTGATCGTGAAGGCGGCCACGGGAACGCT
>JANOHI010000244.1:0-5311 GCA_031406385.1 Acidimicrobiia bacterium
CTTTGGTGAGGCGGTCGAGATCCTCGCGAATGGTTCGGTAGGACTCGATCGTCTCCGCTTGACTCACGATGTCGAGGTCGCCGCGCCCGGCGAACATCAGCAGCGACACGTGCGACAACGGTTCAAGCCGGGCACCGATCCGGCTCTTCGTCTTGCGCACGCCTTTGGCCACACCTCGCACCTTGCCGCGAGAATCGCTAAGCATGCTTACGATACGGTCGGACTCACCGAGTTTGTACGTACGCAGAACAACGCCGTTGCATCGGTAGAGGCTCATGTAGCGCTACCCGCGAGCATCGGGTCGCCAGTGAGGCGAGCAGTGAAGCGCAGCGGAACAGCGCAGCGCAAAGAAGCAGAGCCTCACGACGCACCGCCGAAAGACGTCTGGTCGCCGGTGAGGCGAGCAGTGAAGCGCAGCGGAACAGCGCAGCGCAATAAGCACAGCCTCATGGGTGAGCCATGTCAGGTCGGTTCGATGCCGCCGAAGCGTCGGGCCCGGCCCTGGTACTCACGCACCGCGTCGTAGAGATCCTTGCGGCGGAAGTCGGGCCACAGCACGTCGGTGAACACGAGCTCCGAATAGGCGAGCTGCCACAACAGGAAGTTCGACGTGCGGAACTCACCGGACGTGCGAACCATCAACTCGGGATCGGGCATATCGGGTGCGTAGAGGTACTTCGCGATGAGTTTCTCATCGACATCGCCACTCCGAACTCCGTCGTCGATCATTCGGGCTATGCCGTCGGCGAGTTCTGCTCGACCGCCGTAGTTGAAGGCGAACGACAGCGTCATGCGCCGGTTCGCGGCCGTGAGCGCTTCGGCCTCTTCGATTTGGCGGATCAAGCGCTTCGGCACGCGCCAGTTGCGGCGGCCGATGAAGCGAACCCGCACCCCCAATTCGTTCAGCTCATCTCGCCGCCGAGTAAGGATCGACTCGTTAAAGTTCATGAGGTAGCGGACCTCGTCGACGGGGCGACGCCAGTTCTCCGTGGAGAACGCGTACACGGTGAACCATCTGGTGCCGAGCGTGAGGGCACCGTGAACGGCATCGAACAGAGCCTCCTCGCCCGCTGCGTGGCCTTCGGTTCGGGGGAGACCTCGACGGCTCGCCCACCGCCCATTCCCGTCCATGACCGCAGCGATATGCACCGGGATGCGTGTGGGATCGACCCCCGATGGGAGTTCCAGCGCTACGGGCGCGATCGAACCGGCCCTGGCGGGGTTCTGATGGCCACGGGTGCGCCTCACGCCACTCACGGTACCCGCCACTCCTCCGGCCATCGAGACACAACCGCACCAAGCAGTGGCCCGGGAGCCCGGCCGGCTCGTTGCCTCGGTTCTGTCAGTGGGGTCGACCAGAATGGACGACCTCATGTCGCACTCTGCCCGCCCGCTGATCCACGGCGTCACCCATGAACCGTTCGGCTCAGGTGCCGTGCAGGCAGCGAATCGGATTCCGTTCCGCTCGACCATCGTCCGCCCAACCGCCCGATGACGAGCGCGTCCGAGGTCACCGACGCGCTCCGGCGCGTCACCTCGCAGCTTCCGGGTGGCGGCGAGGTTCGCGAGGGTCAGGCCGAGATGGCTGAGGCGGTGGTGGCAGCGATCCGCAAGGAGCGCCACCTCGTGGTCCAGGCCGGTACCGGTACCGGCAAGTCGCTTGGCTACCTCGTGCCGGCGTTGCTGTCGGGCAAGCGGGTCGTGGTGTCCACCGCAACGATTGCGCTCCAGGATCAGCTGGCATCGAAAGACCTGCCGTTTCTGACCAAGACCCTCGGCGTGCCGTTCACCTTCGCCCTCCTCAAGGGACGCAGCAACTACTTCTGCCTGCAAAAGGCTGCAGAGCTCCTGCAGTCGAGCAGCCAGGGCGAGCTGTCGCTTCCCGAGGACGACTCCGGGCCGCGTCGATCCAGCAAGGTCGATGTCGTGGCCGAGGTAACGGAACTGGCGGCGTGGTCAGCCACGACCGAGACCGGCGATCGGGCCGAACTCCCGACGGAACCAAGCGTCGCGGCGTGGTCGGCGGTGAGCGTCAGCGCGGGGGAATGCCCCGGGGCGTCGAAGTGCCCGATCGGCGAGGCGTGTTTTGCGGAGAAGGCCCGGCAGCGGGCCTCGACCGCCGACGTGGTCATCGTCAACACCCACCTCTACGCCCAGCATGTCCGCACCGGTGGCTACGTGCTGCCCGACCATGACCTCGTGATTTTCGACGAAGCGCATGAAGTCGAAGACATCGTTGCCGACGGTCTCGGGATCGAGATTTCGTCGGGACGATTCTCGTTCCTCGCCGGACGCGCCCGCCAGGTGATCGCCGACTTCGACGCCGCCGTGAATCTTGTCGACGTGGGCACGCGACTCGACCGTGCCCTCGAAGGGCACAGCGGCCAACGCCTGCTCGTCGGGCCTGCCGCCGTCCCCGAGATTCGCGATGTGCTGGTGCTGGCGATGGAGCGGGTCAACCGCGCCATGAGCGCGTTGCGTGCCGTGCCCGCTACCGACAGCGGTGGTGTCGCCGCCCGTAAGCAACGGGCGCTCCAAGCGGCCACCGGACTCCTTGAAGAGCTCACGCTGGCCAGCGAACTCGGTGCGGTCCGTGCGGCGCCAGCACTGGCGGCTTCGGCGCGAGATGCCGACGACGACGACGACGGCTCCGACGCAACCCAGAAGCCGAAGTTCGACCTCGGTGAACGGGTGGCATGGGTCGAACCGGAGACCCCGACGCGCGGGCCGGTCCTACGTATCGCTCCGATCGAGATCGGTCCGAGCCTCGCCGCTGCGGTGTTCGAGAACACGGTGTCGATTCTCACGAGCGCAACGATCCCGGCGAACCTCACGGCCCGCCTCGGACTGCCACCAGAGACCACCGACGAGCTCGATGTCGGCAGCCCCTTCGACTATGCCCACCAGGGCCTGTTGTACTGCGCGACCAGTCTCCCCGATCCCCGCAACGAGAAATACGAAGCGGCTATGCACGCCGAGTTGGCCCGGCTGCTGGCAGCCGCTGGCGGACGCACCCTCGCGCTGTTCACCAGTTGGAGAGCAATGCGGTCGGCCGCCGAGGCCATGGCCACGAAGGGGTTTCCGTTCCGCATCCTCACCCAATCCGAGCTTCCCAAGCCGCTGCTCACCAAGGTATTCGCCGAGGACGAAACGTCGTGCCTGTTCGCCACGATGGGGTTCTGGCAGGGCATCGACGTGCCCGGCCGGGCACTGTCGATGGTGGTCATCGACAAGCTCCCCTTCGCCCGCCCCGACGAACCGTTGCTGGTCGCCCGGCGCGAGAAGTTGGGCGACGCCGCGTTCCGTCTCCTCGACCTACCCCGCGCGGCGATGCTGCTCGCCCAGGGATGCGGTCGACTCATCCGTTCATCGACGGACCGCGGTGTTGTCGCCATCTTGGACCCGCGCCTCAACACCGCGAAGTCCTATCGCTACGAACTCCTCAAGGCCCTTCCCCCGATGCGCCGCACTCGCCACCGAGGCGACGTCGAAGCCTTCCTCGCCGAAATCACCGGGTAGTCACCGGCAGAACAGCTATGGGTGCGCGAAGTGTCACAAGGGTTCCGTCACAGTGAGGACCACACTTCCCCGGTGTAACAACGCAGCATCTGTTTCGGGACAGACCGAGCGGATGTTCCTGGCCAAAAGGAGCCACCCATGGCTCAGCCCTCCCTGCCGTTCTCCGAGCCCATCGAAGGCCGCACCAGGCGCCATGCCGCGTCGATCCGTATCGCAACATCCCTTGCCCGGCGCGATGCATTCGATGGCCGCGCCACGATCGAAACCCCTCACGACGCTGCCGCAGAGATCGTGCCGATGTTCCGCACGATGCTGCGTGGGATCGTGTTGCTGCTGCTCGATGCGGCTCGCCGGCCGATGGTCGGCCTGGCGGTGCACGACGCCCCGCGCAACGAGTTCGAACCGGTCGTCGACCTCCTTGCGTCACTCACCCACGACCGACCGCATGCGGTGATCCTGGGCGTACTCAGCCACGAGGCAGCGATGGAAGACGAGCCGTACGAGTTTGGCGACAACGTCCTCGCCACCACCGACCGGCTCGCCGTCGACGCGGCGACGGTGCATGCATGGGCTGAGTTCTCGGGTCACCTCGAGGCGATCGGCATCACGTTGCTCGACGTGATCGAGTGGACCCCGTGGAGTTGGGCTTCCGTCCACGCGCCTTCGGCGCCGTATCTCCGCGGCGACCTACGGCTCGGCGAGCGAACCGGGGGCCGTCACCCGCGGGCGAGTACCTCAAGGTGACCGGCCAGTTCGTCGGGCATCGACAGAAACGGCGAATGGCTCGCTTCGAGGGTGATCGTGGTGAACGAATGAGCAGACGCCGATGCCGACGTGAAGAGCGCGTCCTGCACCTCGATCGGGATCGTGCGGTCTTGTGTGCACCGGATGTAGGTGGCGGGAATCGTCGCGAGCGGATCTCCGGAAACCGCGGAGGCCATGTTGCCCATTGGCTGGGCACTCAGGTTCGCCGCCGCGAACGTCACGTCGTCGTCCGAACAGTCGCCGTAGAACACTGCCTTGGCAGCAGCCATGTCGGAGGTGTCGATTGTCGACAGTCCGTCCTCGCCGGCACGTATCAGCGGTCCGAGGAGTGACCGGGAGTGATCGGCGGGTACCGAGAAGAACGTTTTCCCTGGTGCCGTCACGATCGCGCAGAGGTACACGAGTTGGGAGACACGGGCGGCTGTCGCCGGCTCGCTCGCCGCCTCGCTGATGACCAGTCCGCCATAGGAGTGACCGACCAGCACCACCGGCCCGTCGATGGCGGCGATCACGTCGCGCACTCGCTGCGCGTCCTCGTCAAGCCCGCCCGGGGTTCCCGTATCGCTGCCGTGGCCGGGGAGATCGGGCGCGATCACCCTCACGTTCCGCGCCTCGAGCGCAGCAACGGCCTTGGCAAAACACCAGGCGCCATGCCAGGCACCGTGGATGAGAACAACCGTTGATGTTGCATTGGATGTCATGCATGCATTCTGGCGTTCCGGCGAGCGAAGGACGACCTTGGCGTCCGTGAACGGCGTTTGGTTTGGCCACGGAAGGGCTCCGATATCGTGTCGTCCGTGCGTCGGCGAACTCGGGAGCAAAGCCACCGAGCTGACGGGCGTAGCCGAACGAAGCGCGTCGTGGCGACCTCGGCGGCAGTGCTTTCGCTCGCCACCGGAATGGCCCACGCGCAAACGCCAGAAACAACGCCGTCGGTGTCGACCACCACACCAGCGACCACCGTCTCCGGTGTCGGGGGGGCCCGCCCCGGGCCGGGGGCCCCCCAACAAACCCCCCCCCACAAACC
>JANOHI010000250.1:0-9393 GCA_031406385.1 Acidimicrobiia bacterium
CGACGCTGCCGGCGCGACGGCACTCGTCTCGGTCGTCTCTGACGAGACGAACTCGACCATTGACGCCGGCCTCTTCCGCGGTGTCGTGATCGGTGACCGGGTGTGGGAGGACACCAACGCCGACGGGATTCGTCAGCTGACCGAGACGACCGGCATCGGCGGCGTCACCGTGCGACTCCTCAACAGCGCGGCCGTCGTGATCGCGACTGTGACCACGGCAACGGACGGGACCTATTCCTTCACGCTGACCGGGCTGGACAACAGCGGGTCGCTTCTTCGAGAGGGCGACTACCGCGTCGAGTTCGGACGTCCCGCCGGCTACCTGGCGTCGCCTTTGTCGTTGAGCGCCCCGCGGGCCAGCGGGCTGGACTCCGACGCCGACGAGACGACGGGCCGCACGGCAGTCTTCGGGGTGCCCGACGGCGTCACCACGACACACGTCGATGCCGGCTTCTTCGCTGCGGCGTCCCTGGGTGACCGAGTCTGGGACGACACCAACGCGAACGGCATTCAGGATGTCGGCGAGCCTGGCCTCGACGGCGTGACGGTCGAGTTGCTCGTGGGCGCCTCGGTGGTACGGACCACCGCCTCCTCGGGCGGCGGGGCGTACCAGTTCGACAACCTTGTGCCCGGGACCTATCGCGTGAAGTTCACCGCACCGTCGGGCTGGACACCTTCGCCCATCGGGAGAGGTTCTGCCGCGACGAATTCTGACGCTGCGGTGCTCACCGGGATGACCCCGCCGTTCACCCTCCAAAGCGGACAGGCTCCCACTGATGTTGATGCCGGCTTCTTCCAAACGGCCAGCCTCGGCGATCGGGTGTGGGAGGACCTGAACGGCAACGGCGTGCAGGATCTCGGCGAACCCGGTGTCGCCAACGTTCGCGTCCGGCTCCTCGACGCAACGGGGTCTCCGATCCTCGACGACTCCGGCGATCCCGTTTCCCAGCTGACCAACGGCTCGGGGAACTACCGATTCGATGGTCTTCTTCCCGGCATCTACCGGATCCGCATCGATGCCTCGTCCGGATTCACGTTGACGGCGGCCAACGTGGGGTCCAACGCCACGGATTCTGACCTCAACAAGATCAGCGGGATCTCCGGCTCGACCACGCTCGGTTCCGGAGACGTGAACCTCACGATCGATGCTGGCGTCGTCAACCTTCCGATCATCTCGGGCTACACATACGTCGACGCCGACAACGACGCCATCCGTGACAGCGGCGAAGCGCCGATCGTCGGCACGGTGATCACCCTCACGGGGATCGATGTGTTCGGCACATCGGTCACCAGGGTCACGAGCTCAGGCGCTGACGGGTACTACCAATTCACCGGTCTCGAGGCATCGAATCTCATCGGCTACACGCTCACCGAGACCCAGCCTGTGGGCTATCTCGATGGTCGCGACACCGTGGGGACCGCGGGTGGCACCGTTGGTGGACCGACCCCGACGCGTGACGCGCTCACCGGCATCGTCGTCGGGTCATCGACGAACTCCGCCCGGAACAACTTCGGCGAGCTCCTCGCCGGCAGTATCTCCGGTTCGGTCTACGTCGACATCACCGATGACGGGAACCGCCAAGTCGGCGAGCCCGGCATCAGCGGGATCACGATCACCCTGACCGGAACCGATGATCTCGGCAACCCCATCACCAGGGCCACCACGACTGCGACCGACGGCAGCTACCTGTTCGCGGGGCTTCGTCCTGGCATCTACGTCGTGACCGAGGCGACGCAGCCGACGTTGTACCTCGACGGCCTTGAACGGGCCGGCACGGCCGGTGGTGTCACGACGACGAACGATCAGATCAGCGCGATCACCATTGCCTCGGGCACCTCATCCACGGGCAACCTCTTCGGCGAGAGGCCATTGACGCCGGTCGCATACACCGGCATCAGCGGCACCGTGCGGATCGACCCGAACACGAACGGCACGCGGGACACCGGCGAGAACGGGACGATCGCCGGCGTGACCATCACGCTGCGCGATGACAGCGGCGCCATCGTCACCACCACGACAACTGACGCAAACGGCAACTATTCATTCGCCGGCATACCTGTCGGCGACTACACGATCGTCGAGACGCAACCGAATGGCTACGGGAGCTCTTCGCCCAACACGCTGAGCGTCACCGCTCCCATCGGCGGTCTTTCAGGACAGGACTTCTTCGACACCACGTCGTCGTTGGCCGGTCACGTGTTCGTCGATGCCGACAACAACGGCACCTTCGACCCGGGCGAGGATCCGATCGGCAGCATCACCATCCGAGTGAGCGGCATCGACGTCAACGGGCGTTCGGTGAGCCGCACCACAACCACGTCCGTCGACGGGTCATGGCGAGTCGAAGGGCTCGTTGCCGGGGTCTATTCGATCACCGAACCGACCCAGCCATCCGGGTACGGCGACGGCCGCGACGCCGTCGGCACGCTCGGCGGAACGCGTCTGGGCAACGGCATCGGATCCGACACCATCTCCGCCATCACCGTCGGAGTCGATGCCAACGGCACCGGCTACGACTTCGGAGAGATCAGCTCGAGCGCATCGATCGGCGGAAGCGTCTACCTCGATCGCAATCGTGACAGTGTCCTCGACGGCGGTGTCGACGATCCGCTGGGCGGCGTCGTCATCATCCTTCGCAACACCGCAGGCGACGAGCTCGCAAGAGCGACGACCGGGAGCAACGGTTCGTACCGTTTCGACAACCTCGTTCCTGGCGCGGACTACCGGATCGACCAGGTAACCCCGGCCGGATTCGGGCGCAGCGAGAACCCGACGACGATTGCCGTCAATGCCCTTCCGAGCATTGGCGTGACCGGGCAGGACTTCGGCAACACGCTTTCCACGCTCTCCGGATTCGTCTATGTCGACGCCAACGACAACGGGGCTCGCAACGCCGGCGAGACGGCGATCTCGGGCGTGACCATCTCGCTCTCCGGAACAGATGCGAGCGGGAACACGGTCAGTCGCACCACGCTGAGCAACGCATCCGGGGCGTGGGCGTTCAACGACCTGCTGAGCGGCTCCTACAACGTCGTCGAGACCCAACCGACCTCCTTTGCAGATGGGCGCGACACCGCCGGAACAGCTGGCGGGACGGTCACCAACGATCGGATCGCCGCCATCGTCGTCGGCGCCGGAATCGACGGATCGGACTACCTGTTCGGAGAACGCCAGAACACCACATCGCTGTCCGGCAACGTGTTCATCGACGCATCCGCCAATGGCACCATCGATACCGGCGATACCGGACTTGGCGGTGTCACCCTCACCCTTCGCGACGCCGGAAACAACGTGATCGGCACTGCGGTGACGGACCCCGACGGCACCTACAGCTTCACCAACCTCACCCCCGGTTCGTACTCCGTGACCGAGACCCAACCCACTGGGTACGGTTCCTCCACGCCCAACGTGGTCCCGACGGTGACCGTGCCGCTCGAGGGGGTCGCGAACATCAACTTCGGCGAGACCACGGCCTCTTTGGCCGGTCACGTCTACGTCGCAGTGACGAACGACGGGGTGCGTCAAGTCAACGAGAACACGGGCATCAGCGGCGTCACGATCACACTCACCGGCACGGACGTCAACGGGTCAGTTTCCCGGACCACGTCCACCGATGCTACGGGCGCATACCAGTTCACCGACCTGCTCGCCGGAACCTACGTTGTCAGCGAGACGCAACCCGCCGGCTACACCGACGCCCTCGACAGCGTCGGCACCGTTGCGGCCTCCGCCCAGGGAACGCTGGGCAACGACACCGTCAGCGCGATCACCATGCCGGCGGCCGGGATCGGCATCGGATACGACTTCGCCGAAAGCCAGGTGGCGCCAACCGGAGCGTTTGTCTCAGGATTGGTGTATCTCGATACCGACGCCAACGGCTCTCTTGACACCGGGGATTCCGGGCTCGGCGGCTGGACGATCGAGCTGTTGAACAACGCGGGCAGCGTGATCGCCTCGATCACCACCGCCGCCGACGGCACCTACCGCATCACCAATCTCGGAACCAACAACGCGGGCGCAGCCCTCCCCGCCGGCGTGTACTCGATTCGTGAGACGCAAAAGACGACCCATGGTTCGTCGACACCGAACCTCATCGCCAATCTCAACGTGCCGCCCACCGGTCGAACCGATCAGAACTTCGGCGAAACGCTCTCATCAATCGGCGGACGCGTCGTCATCGACGCCAACGATGACGCCATCGCCGACCCGACCGAAACCGGACTGTCCGGCATCACCCTCACGCTGACGGGCACCGACGCGGTTGGTGGCCCGGTAAGCCGAGTGGCAACCACCAGCGTCGACGGATCGTACGTGTTCGCCGGCGTTCCAGCCGGCTCATACACCATCACCGAGACCCAGCCAGGTGCCTACGATGACGGACGAGAGCACGTCGGCACGGTGAACGGATCGACGAGTGGCGTTCTCGTGCCCACCGACTCGATCGGATCGATCGTGCTGAGCCCAGGCGTTGCCTCGCTCGGCGTCGGATACGACTTCGGTGAGCTCGTTCGCCCAACGGTCACCGGCGCGACCCTCAGCGGCACCGTGTTCCTCGACCGGAATCGATCCGGCTCCGCTCCCGAAAGCGGTGAACCCGGCCTTGGCAACGTGACACTGACGCTGTTCGACGCGTTGAACAACCTCGTCGGCACCACGATCACGGCACCCGACGGTAGCTATACCTTCGCCGGACTTCGCCCGGGAACCTACCGGGTGGTCGAAAGCCAGCCGAACGGGCTTGGCTCGACGACTCCCAGTACCCTAAGTTCGCTTACCGTATTGGCTGGCGGTCTGGCGAACGTGAACTTCGGAGAGATCGGCGCATCACTCGCCGGTCAGATCTACGTCGACACGAGCAACGACGGCGTGCGACAGGCACCCGGGGAAGTCGCCATTGCCGGCGTGACCGTGACCCTCAGCGGCACCGATGCAAACGGCGCCGCCGTGAACCGCACCACGACCACGGCAGTGGACGGTGCGTATCGATTCGACGACCTTCTCGCCGGGACCTACAGCATTGCCGAGACCCAGCCAACGACCCACCTCGACGGTATCGACGCAGTTGGTTCCATCACCGGCCCGAACCCGTCGGTGAACCCGGGAACGCTCGGCAACGATGCGATCACTGCAATTGCACTTCCCACAGAAGGGGTCGGGTCGGGCTACGACTTCGGCGAGACGCTCCGGCCCACGCCGGCGGGCACGGCATTCCTCGAAGGCGTGGTGTGGGTCGACGCCAACTCTTCCGCCACCATCGACAGCGGCGAGGCCGGTTTGGCGGGCGTGCTCATCACGCTTCGGAACGCCTCGAACGTGGTGATCGACACCATGCTGACCGGCCCTGATGGCCGATACCGATTCGCCAACCTCGCCCCGGGAACGTACTCCGTGATGGAGACCCAACCTTCGGGCTACACCTCGACGACACCGGACTCGATTCCGTCCGCCGTGGTACCTGGTGGTGGTTTGTCGAACCAGAACTTCGGAGAGCGGCTCACGACCGGCACGACCGGCACGACGACGACGCTACGCGGATCGGTCTGGATCGACCGCAATGCCAATGGCTCGATCGACGCCGGAGAGGCCGGTCTCGGCGGTGTCGTGCTCACCCTGCTCGACGCCGGCGGCGCGCCGGTCTCGACCACGGTGACGAACCCCGACGGCTCGTACGTGTTCACCAATCTCGTTCCCGGAACGTACTCGGTGAGTGAGACCCAGCCGTCGGCCTACGGGTCGTCGACACCAAACATCATCAGCACACTTAACGTTCCGCCGACGGGTCTCAACGGCGTGAACTTCGGCGAGACCACGGCGTCGGTGACCGGGTTTGTCTACGTTGATGCCAACAATGACGGGATGAAGGCGGCGACTTCGAGCGAACGCGGCATCGGCGGCGTCAGCGTCAACCTGAGCGGTGTCGACGTGAACGGCGTGCCGGTCGCCGCATCAACCACAGCCGCACCCGACGGCTCGTTCATGTTCGCGGGGCTCCCGGCCGGAACGTACAGCGTCATCGAGGTCCAACCCGCTGGATATGGCGACGGTATGGACACCGCTGGCGCGACCGGCACGGCTGGGGCGGACACCATCACGGCAATTGTGGTCGCTCCCGGTGGACAGTCGGCCGGTCATCTCTTCGGCGAGCAGGAGACCCTGCCGACGACGGTGTTCATTCGCGGCACCGTCTTCCTCGATCGGGACCGAAACTCCACTGCCGGGCCCGGTGACGGTGTCATCGTCGGCGTGGCCGTACAACTGCGAGACGGCACTGGAGCGCTGATCGGCACGGCGATCACGGGTGCCGACGGCACCTACCTCTTCGCCGGCCTCACGCCGGGCGCGGCATACACCGTGACCGAGGTGCAGCCCGTCGGCTTCGGTTCCTCACTGCGCTCGACGAACACGGAAGCGGTCACCGCGCCGGCAAGCGGCGGCGTATCGGACATCGACTTCGGCGACACGCTGTCGGCGATCGCCGGATCGGTGTTCAACGACGTCGACGGCAACGGTGAACGAACCGTGGTCGTCGGTCTCGGCGAACCGGGTATCAGCGGCGTGACGGTGATACTCAGCGGCACGACCGCCGCCGGAGCCTCCGTCACGCGCACGGCTACCACCTCGCCGGACGGGTCGTATGCCTTCACCGATCTTCCCTCAGGGATCTACACGATCACGGAGACCCAGCCCGCCGGTTGGTCTGATGGGCAGGACGCCGCCGGCACCGCCGGTGGCGGTGTTGGTAACGACGTGCTCGCCGACATCAGCCTGCCGCTCGACACCCAAGCGACGGGTTACACGTTCGGCGAACGGGTTCCGAGCGCTGCCGTGACCACGACGCTGTCCGGGGTCGTGTTCGTGGACGGCGGAACCGACGGGTTGACCGCCAACGGCGTCCGCGAGAGCGGGGAGCCTGGCGTGCTCGGGGTAACGCTCGTACTGCGGGACGCAACCGGAGCCGAGATCGCCCGGACGACCACGCTCGGCGACGGCTCGTACAGCTTCCCGAACGTTGCTCCGGGGACCTACACGGTCGAGGAGATCCAACCTCTGAACTACGGATCATCGACCCCGAACACGCTGACGTCGCTCATCGTTCCAGCAACCGGTCTCACCGGGGTCAACTTCGGAGAGACGCTCGGCGCCATCATCGGCACCGTGTACTCCGACGCCAACAACAACGGTGTGCAGGACAGCGGCGAACCCGGAATCGCCAGCGTGACCATCACGTTGTCGGGCAAGGACCAAGCGAACAACACCGTCACCCGCACGGCAACGACGCTCGGCGATGGCACGTATTCGTTCCGGGGTCTCCTCGCCTCCGACGCCACCGGCTACACCTTGACCGAGACCCAGCCGAGCGGTTGGCTCGACGGGCTCGACACGTCGTCGGTGCATGGAACGATCGGCGACGACGTCGTCAGCGGTGTCGTCCTTGCTCCGGGCGAACAGACACCGGTCGGAAGATTCGGTGAGCTGGCACCGGTCGCCGTTGGAGACCGGGTGTGGGACGACCTGAATGGAAACGGCATCCAAGACTCCGGCGAACCTGGCATCGACGGCGTCTCCGTGACGCTCGTCGGCTTCGACGATCGGGGCACCCCGGTCAGTCGCGCCACGACGACGTCGGCCGTGACCGGGTCCGCGGGTGGATGGCTGATCGACTCGCTTCGACCGGGCACCTACACCGTGAGCTTCGTCAAGCCCGGCATGGTTCCGACGGCGACCACCGTGGCCGCCGGCACCAGAGCCACGGACTCCGATGCCCAAGCCAGCGGTTCGACAGCACCGTTCGAACTCCGGGCAAACATCGATCTCCTGTCGACTGCCGCCGACGATCGCGACCTCGACGCCGGCCTCTACACGCCGATCAGCATCGGCGACTTCGTCTGGCGTGACGACGACCTCGATGGCATCCAGGACGCCGGGGAACCGCCCGTTGGGAATGTCACCGTGACTTTGCGACACGCTGGTGCTGACGGCGTCTTCGGAACATCCGACGACCGCACCACCACAACGACCACGGACTCGTCGGGCGCCTACGTGTTCGCCGGCGTCGCCCCCGGCAACGTCCGTGTCGTCATCGATCCGCCGGCCCGCTACGGGCACGCGCCTCGAGGGAGTGCCGCTGGTGATCCGACCGGCGGTGGGACGGATGCGCTCGTCGACTCGAACATCGATCCGGCGACGCACTTCGCCGACGTCGTTCTTGTCTCCGGGCGAGGTCGTGCCGATGTCGACGCCGGGCTGATCCCGAAGGGAAGCATCAGCGGACGCGTCTGGAACGACGGAACCAGTTCCGGCGACGGACAACAGGTACCGGCGGAGCCTGGGATCTCTGGTGTGATCGTGCGTCTCCTGTACCCCGATGGTTCGCCCGTGCTCACAACCGACGGATCACCCCTGACCGTCACCAGCGGCCCGGACGGGTCCTATCTCTTCGATGACATCGTGGCCCGCCCCTACATCGTTGCGTTCGATGTCCCGAACGGTCTGAAGGTGACGACACGTGCGGTCGGCGACGCGACGACCGACTCCGACATCGACACCAAGACATTCCGCACCGCCGTGATCGTCGTCCTGCCGCTCGCCGATGTCCGTCATGTGGATGCCGGACTCGTCAACGCACTACCGCCCCCGTTCCTGGTACCACCGTCGACTGCGGCGACCACGACGACCACGACAACGCGGGCGCCGACGACGACCACCACCGAGCCAACATCGACGACAATGCGTGATGCCTCTGGGACGAGCCCGACCCCGAGAGCCGGGGCGACAACGACCGTCGTAGATCGCGCCGGAACAACCACCACCGTGTCCCGGTCGGTGAAGTCCAACCGTGTCCCGGGCCGACCCGGAGGAACTCCGGGGAAGAGCGCTGACAAGCCGGATACCGACGTGCGTTCGCGCCTGGCGTTCACCGGAGCGGAGTTCGGTGCGCTCATCATGCTCGGACTTGCGCTCGCCGTGAGCGGAGCGCTTCTCGTTCACGCCTCGGGCCGACGCCGCCGAGCGCGATAGCCATTGCGGTCGCTGGCTATCCAGAGACCGCAATCCCAGGCGAGCGACGTCGTCGCCAGACTTGGATTGACCGGGCAAATCCCCTATGGTCTTGTTCGGGATCGAAATCCGACGTCGCGCATCATTCGTGCGTTACGTTGCTGGTGTGGTTCTTTTGGACCACCCACTCCGGGGCCGCACGGACGAATTCGCACCGTCCACCTGCGTCTGTCTTTTGCAGACGCTTTCCTCGACAGTAGAAGCAGATGAGCATGAGTGCCCCGACAATCGAACGGCCCCGGCTGCTCCTCATCGATGATGCGCCCGAGGTGACCCTGCTCATGCAGACGTCGCTCGAATCCGAGGGGTGCGCCGGCGACACCCCCCCCCACCCC
>JANOHI010000251.1:0-4164 GCA_031406385.1 Acidimicrobiia bacterium
CATTCGGCCACGCGGTGGGCGATCGCCTCCTCGTTGCAGCCGCACAGGCCATCCGCCAGACCGTGCGCGTCGGAGATCATGCCGCTCGAGTGGGTGGAGATGAATTCGTCATTCTTCTTGACCCGGTTCAAGACAATCGCGATGCACAATCCATGGCCGATCGAATTCACCACGCGATTGCCGAACAGCGCGTGCACGGGCTCCCGAGACTTCATGCGCAGGCCAGCGTCGGTGTCACCATCAGCCAGCCGGGTGACACTCCTTCGAGCCTGCTCCAGCGCGCCGATGAAGCGCTGTACGCCGCCAAGGGATCTCGCGCCTACGGGCGGTCAGACATGACCTCCGTGAGCGCCTGACCCCGGCAAGAACTACTCGCGCGCCATCGTGGCTCGGCCAGTGGCGTCATGGTCGAGGGTCTGGTCCTCGCCGAGCGTGACGGTGACCTTCGAAAGTCCACCGCTGAAGATGAACGGACTGGAGTAGTCGCCGACGGTGGTTCCACGATCGAGGCCGATGTCGAGACCCGACCACGAGATGATCGCGTTGAACATGCCCCGACTCGTCATCTGACCCGCCGGCACATCGTCGATCAGCAGCGTGCCGGTGCCGGCAAGACCGTCGCGGCTCATACGGAATCCGAGGGTGCCCGACCAGTCGCGGGGAACCGGGCGGTCGGAGGTGACGACCTGATGGCTGCCGCCGATGTTGAGGTCGTGGACGAGGTATCCATCCTTCACGTAGAGGCTGTATCCACTCGTCTTGTCGCCGTGCGACAGCAACACGCCCTCCGCGCCGTCGTTGGGGATTTCCACGTGGGCGGTGATGGTGTAGCTGCGGCTGCGGACGTCGGGGGCGACATCGGACGGCACATGCCCCATGCCGCGCCAGAACGTGAACAGGGTGCGGTCACCGGTGTGGCGCTCGGCGTTCTCGGCGAACCGCGGAGCGAAGCGGTCGTCGAGCGGCAGCACCTGGTGCGCTTCGGCCTGGCGCCACCACTCCGCTTTCATCGATTCGAGCCGTTCCGGCTCGGCGTCGGCAAGGTCGTGGTTCTCGGAGAAGTCGGAGTCGAGGTGGTACAGCTCCCATCGATCGTCGTCGAACGGTGTTCCCGGCGCGTGGTATGCGACGGCCTTCCATCCGTCCTGCCAGAGCCCTCGATGACCGAACATCTCGAAGTACTGGACCTCCTTCGCGCTCTCGGCGGAAGCGTCGTGGAGCACTGCGGCGAAACTTGTGCCCTCGATCGGTTGCTGAACCACACCGTTCACGACGTCGGGCGCAACGATGCCGACGATCTCCAGCAGCGTAGGTGTGAGGTCACTTGCGTGACAGAACAGGTCACGCACTTCGCCGCGCGGGGAAAGGCCCGCGGGCCAGGACACCACGAGTGGATCCCGGATGCCTCCTCCGTGGGTGTTCTGCTTGTAGCGCTTGAGCGGGGTGTTCGCCGCCATGGCCCAACCCCACGGGAAGTTCGTGTGGGTGTCCGGCCCCCCGATATCGTCGAGTCGGGAGAGCTTCTCCTCCAGGGGTTCGGGGATCCCGCTATAGGGACCGAGGGCGTTGATGAATCCCTGCGGCCCGCCTTCTTGACTGGCACCGTTGTCGGACAAGACCAGCACCAGCGTGTCGTCGAGCTGTCCGGACACTTCGAGATGAGCGATCAGCCGGGCCAGGTGGACGTCGGAGTGATCCAACATTCCCGCATAGGCGGCCTGAAGGCGGACGAAGACTCGCCGCTCATCTTCCGTGCACTGGTCCCATGGCTTCACCCAGTCGTTGCGAGGCGGGAGCTCGGTCTCCGCCGGCACGATGCCGGCAGCTTTCTGACGGGCAAGACGATCAGCGCGCGTAGCATCCCAGCCCTTCGCGAACACCGGCTCGTACTTGTCGATGAACGATCGGGGAACCTGATGTGGCGCATGACAGGCGCCGAGCGCAACCCAGCACAGCCACGGCTGCGTCGGAGCGCCGACCTCGTGATCGGCAATCATGCGGATCGCAGTGTCGAAGAGATCCTCGGTGAGGTGATAGCCCGACGCAAAGGTGCCGGGCGCGGTGATGTGGGTGTTGTCCTGGACCAGTTCCGGTGAGTACTGATCCGTCTCGGCGTCGAGGAATCCGTAGAACCGGTCGAAGCCGCGACCCAGCGGCCATCCATCGAACGGGCCGGTTGGGCCGGTCTGCGTGGTGGGAGTGGCGTGCCACTTGCCGAGCATGTAGTTGCGGTAGCCGTGAGGACGCAGCATCTCGGCCAACGTTGCGGCGGAGTGGGCGATCTTGCCGCGGTAGCCGGGAAAGCCGGAGTCGAAGTTGGCCAGGCAACCCATACCGACTGAGTGATGGTTGCGACCGGTCAGCAGCGCCGCGCGCGTGGTGGAGCACATCGCCGTCGTGTGGAATCCGGACAGGCGCACGCCTCGGGCGGCGAGCGCGTCGATGGTCGGCGTTTCTATCTCGGAGCCGTAGCAACCGAAGTCGCTGAAGCCCACATCGTCGAAGAGCACCACGAGGATGTTCGTTCCTCCACGCGGAGGACGCGGTGCTTCGGGCCAGTACGGGTCGGAATCACTCAGGGTGCGGCCAATGCGTCCCGGGAATGCAGCCATAAGTGTGGAGAAGTTATCCGACCCTCCCCGTTGTGCCGAATCCCGAAGGGTGATCCGGACGAGGTGTCGCGGTTCCATGTGCCGCTCGTAGAGTTCGGGGGTGCCTGACGTGGAAACGATCGGAACCGGCGGACCGCTCCGGGGATTGCGGGTTGTCGAACTCGGCGTCATCCTGGCCGGTCCCTTTGTCGGTCGGATGCTCGGCGATTTCGGAGCCGAGGTGATCAAGGTCGAAGCACCCGGCGTCGGCGACCCGATGCGCGACTGGGGAGCGACGCGCGCTGACGGTCCGAACGGTCCCCGTGCGCTGTGGTGGCCGTTCCTGGCCCGGAACAAGAAGCTCATCACCCTCGATCTACGTCAACCCGAGGGCCAGGAACTGGCCCGGCGTCTGATCGACGAATGCGACGTGCTCGTCGAGAACTTCAAGCCCGGCACGTTGGAGCGGTGGGGCCTGGGCCCGGAGGTGTTGCTCGCCCGCAACCCGCGGTTGATCGTCGCACGGGTATCGGGCTACGGACAGTCAGGGCCCTACGCCCATCGTCCCGGCTATGCCTCAGCCGGGGAAGCGGCAGGAGGGCTCCGCTACCTGAACGGGTTCCCCGACCAGCCACCGCCTCGCATGGGCCTGTCGATGGGTGATTCGCTCGCGGGGATGTTCGCGTTCCAGGGCGTACTGCTGGCGTTGTACAACCGGGCGGCGAACGGTGGAGCGGGTCAGGTCATCGATGTGGGGATCACCGATGCATGCCTCGCCGTCTCGGAGTCGGTCACCACCGAGTTCGCCAAGTTGGGCGCGATCCGCCAGCCCCAGGGCGTCCGCCTCGCCCATGTTGTCCCGTCGAACCTCTACACATCGCGCGATGGCCGACGCGTGGTGATCGCGGCGAACTCCGACAGTCTCTGGCAACGGCTGTGTCGGGTTATGGGACGCCCCGACCTTGCCGAGAATCATCGGTACGCAGATGATTTCGGCCGAAGGAAACATGCCGATGCGCTGGACGCGGAGATCATGCAGTGGGCAGCGACACTCGATTTCGACGACCTCGCAGGTCGCCTCGATGACGGTGACGTGGTGTTCGGCCCGGTCAATTCCGCGGAGGATCTGGTGAACGATCCTCACTTCCGGGCCAACCTGTCCCTCATCACCATGACCGACCCCGAACTCGGCGACCTCGTCGGCCCGGGCGTTATCCCTCGTTTGTCAGACACCCCGGGCCACGCCGGCCATACGGGACACTGGACCCTCGGTCACGACAACGACGACGTGTACGGCGCGCTCCTCGGAGTGTCGGCGGAGGAGCGGCGTGCCCTCGCGGACTGCGGTGTGATCTAGGGAAGTTCGGGGTTTTCGTTGCTCTCAGAGCAACTCCGTCCCCGAACTCTCGCTGACATACGGCGGCGTGTCGTACAGGAAACGGAAGACTTCCGGGCGTCGATCCTGTTGGATCGGCCAGGTACGGCGGGCGTCGGGGATGATCGCGGTATCGATCGTGGCGTGAAGGATGTGTCCCGCTTCATCGGCCGGCGCAATCGCCACAACCTTGCCGGT
>JANOHI010000272.1:0-1089 GCA_031406385.1 Acidimicrobiia bacterium
GGATTCTCGCGGCATGCACCCACGATTGCAGGCTGGGCTGTTCGGTCGCGATCGTCGTGTCCGTGCCGTGGCCCGGCATCACGATGGTGTCGGGCGTCAAGGTGAACAGGCGGCGATCGATCGATTCGATGATCGTCGGGAAGCTGCTTCCCTCGAAACGGGTCGCGCCCGGCCCACCCGGGAAGAGGGTGTCGCCGGAGAAGAGCACCGGTGAACCTGCGAGGCGGAAACAGATGGAACCAGGCGTGTGTCCCGGAGTGGCGATTGTGTGCAAGCGCAGACGACCGATGGTCAGGACCTGGTCGTCTTCGAGGATCTCGTCGTAACTCGGCAGCATCGCGGCATCTGCCTGGGTTACGGCAACCGAGTAGCCGGCGTCGCGGATCTGGGTGACGGCTTGGATGTGATCCCAGTGCCCGTGCGTTTCCACGACCTTGCGCACGCCGAGCGAGCGGCACAGATCGAGCAGCATCTCGTGTTCGTTCGCGGCGTCGATCAGCAGGGCGTCGCCGGTGGCGCGGCACCGCACGACGAACACGTTGTTGTCGTAGGGGCCGACGACGGTCTTGGTGATCTCGACCTGAGTGTCGCGGTAATGCACAACGGGGGTAGTTGCCATACCCGTCACGATAGGTCTCCGGCGAGAGATGTGACGCTGGCTTGCTTTTGTTCTGGTTGTCGTGGTGGGGTCGTTGGGTTCGGCCCTGATTTGGCCCGGATTGGGACGTGGCTCTGCTTGCTGGTTGTCGTGGTGGGGTCGTTGGTTTGGCCCGGATTGGGACTTGACTCTGCGGTCGGATAAAAGTGTGTCCCACCAGATCATCGCGATGAGACGCGTCCCCCCGGGACAGCGCCCATCTTTAGCAAGGGGTAGTACGTGAATTTCGCCTTCAGCGAAGAGCAGGACGAGCTCCGCAAGTCCGTCCGCCGTTTCTTGGACGAGAAGTCGCCGGTCACGGAGGTGCGTCGCCTCATGGAGACGACCGAGGGCTACGACGATGCGGTGTGGAAGCAGATGGGCGAGCAGCTCGGCCTCCAGGGCCTGGCGATCCCCGAAGAATTCGGCGGTTCCGGTTACGGCTATGTGGA
>JANOHI010000282.1:0-24033 GCA_031406385.1 Acidimicrobiia bacterium
CACCACCGGCGTGATGTCGTCGGTGCCGAACGCTTCATTCGTGTACGTACGATCGACGATACGGCGGAGTTCATCGGCCGGAATGTCATCAGCGAACATACGAAGCAGGTTGAATGCGAGGTCGGGGTAGGAGAGCGCCCGCATGTTCTCCCATTCGGCCGACGTGAGCACCGGATATTCCTGCGGCACCACGAGGCCACCGTCGGGGGCGAGGCCCTCGAGGAGTACGTCAACGAAGGACCGGGGTTCCATCCCGCCGCGAGTGGAGACGTACTGCATCAGTTCCCCTGGCCGATCACGCGAAGCACCCTGACGACCCGGCGCACCTCGGGAAGCGCACGGAGCCCCTCGAGGCACGCGTTGACGGCAAGCTCCTGGGCGACATGGGTGATGAAGATGATCTTCGCCTCGTCCCCCAGACCCTCCTGCTCCATCGAACGGATCGAAACGTCGTGGGTGCCGAAGACGTTCGCCACGGCGGCAAGCACGCCCGGCCGATCGGCAACCTCGATCTGCAGGTAATACGCCGATCGAAGATCGCCTGGCGAGGCGAACGCGGCGGGGGCGAAAGTGCCCAGGGATGCATGCGTTCCCTTGCGGAGGTTCACCGCGGCATCGACGACGTCGCCGAGAACAGCGCTCGCCGTGGGGCCGCCACCTGCGCCCCGTCCGTAGAACATGAGGTCACCGACGCTGCGGCCCTCGACGAACACGGCGTTGAACGACCCGCGGACGTTCGCCAGCGGATGGTCGGCGGGGACCATCGCCGGGAACACGCGCACGCTCAGCGCGCCCGCGACCTCCTCGGCCACGGCGAGCAGCTTGATGACGTGGCCGAGCGACGACGCGTTTGCGATGTCATCGGCGGTGATGCCGGAGATGCCTTCGGCGACGACCTCGCTCCCCCGGACCAACCGGCCGAACGCAATGGTGGCGATGATCGATGCCTTCGCCGCGGCATCGTGGCCCTCGACATCCGCCGTCGGATCAGCCTCGGCGAAACCGAGCGCCTGGGCCTCGGCCAACGCTTCCGCGTACGACGCGCCCGCCTCGGTCATGCGGGTGAGGATGTAGTTCGTCGTGCCGTTGACGATGCCGAGCACCCGGATCACGTCCTCACCGATGAGCGACTCACGCAGCGGTCGGATGAGCGGGATGCCTCCCGCTACGGCCGCCTCGAAGAGCAGGTCGACCCCGGCAGCGTCAGCCGCAGCGAAGAGTTCGGCCGCTGATTTAGCGAGCAGGGCCTTGTTCCCCGTGACGACGGGTTTGCCGCTCTTCATCGACGCCACCACCAGTTCGCCGGCAAGTTCGGTGCCGCCCATCAGCTCGACCACGAGGTCGACGTCGTCGGCCCCGACCACGGCCCACGGGTCGTTTGTGAGGATGCTCGGGTCGATGCCCGGACGAGCCTTGGCCAAGTCGGCCACGGCGACCCGGCTGAGCACCAGCTCGATGCCGGTCCGAGCGGTGATCGCCTCGCTCCGCTCGCGCAGGAGCGTGACCAGCGCGCCGCCAACCGTCCCCGCTCCGAGGAGTCCAATGCGGACCGTGACCGGGCCGACTTCGCCCTGCTCGCTCCGCTGACCCAACCGGTTGTCGCTCACGAGCGCAAAAGGTTACCGGTGCCTCTCGGGCGTCCGTTGCCGATTGTTGGAGGAGGACGATTCGCTGTCGGCGAACCAGACGTCGGGGATCCCGTCGTCATCGAGCCAGTGCAGCATGACGGGCACAGACGAGTGATTCGCTGTAGGCATCGCTCTCGGGGCGAGGAGGGTTTCCCAGTCGGCGACGATCGCGTCGTCGTCGAGCCAGTGCGGTTCGTGCGCAGACTCGGGAGCATCCTCCGGGCGAGGCGCTGCTCGCCCATTCTGTTCCTCGCCATCCGGGGCGCCGTCCTGTCGTGGCCAGAACACCCAGCTGACAAGCACGCCGAAGAGCACCGCCAGCATCAGGATCGATCGGAGGAACCCGAGGAACATGCCACCCTTGGCGACCATCAGCCACTTCGAGCCGACGATGTCTTCTTGGGTTATCGGCCACGGGTCGGGCGTCCGGTTGTTGTCGCCCTTGGCCAGGAATCGGCCATCGGGGAGGCGCTGGTGCAGACGGTGCACCACTTCACGGCCGCCGCCGGCGCCGGCCCCGGGGATCCGGTAAACGATCACGTCGCCGATGGCGTATGACGACCGCTTCTTGGTGATGACGAGATCTCCGGTGTGGTAGGTCCGCTCCATCGACCGTCCGGACACGATGATGAAGTCGGTCGAGCCGCCGAACCGCACCGGCCACATCAGCGCCAGGAGGCCGGCAAGCAACAGCCACGGGAGGAGCCCGGCAAGGAAGGACCGGAACACTTCGGCGCGAGACCTCGTGTCGGGGCCGTCGAATCTCGCCCGCGTGAACCTCATACGCTCTCGACCCGGAAGTCGTCGAAGGTGGAACTGGTGTCGTTGTCGGCCCAGATGCCGAATCCGACGTTCGGTCTCCCGTCCGGGGTACAGCCCGACCCGATGTCCTTGAACTTGCAGAGGTCCGTCCCGGTGAGCGTTTGCGTGATGCGGAGCGTGCCGTTCACGAACACGGTGATCGTTGGTCCGTTCGACGTGACCCGGAGCTCAAAGGACGAGGTCGGGTTTCCCACGCCACTCGTCGATGCAAGGAATACCCGATTCGGACCGAAGTACGTGGAAAGGGTGAGCGTGCCGCCGCCGGACGCCGAGTAGAGCAGCAGCATGTTGTTCGTACCGTCGTCGTTGAAGGTGACACCAGGCCGCGCCGAGCCGTTGCCTGGTGTGATCGTCACGACCATCGACGCGTCGACCGTCGCCAGATCCATGAGGACGTTGGCGTCTTTGTTCCTCGTCGACGTCCTCGCCGTGGAGCCGTTGAGCAGCCAGGTCCCGATCTGGGGTTTCCACACCAGCCCACCCGGCGAGGGAGTTCCCGGCAGGAGGTTGAGGACACGGTTGAAGTCGTCCCAGGAATAGACCGTCGGCGCCCCGCTCAGGCCGGCGATGTTCTCCGCATGGATCTGCTCGGACGAGACAAACAGCCCGGCCGCGAAACCCCGGCCGGCCACCAACGAGGCGACCACGAGGCCGACGCCCGCCAGAAGCACGCGGCGACGGGGCCGGCGACGAATCGCCGACCCCGAACCCCCATCTGTTTCGTACTGAAGCTGCATGGCTGCTCCGAGAGCGTTGATGTCAGCCGGAGATGACGACTGCCGCCCCTCGGACCAGATTGGCGTTCGCCGCGGGGGTGAGCGTCACGGTTGCTGACGTCGTTCCTATCGGCAGACTCAGGCTCAGAATTGAACCCGAGCCCAGAACAACCCCGGTGTTGCGCTTGAGCGTGAGGTCCAACCGCTTGGCGTTGCACACGTTGTTCAGGCCCCTGACGACGACCGATGTCGTGTTGTAGCGGCCCGCGGAAGGTATGTAGGTGTTGTTGTAGTCCAGCGTGACACCGTTGGTGTCGCAGCTCGCGATCACCGTGGTTCCAGCACCGAGGGTGCTGTTGGCAATGTTGAGACTGGCCGCGCTGGCCAACACACCACCTACTCCAACGATCCCGAGGGCCAGGGCGAAGATCGCCTGGCGCCTCGAGCGTCGGAACATGGTGGTGACCATGTTCTGGTCAGGTTCAGTCAGCGATGACGACGGCAGCGCCTTCAACGGCGGTGGCGTCGGCGAACGGCGACGAGAACGTCACCGTGGCGCTGGTGCCGACGATCGCCGCGACGTTGCCACTCGCCAAAGACGCTCCAGCGACGTCCTTGAGCGTGATGTCGAGGGCCTTGCCGGCGCACGCCGGGGCGATGCCGCTGATGATGACCGAGCTGGTGCGGTAGGAGCCCGGGTTCACGAGGGGAACACCGGCGACGTAGGTGTGGCCGTAGTTGAGCGTGACACCGTCGCCGTCACAGCTGGCGATGACGACGGTGCCGGCGCCGAGGGTGTTGCCGGTGACGCCGAGGCTGGCGGCGGAGGCGAGGATGCCACCACCGACAGTGAGGCCGAGGAGCGACGCAACGATGGCGCGGCGCGAGTTACGCGAAAGCTTGCGGGACATGGGAGGGGTCCTTATTTGGAAGTAGGGATGCAGTGGTTCTGCGGTGTTGCTTGCACCCTGACTTTCGGCCCCGGGACTTCCTATACCTGAGGAGTTCTGGTCGTATTGAGTTCAATTACCTACTTGGAACCGGGTAAAAGATCACTTTGACCAGCTACTACTGGTCCGAACGGCCTACCGTCCTCCTAGAGCTGATCGAGATGTAGTAAGTCTTCATACGTTTCTCGGCGGACAACGACACGTGCTTTGCCGTCGTTGACGAAGACCACGGCGGGCCGCGGGACCTTGTTGTAGTTCGAGGCCATGGAGTGGCCGTAGGCGCCAGTAACGGGTGTGCACAAGATGTCACCCAGCGTGAGATCACCCGGCACCCATGCCTCGGGGATGAGGATGTCTCCCGTCTCGCAGTGCTTGCCGACAAGACGGATCGGCATCGAGCGTTCGGCCAGCGAATTGCGGGGCAGGAAGGCCTCGTAGCCGGCGCCGTAGAGCGCCGGGCGCGGGTTGTCGCTCATCCCACCGTCGACGGACACGTAGGTGCGGATATCGGGCAGGTCTTTGATCGTGCCGACCCGGTAGAGCGTGACGCCCGCGGTCGCAGCGATTGAGCGTCCCGGCTCACCGCTCACCCGCACCCCGTTGGGCACACCAGCTTCGCGAGCGGCGAACTTGATCGCATGGCCCCACTCGCTGATGGTCGGCGCCTGCTCGCCCTGCAGGTAGGCAACACCAAGACCGCCGCCGATGACCAGCTCGGGTAGGCCGAGCGGGACGAAGAAGCGCGCAAGCGCCTGCACCACTTTCTCGAACGACTCGATCAACATCACCTGGGACCCGACGTGAGCATGCACGCCGACGAGTTCGACACCGCTCCCCTCGGATCGGCAGATCGTGACGGCTTCCGCAGCCGCCCCCGAGGCAATCGAGAAGCCGAACTTCACATCCTCATGACCGGTGGCGATGAACTCATGGGTGTGGGCCTCGACGCCCGGGGTGAGGCGCAGCAGAACCTTGGGCTTGGGGTGCCCGAACCCGGCGAGCCGACGAAGGCGATCGAGCTCGTCGAAGGAGTCGACCACAATCCGACCTATCCCGCGCTCCAGGGCATAGGAAAGCTCGGCCATCGACTTGTTGTTGCCATGGAGGACGAGCCGATTCGCCGGAACACCGGCGCGAAGGGCAACGAACGCCTCGCCCGCGGTGGCGACGTCGAGGTGCATGCCCTCGTCGTGGGCGAGCTTGGCCATCGCCGCGCACAGAAAGGCCTTCGAGGCATAGGCCACACCGTGACCGAAGGCCCACACGGCATCCTGGCACCGGCGCCGCAGGTGGTATTCGTCGTAGACGAACAGTGGCGTGCCGAATTCCTCGGCAAGGCCGACCAGATCCCGTCCTCCGACGATGGCGGAACCGTCTTCGGAGAACGACGTGGTCAGGGGAAGAAGATGATGGGCAATCGGCTCAGCCATGGACTACCGATCCTACGGGCGCCCCGTCGTAAGGACTTCGCCCGTGGTTTCGCTGTGGTGAGACGACTCCTCGATTCGGTCAGCTCGTGGACTGCCCCGGGCGGACTCGCCTGTCCAGACCATCCGGCTCCGGAACGGATAACAACCGGGCGATCTCCCGCCGCGAACGGCCCTCGACCGCCAACCGGATGACCTCGCCACGCCCACCAGCACGCAACATCACATCTCCTCTCACAAGCAGCCAGCCTTTGCGCTGAGGAACGACCGCGTTGCGATCACCCCTTGAACCGCCTGCTCGTTTTGGCCGATGTGGGATGCCAACACGAACGATCTGGGATGTTCCGGGTCGGCTTCAGGCCGCCGCCTTCTTCTTCTTCTTCTTGGAACTGTTGTTGGCCTGCCCGCCCTTCTTCCGCGTGTTCTTGTTCCCGGCGGGGACGGCAACGGCGGGTGTTGGGCCAACGACGCTCGCCAGAGGCGGCGAGACAGCCGCAGGGCCCCCGGCCTTCTTGCGACCCTTGCGGCCCGGCCGGGTCGTCGGCGTCGTGGTTGCGATCTGCGCAGACCCGGCAACCATCGACGAATTCGTGAGGTTGGGCCGGTTGCCGGCGGCGCTCTGGTCGGTTGTGACCACACCGTCGACCTTTTCGGCCTTCTCCTGGGTGCCGTCGTGGCGCGAAAGCTTCAACGTGCCCAGTTCGATCGACATCGGCAGGGCGTAGGGTCCTAGGGTGAAGTCGTACTTCCCGACCAAATAGTCGAACTCTCCGGAGGCCTTCACAACGGGCGTGACCGCAATGTTCCAGTCGTATCCCGGGTTACTCAGCCGGTAACCGAACGGGATCTGGGCCATGCTCCTCTCCGGGAGAGTCGTGATGAAGCGGTTCGACGTCCCGGTCCGACCGTCGGTGCTCACGCGATGAGTCCTCGCAGTTGCGCCGGACGACACTCGGGTCGACGACACGACCGCACCGCTGACCAGCGACTCGTAGTCGTACGACACCAGACCCGAACCACCGACGTTGAAGCCGAGCTGTCCGCCCCCCGAAACGATGCCCAGCACGTTGATGCCGGTCTTGGTCAGCGACGTCGGGAAGAAGAAGTTCAGACCGCAGGCAACGCCACAGTCGCCGTAGGGCGGTCGCATGTTCATCCCTTCGTCAAGGAGCGGCCGCTCCGGGAAGCGCTTGTTGAAGTTCGCACCGAGCACCTCGCCCTTGGCGAAGACGTAGAGATCGGCCTGCAACGCGAATTCCCGACCCTGGTCGACCAGGTCGTTTTCGAGACCCGTGCCCTGGTAGTGCGCGACGTCCCCGTCGACCGCAGCGACGTCGTAGATCCTCACTTCATATGAGTCGTTGAAGTTTCCCGAGCCGTTGCGCTGGATCGCGCTGGGCGTCATAGCACCCTTCATCTCCACCGGCACCCGAAGCCCAATGGTGTACCCGGCATGCGCGCCGATCTCCACCCAGGCCACACCCAGATCGATTCGATGACTCCAATGCAGTGCGTCGCCCTTCGACCAGCCGGTGAGGAATTTCGACGTGCGGTTCGTCTCGCCCGTCGCTGCTCCTTGGGCGCCGTTCAGGTCGGCGATGATCGTTTCGCCGGCCTGCGTGGTCAGGAGAACCGGAGGCGTGGCGATCCTCTCGAACCGGCCGGACGCCGGCGTCGGATTCTTCTCGACCCGCACCGTGGTCGTCATGGTGATGTCGGCCTGGCCCTGCTTGAGGGCATCGAAGAGCGCGGCGTCGCCGCGAGCCGCGGCGTCTTTCAGCGGGTGACCGTTCGGCTTGGTGTCGAGGGTGCGCTTGTACCGGTCGAAGGCATCACGCTGAGAGGCTGTGAGCGAGTTCAGCGAGACCGACTTCGAGCGAAAGGCACCGAGACTCGGCACGCTCGCACCAACCGCAGCGCGGTCGACGACGGTGAACGAGCTCCGCGAGGTCAGGATCGTCGCGTCGGCGGTCTCCTTGACCTCCTCGGTCAAGGTGGGATCGGCGAACAGCGCGGAACGGGCGGACACGACACGGCCGTGGTCGGCTCGGGACTCCGTCAGCGCCTCGTCGGCGAGCGCCCCGATGCTGACCGTTCTCGTGCCACCGACGCTGACGGTCGAGCTGGCCAGCGACGCGACCGATCCCTGCCGGACAACCGCCGCCCCACCCGTGACGTCGTCCACCAAACCGACGCTCGACGGGAGCGAGAACGGCGCCGCGCGTACCGCCTTGGGGCTCGCCGCCTTCTTGCTTGCCGCCTTGGGGCTTGCCGCGGTCGCCGACTTCTTTTTGGTGGCCGACTCAGCCGGCACCGACGTGGCAACCATTGCGGCGACAACGCCAACCGCGAGAAGCGCCCGGATGCGGCGTGGGGACGACGTGCGCACAACATGGTCGAGGAACATCACGGCACTCCAGTGGATCCGCGGCGGACACGATGTCCACCCCGAACTTCACCGTAGGAAAACCCAGACCTCGATTGCACGAGGGAAACCCCTGGTTGTCGGTGCGCCCCGGAGTCCAGTGAACGCACCGCGGACGCGATGTCTGCCGAGGTTGAACCTACGGAAAACGGGAAGACGGATGCACCAGGGGAACCCCTGGTTCTGGATCACTCAGCGGCAAGGTCGTCCATACGTTCGGGGGCACTCACGCCGAGCAGGTCGAGACCGATGGCCAGACCGATCCTCGCCGCTTCGACGAGCCAGAGGCGTGCCTGACGCACGCCTGAGTCCACGTCATCGCGCAGGATCGGACAGTCGTGATACATAGACTGGAAGGCGCCGGCGAGCTCGCGGACCCAGGTGGTGACCTTGTGCGGGGCGCGATCGTGTGCGGCGGTGGCGACGACGTCGGGGAGATCAGCGAGCACGCGGAGAACATCGAGCTCACGCTCGTGGACCAGGAGCGAGAGGTCGACATCGGCTCGGTCCGTCCGCACGATGTCCCGCTCGGCCGCCTTGCGTCCGATGCCGTACACCCGAGCATGGGCGTAGTGCACGTAGAACACCGGATTGTCGAGCGTCTTCGCCACGAGAGCATTCAGATCAACGCTTTGGCGGGTGTCGATCGACTGCAGGAGAAATGTGAGCTTGGCGGCATCGGCGCCGACCTCGTCGATGAGTTCGGCGAGCTCGATGATGTCGCCGGTACGTTTCGACAGCTTCACCTCCGCCCCGTCACGGAGCAGCACACAGTTCTGCCCGATCAGGATCTCGAGGTCGTCGGCCGAGTGACCGAGCGCCATCATGGCGGCCTTCATCCGACCCGCGTAGCCGTGATGATCGGCACCGAGGATGTTGATGAGAAGGTCCCCGCGACGGAACTTGTCCCGGTGATAGGCAATGTCAGGCATGAAGTACGTGTACTGACCATCTCCTTTCACGATGACGCGGTCGGTGTCATCGAGAGGTTTGTTCTTCCTCGGGTCGCGAAAGCTCGTCGTGCGCAGCCACGTCGCCGGCGTTGTCCCGTCGGCGTCGGGGTCAACACCCTTTCGTTGCGATTGGTCGCGGTCGGAGCTCGTCTCGGGCGTCGTCGATATGTACGTGCAGCCGGATCGTTCGAGTTCGTCGAGCGTCGCTTCCACATCGCCGCGTGCTGCGAGTGCGCGTTCAGAGGAGAACGTGTCGAACTCCACGTGCATGCGCCGCATCGTGTCCTGCTGGTACTTCAGAGCTTTTGCGTAGCCCCACTCGAGGGCACCGTCGATATCGAGCCCGGGGGGCATTTCCGCCGACCAGTCGATGATGTATTGGCCCTGATAGCCACCTTCGGGAACGTCGGTACCGTTCTTTCGGGCGAGCAGCGACGCCGCGAACTTCTGCATCTGCACGCCCCGGTCGTTGATGTAAAACTCGCGGTGCACCGTGTACCCGGCGCGGCCGAGCACGCGGCTGAGTGCATCGCCGTAGGCCGCCCATCGGGCGTGGCCGGCGTGGAGCGGCCCGGTCGGGTTCGCGCTCACGTATTCGACATTCACCGGACGCGCCCCCGGGGTACGTAGGCGCGCATAGTTCTGCGTACCTTCATCGATCACCGTATCGAGAATCTCGTGCAGCCAGCTCGGCGCGAGACGGAAGTTCACGAAGCCCGGGCCGGCCAGCTCGACGCTCGTCGTGTGGCGGGGCAGGTTCGCGTTCAGGTGGGCGACGAGCTCGCTTCCGAGCTCACGTGGAGTGCGGCCGATGGCCTTGGCAGTCACCAGAGCGACGTTCGACGACCAGTCACCGTGCTCGGGCGAGGCGGGACGCTCGAGCGCGACCTTCGCCGGTCGGTCGAGGCCAAGGGCGACGAACGTGTTGGCTATCGCATCGGCGAGCAGGGTGCGAACGGCACTCGTCATATCGGGTCAAGCTGCCGTCGTGAAGGGGCGGGTGGTACGAGCAGTGAAGCGAAGCGGAGCGGCGCAGCGCCAAGGAGGCAGACTCATGGTCGGGAGAGCCTAGGGCTGGGGCTCGTATGGACCGGAGGAAAATCGGAGGATCCGAGAACATCCGTCGAGAAATAGCCAGGTCAGACCTGCGGTGCCGGTAGGCGCCCCACCACCGCCGCCGGCGGCGACTGGGGCGAGTTCGGTCGGGGACCCGGGGCTGGACCCGCAGCCTGTGGCGCGGGCAATCGGCCGAGGAACACGCTCCCGATCGGGCTGGGCGGCGACGACGCCCACGGGGGCCCGTAAACGGTCTGCGATACGAAGGAGGCATCGAGCCAGACGTTGGCGAGAGCCGTGGAGAACGCAAGCGAGCCGCTCGCCGGAACCGATTGCGTAAGGATCGGGAGACCCGTCGACCGGTTCACCACGGTCATGGTGCGTCCCGTGACAGACACCGGGGCAAACTCCTGCTCCCCCGCCCACACCACAATGACCGTGTCCGCTGCGTCATTGAACACGAGGCGAACCGGCGCTGGAGCGATCGGTGCCGTGAGGACCGCAACCGCAGCCGTGGTGGCATTGGCGGAGACGCCCCCGGGAACCTGGCGGGCGTTGATCCTGGCGAAGTAGGAACCGGTCGGGGTCGGCGGGGTCAGGGTAACTGAGGTTGTTGATGTGTCGATCGGTGACGTACAGACAACGCTGACCGATTCGCAGAGAGTCACGGCGTAGGTGATCGCCCCCGTGCCCGTGGAGGCCGACCATGAGGCGGTGAGTGCGTTGCTCCCGGTTGCCGTCAGCGTCGGCGAGCCCGGAATACTCGGCGCCCCGAGCTGCGCGGAGACGTTGTAGTACCCGAAGCTTGCGTAGTTCGAGAACCCCGTCTGCGGGGTGCCGAGCCCGAACCCCGTCACCGACACGTAGTACGTGCCGGGACTCAGCGACGTGAGCTCGAGCACACCGCTCGTGGTGCTCGTGAGGAACGCCGAGGCGAGCTCGGTACCGCTGCTGTTGAGAATGGCAAAGCGCGGATAGAGGCTCGAGCCATTGGTCGTGCGGGTCAGCGCAACCTTCAGATACCCGGAAACGCTGATCCGGAAGTAGTCGACGTCGCCGGCGAACCCGATGATCTGATCCGCTGTCGGAAGCTCGTTGGTGGGAATCGCCACGGCGTTGCCGAACGAACTGCTCTCGTCGGGAACGAAGCCGGTCCTCGCGCCGATGATGGCAACGTCGTCCTGGAGTTGGTTGGCGCAGGTGTACTCGCCCCTCGACCATTGGGAGTACTGCCTCCCATACGGTGAGCCCATGATCGGGCCCCAGGACCCGACGCCCGATCCGTTCCCTCCGAAGTACGAGCTGGTCGGACATCCTCCGCCGGAGGTCCCGTCGTGGGAGAGCCCCAGATTGTGCCCGACCTCGTGGGAGGCGGTGTCGACGACCGATGTCCACGGTTGCGAGCTCGATGCAAATACCCACGCCGGCGAGTAGTACTCGTCGTTGATCTGACCGAACACGCCAACGTAGGCCACACCTCCGCAACCGCTGCCGCAGACCGACGGCATCCACTTGTCGGGGGTGATCACGGCGATCGATCCGTAGGTCGTGTCCCCGGCCGACGAGCGGAACAGCGCGTCATCGGTCGGCTGCTGCGTCGTGACGTTGACGTCGAACGCGGCATAGTCGTCGGCGACCGCCTGCCAGATCGCCCGGATGTAAAGCTCATCGGTGGCACTGCGCCCGGCGATGCCGTCGTAGTCATACGGCGCAACCGTCTGGGATCCGATGCCCGTTTGCGCATTCCACGCCGTGCCGGCGACCGTATAGCCGTCGAAGTCGAGGAAGATCGTTTTGGTACTGCCGGGGCGGCTGTTCAGCAAGAACGTGTTTCCGGGTGGGAGGGCCACCCCCTGGGCGACAGGCGGCTCCGTGGCGGAAGCAACGTCGGGAGAGCTCGCCGGCGTTTCCCCGCTGGCCGGTACCGGGCCGGGTCGACGGCCGTCGGCCGCGCCGACAATGGCGGCTGCCGCTCCGTCGATCGGCCCCGGCACAGGTGTCGTTCCGTCAGCTGGTGCGACACCGAACTGGTCGATGTAGAGCAAACGGCCAGTGCTGTCGACGAACGCCGCAGGGTCGTCGGCGACGAGCGCCAGGGTCGGATCGGGGGACGCAGCCGCACGTCCTCGACCCACGGTCGACTGGCGCAGCACGTCGGCGACCCGCCGGAATCCGGTGCCGCCGATGCCACCCAGGGATACCGGCGGGACCGGAGCGTTGGCTCTGGCGGGGATTTCCGACGCCCCGGTGGCGACACCGCCATCAGCGACGGGACGCGCCTCCACGACCGACGGGCGCGGGGCGAACACCGCCGCAGCCACGCAGACAATCACCAGCAAGTGGCGGGTCCTCATATGCCGTTACGCCCCCATTGCATTTGTGCCGCCTTGCACGTTAGGGCACCTGCCCGATAGAAGAAGTGACCACTCAGAGTAGTCGTCTCTTCTTCTCGTCCGATGCACAACCGGCGAATGCGCCGAGCGACGGCTCGAACGCAGCCGAGTAGGGTTGACCGGCCATCCCGCCCTCGTAGCTCAGGGGATAGAGCACCGCCCTCCGGAGGCGGTGGCGCAGGTTCGAATCCTGCCGAGGGCCCGTTTGTGACATGCAGCGGCGACCCGCAGCGCGTGGACCTCACGTGGCCGAGTTGGTGCGCGCCAGCCTCAGGACGATGCGTCGTCGTCTTCGGAGTCCCGGTCGTCGAGCGACGCCAGGTCCGACAACGGCTCGTTGAGTTCCTCGGCCAGACCGACATCGGCCAGAAAATCCATGAGGTCCTGCGAACTCAGCTCACCGGGGACGTCCTCTGTCTCCTCGTACAACTCCACTTCATCCTCAGCCGGGTGCTTCGTCGGCTGTGGCGGGGTCTCGTGCGGGTGTGTCACAGAGCTGCCTCCTCTCGCGTGCGGATCAAGGTCACCGTAGCTGGCATCGACGCCGGCCACCACGGCGGGCATGGACTGTTGACAGACGAAGCAATCCGGGGTGGCGAGCGGCACCACATCGGCGATGGTGCGGATCACCGCTCCGTCGTCTTGGCCGCAAGGTATGCGTGGGGCTCCTCGACCTGTGCCAACTCCCGCAGAACAGCGCCGATCGCCGCCAGCGAGAGATAGCTCACGCACAGGAACGCGCCATAGATCACCGTGAAGCCGATGGTCCGCGCGTTGTTGAGCGGGTTCTGGACCGGCTCGAGAATGCTTCGGGCGAGCAAGCGAGGTGTCTGCCAGAAGTTCCACGAGTTCCATCGTTCGACTCTGCCGAGGTAGACACCGAACCCGGACAGCAGAAGGCTCGCCATGGCCAGCGTCCATCCGGCAACGCTTCCGAGGCGAGCCCGCACCACGACATGGACGAGCGCGACCGAGCCAAAGCACAGGAGTATCCCGCTGACGGCGAACGAGCCGTAGAGCAGCGCGTCATACCAGAGCGGTGCATCAGATCGCTGCACGTGAAGGATGTCGGTCACCAGGTAGGGCGCGTTGGGCAGGAACAGCAACCAACCAGCAAACGCCGGCACCGCGGCGACTCGCTGTCGAGCTCGCAACAGCCAATCGGCGAGCAACGCAAGGGGAAACGGAATCGCCGCGAGAAAGAGGTTCCAGACAAGGAATCGGAACCCGAATCGCCCCGTCGCTGCATAGCGCACCACGAGCAGGCCAAGGCTCGTGGCCATCGACAGGCCCAATGCCACGCTGAGCTGCAGGCGTACCCGAAACCACGTGCTCATCCGAACGACCGTATGCGCGCCCGAGGTGGGCCGCGTTCAGCCGCACCCCTGGCGGTCGCCACCGGCACGCTCCAAATCACGTGTAGACGAGTGTGCCGTCGTCGAGGTCGACCGCGGGAAGCTCGTCCTTGTCCCGCCAGTAGTCCTGGCTCATCTGCCACGGCGCATGGTCAAGCTGCTTGGGCAAGAGGTGCATGCCGCGCTGGATGTAGCCGGGGTTGAAGTTCTCGGGGTCGATCCACGGGAGCCGAGCGCTGTCGGCGTCCTCTTCGCGTAGCCGCGGCGTCACCGTCGACGCACCGATCTCGTCCAAATGACGCAGGAGGCGGCAGACGAAGTCGGCGAGGAGATCGGCGCGGAGCGTCCAGCTGGCCCGGAAGTAGCCGAAGACCCAGAGCATGTTGGGCACACCCGTGAACATCATCCCGCGATAGGTGACCGCGTCATGGAAGGCAACAGGCTCGCCGTCAACGCCGAACGCGATGTCACCGAGGACGTTGAGGTTGAACCCCGTCGCCGTCACGATGATGTCTGCCTCGAGTTCAACGCCGGACTTCAGGAGGATTCCCTTCTCGGTGAACGTGTCGATCTCGTCCGTGACGACCGAGGCCCTACCCGACTGAATGCCCACGAAAAGATCGGCGTCGGGGATGAACGCGAGCCGCTGCCTCCACGGCCGATAGCTCGGCGTGAAGTGCTTCGCGACGGTCTCCTCCGGCAGAAAGGCCCGCACGCCCATCAGGAGATCCGCCGCGAGCGCATCGGGCTCTTCGAAGGAGCGCCTGGTGATGTTCGCCTGATCGTGAAGGATCTTCTTGCGGACGATTGCGTGGATCCACTCCTCGGGAGTGTCGATCTCGCGCAGGATGTCGGCAAGTTCGTTGGCGTTGCGTCCCGTCACGAAGTAAGTCGGGGAGCGCTGCAGCATCGTGACGTGCTCGCATTGCGGCGCGATCGCCGGGACGAGTGTGGCCGCGGTGGCACCCGAACCGATGCAGATCACCTTCTTGCCGGCATAGTCGAGGTCGTCGGGCCACGTCTGCGGGTGCACGATCCGGCCCGCGAAGCGCTCCATGCCCGGCCACTGCGGGGTGTAGCCCTCGGAGTGCCGGTAGTAGCCCTGGCACATCCAGAGGAACGAGGCGGTGAACGTGCGAACCTCGCCGGTATCCGTCTTGGTCGCCACGATGGTCCAGCACTTGTCCGCCGTTGACCACTCAGCCGCCGAGATCTTGTGGTTGTAGCGGATGTGGTCGTCAAGGTTGCTGTCGGCGATCACCTCGCCCATGTAGGTCATGATCTCCGCCGCGGTGGCGATGGGGGCTCCCGTCCACGGCTTGAACCGATACCCGAACGTGTACAGATCGCTGTCCGAACGAATCCCCGGGTACCGGTGCGTGCGCCACGTGCCCCCGAAGCCGTCGAGCGCTTCGAGGACGACGAAGGTCTTGTCGGGACACTGTTCAGTGAGGTGGTAAGCGCCCCCCACGCCGGAGATCCCGGCACCCACGATCAGCACGTCGAAGTGCTCCGTCGGCTGCTGCGTGCTCACTTCGGTCGCTGCGGCTCCCGGTTTCGTGGTCGCCGCCATCGCCGTCATCGCCGTCATCGGTGCTCCATCGTGGTCGCGTTGTCTTGGCTCAGTCGCGCATTCGCCCGCCGGAGCGTCTCCCGGACGTTTTCTTCGCTGGCGAGGGCATCCGCCTCGTCGAAGGTCAGCCAGCGCAGGAGCACGCGCCGGGATGCTTCGGGCACGACGAGAGCCGAAGCGGTGAGGTGAAGTGCGGTAGATCGGCTCCATGCATCGTCGGTGCCGCGAAGCAGATCGACACGAGCGAGGTCACACTCTTCGGCTGTTCTCGCGTTCTGCATCACCACGCCCCGGACAGTAGTCCCGGGTGGGGTGAGCCAGATAGTCGGGCGTTCTTGCTCGCGCAAAGCACTCTGGGACGACTCCGGCCACAACCACGACGAGTCCCCGGTTGCGGAAACCGCCCGACACGTCGTGCGTGCGGGGGCAATGACACGTCAGCGGAGTGAGTCGACGATCAGCGAAAACGCGGCGTCTGCGTCAACAGAGTCGAGCACTCGACAATTTGCGGTCGGCATTTCCCGGAAGGACCGCTGATCGACGACCGTCATGCCTCTCGTATGTGTACCGGTGAGTTCGATGTCGAGCCGGGCGTCGTACCAGCCGAACAGCTGAGGGTGGGTCAGCGCCAGCACAGCAAGCGGATCGTGCATCGGAGCGCCGACGACGTCGGATTGACGAGCGCGGTAGCGATCGCTGAACTCGGAGAGAAGGTCGGCGAACAGCGGCGCGATGACTCCCGGCGAAGCCTTGAGCTGCTCGACCCGGGACGGAGTCGCCTGAAACCTATGGCTGAGGTTGAGGCCGGCCATGACCAACGGCACGCCGGATCGTACGACGACGTCCGCTGCCTCTGGGTCAGCCCAGATGTTGAACTCTGCTGTTGACGACCAGTTCCCGACGTGTGTGCTCCCACCCATGAACGACACACCCGCCACCTTGGCGGGAAGATCGGCGCGGCGCTCGAACGCAAGCGCGACGTTCGTCATCGGACCCGTGACAACCAGCCAAACACCGAGCCCATCGTTGGCGCCGTCGACATGCTCGCGTGTGATCGTTTCCACGAGAAACCCGATGGCGTCATCCGACGTCGCTGCCCGGCTGGGGGGTGCCAGCTCGGCCCCGGCGAGTCCGCTCTGCCCGTGAATGTTCGTCGCCTCGCGCGGTTCGTTGACCAGCGGGTGCGGGGACCCGGCATGCACCTCGATGTCCGGTCGCCCGAGGAGATCGAGAACCTGCAAGGCGTTGCGGGTCGTGCGATCGAGCCCGACATTTCCACCCACGGTCGTGACACCGAGGAGTTCCGTATGCGCACATGCCAATGCAATGGCGAGTGCGTCGTCGTGACCGGGATCGCAGTCGAGCAGGAGACGAGGACGCGAAGTTGACATGCCTGGATAGTACGACCGCCCAAATCCAGCACGGTGGGCAGCCGAGGTAGATCCGCTCGGAAGCCAGGGCTCGAGCATGCGAAATTGCCAACTCGCCCAGCGAGCGTTTCGGACAACCTTGGCGTGGTGAGGAGGCGCGTCGCGCCGGTCAGGATGCATCTTCGCGGTCGGCGGTCTCGATCTACTGACTCCTTGATCGCGAGCGACAGCTCCGGGACCCGTTGCACCTCGTCGATGGCCAGCGTCCTCTCGGGGCGATCGACAAATCGAGCGGGGTCGAAGCTTGCCGACGCGCGCGTGGTTGCGTTGTCCAAGGTCACAACGTCCATCGGATGATCCAGTGATCCGAGAAGCGTGCTTTTTCCGGCCCGCGGTGACGGCTACAGGCGGCGATCGGGGAGTCGGTTGAGCGGAACGAGGTCGCGTCGGTATTGGCGATGCGTGGCCTCCACCGCCTCGGCCAGGGCCGCTTGGGCTGCGGCCAGTTCGACCCGAAGGCGCTCGTTCTCCGCTTCGAGTTCGAGGACTTGGCGGACCCCTTCGAGGTTGAGTCCGGCGTTGGTCAACTGCGCGATGCGATGCAACATGGCGATGTCCCGCTGGCTGTAGCGACGGCTTCGACCCGGGGTGCGCGAGGGTTCGAGCAAACCCTTGCGCTCGTAGATCCGCAACGTCTGGGGATGCATGCCGGCCAGCTCAGCGGCAACCGAGATCACGTAGACGGCCCGGGTGGCGCCATGGGAGAACTCGTTGTCCGGGTCGATGGGGGGCATCATGGTGCACCTCGTTTCGTGTTCGGTAGGACTCGCGTACTCGGCAGCATCTTCGACGGCTTGCGGGTGGGATGCACTCTGTGGAACTGGTGAGGCAGAACACCTCCCAGCGACGTTGGGAGGTGTTTCGCCCCAATATATGGGGGCAACCTCTCTCCCAGCGGCTCCATGGCGTCACACGCCCAGGTGCGCTCGGGGATTCGGGGTGGACGCCGCGAAGGATTCGATGGCGGCTTGTTGCTCGGGCGTGGGTGCCATGGGCACGTCGACCTCGAGGGTGACGAGCAAATCGCCGGCCCCGCCGGCCGCTGCGGCGCCCTTTCCCTTGGCTCGAAGGACCCGACCCGACTTCGAGCCGGGCGGCACACGCAACGACACCTTGCCGTCGAGCGTCGGTACCGTGATGGTGGCCCCGAGCACGGCCTCGGCGAAGGTAATCGGCGTGACGAGCGTGAGATCCTTGCCCTTTCGACCGAACAGCGTGTGCCCACCGACACGGACCGTCACCAGCAGATCGCCGGGAGGCCCGCCGTTGAAGCCCATCCCGCCGCGATGCTTGAGCCGGATCTTCTGACCGTCTTCCACTCCAGCCGGCACGCGCAGCTTCACCCGACGCGGCTTGGTCGAACCGCCCGTGCCCTGACACGACGGGCATGGAGCCTCGATACGCATACCGGTCCCGCCGCAGCGCGAGCACGGTTGCGAGAACGAGAAGAAGCCCTGGTTGGAATCGACCGACCCACGCCCACCGCACGCCGAGCACACCGTGGACGTGGTGCCCGGCGCGGCGCCGGTGGCATTGCACGTTTCACATGGACCGGAGCCGACAATGTTCACTTCGGTCGTGACGCCGGTGACGGCATCGCCGAAGGCCAAGGTCAGCGACGCTTCAAGATCCTCACCGCGACGAGGTCCCGGTTGACCGCGGCGCTTCTGTCCTCGGCTGAACACGCCGCCGAGCAGGTCGCTCAGGTCATCGACACGGAATCCACCCGTGCCTCCACCTCCGCCACCCCCGGGAGGGCCGAAGCCGTAGGCCGACGGACCGGCGGCACGCACTTCGTCGTAGGAAGATCGCTTGTCGGAGTCGCTCAACACGGCATAGGCCGTGCTGATCTCCTTGAACTTGTCTTCACGGCCCGGGTGGGAGTCGGGATGATTTTCCTTGGCGAGCTTGCGGTACGCCTTGGTGATCTCCTTTTCCGTCGCCGCCTTCGCGACCCCGAGGGTCGCGTAGTAGTCCTTCTCGAACCACTCACGCTGGGGCTGTGCCATGTCCTCCTCCTTCCTCTTCTCTAGTTCCCGGCGGAGCGGTAACCGCAGGCTCGATCAGCCCTTGACCTTCACTGTGCTCGTCCCGTGCTGCCGAACGCGCGCGACATCATCGGTCAGCCCTTGACTTTGACCATTGCCGCGCGGACGACCTTGGACTTCCAGCGGTACCCGGCACGGAGCACTTCACTGACGACCGGTCCTTCGGTGTCCGCATCTGCTTCTTCGTGCACCACTGCGTCAGCGACGGAAGGATCGAACGCCTCGCCTTGGGGGGCGAGTCGTTCGAGCCCTTCGCTTTCCAACGCGCTCAACAGCGAATCGTGCAGCTTGGCCATCGGAGATGCGTCGACATCGTCGGCGTGGGACATGGCCAACTCGAACGTGTCGAGTACCGGTAGCAGTTTGGTGATCAGTTTCTCTCCGGCCCGCTCGGCCGCAGCCTCCTGATCACGCAATGACCGCTTCCGGTAGTTGTCGAAGTCGGCCTTCAGCCGTTGCAGCGAGTCGAGGAAATCGTCTCGCTCCGCCCGCAGGGTCATAAGCACCTGCTCCTCGGCCGACAGCACCGAGTCGAGGTCGGCGGCAAAGGCCGCGGCGGCGGCGTCGGCCGTCGCATCGTCAGCTGACGGCGCACCCTCGATCGGTTCGTTCGTCTCTCCCGAAGTCATCGTAGATACCCAGCGCGCTTACTTCTCGTCGACGATCTCGGCGTCGACGATGTCGTCGTCGTTCGGCATGGACGACGCGCCGGGTCCGCCCGTGGAGTCGCCCGCTCCGGCGTTTGCCGCCGCGGTGGCCTCGTAGAGCTTCTGGGTGGCGCTCTGGCTGGCCTGCGCCAGGCCGTCGGTCGCCCGCTTGATGGCCTCGATGTCGTCGCCGTCCTTGACCTTCTTGAGGTCTTCGAGGGCAGCTTCAACCCGGGTCTTCTCATCGGCTGGGATCTTGTCGCCGTTGTCGCGCAAGAATTTCTCGATCTGATACACGAGCGAGTCGGCGTTGTTCTTGGTCTCGGCCTCCTCCTTGCGGCGACGATCGTCCTCGGCGTGGGCCTCGGCGTCCTTCACCATCTGGTTGATGTCGTCCTTGCTGAGCGACGACTGGCCGGTGATCGTCATCGACTGTTCTTTGCCGGTCGCGCGGTCCTTTGCCGACACATGCACGATGCCGTTCGCATCGATGTCGAACGTGACCTCGATCTGCGGGACACCACGAGGTGCCGGCGGAAGATCGACCAGCTCGAACTTGCCAAGGGTTTTGTTGTACATCGACATCTCACGCTCGCCCTGCAGCACGTGGATCTGCACCGACGGCTGCATGTCGTCGGCCGTGGTGAACACCTCGGTGCGTCGGGTCGGGATCGTGGTGTTGCGCTCGATGAGCTTGGTCATCACGCCGCCCTTGGTCTCGATGCCGAGCGACAGCGGGGTCACGTCGAGCAGGAGCACGTCCTTCACGTCGCCCTTGAGCACGCCGGCCTGCACAGCAGCACCAACGGCCACAACCTCATCGGGGTTCACGCCCTTGTGGGGTTCTTTGCCGGTGAGGCTCTGGACGAGGTCATAGATGGCCGGCATACGGGTGGACCCACCGACCATCACCACATGCTGGATCTCGGCCTTGCTCAGACCGGCGTCTTTGATCGCCTGCTCAAAAGGCACCTTGCACCGCTCGACAAGTGCAGCCGTCATCTCCTGGAACTTGGCCCGGGTGAGCGAGAGGTCGAGGTGTTTCGGACCTTCACTCGTGGCGGTGATGAACGGCAGGTTGATCTGCGTCTGCTGCACCTGGCTGAGCTCGATCTTGGCCTTCTCGGCCGCTTCCTTCAGCCGCTGGGTGGCCATGCGGTCGGCGGCGAGGTCGACACCCTCGGTGCTCTTGAACTCCTTCACCAGCCAATCGATGATCGCCTGGTCCCAGTCGTCGCCACCGAGGTGGGTGTCGCCGCTCGTGGACTTCACCTCGAAGACGCCGTCGCCGATCTCGAGCACCGACACGTCGAACGTGCCACCGCCGAGGTCGAACACCAGGATCGTCTGATCCTTGCCGTCTTCGCGTTCGAGGCCGTAGGCCAACGCCGCAGCGGTGGGCTCGTTGATAATGCGCAGCACTTCTAGCCCGGCGATCTGACCGGCCTCTTTCGTGGCCTGACGCTGGGCGTCGTCGAAGTAGGCGGGCACGGTGATCACGGCCTGGGTAACGGTGTCGCCCAGATACGCCTCGGCGTCGCGCTTGAGCTTCATCAGCGTGCGGGCGCTGATCTCCTGCGACGTGTATTTCTTTCCATCGATGTCGACCGTCCAGTTGGTGCCGACGTGTCGCTTGACCGAGCGAATGGTGCGATCGGGGTTGGTGATCGCCTGGCGCTTGGCAACCTCACCGACGAGGACTTCACCGTCCTTCTTGAACCCGACGATCGACGGGGTCGTGCGAGCTCCCTCGGAGTTGGGGATGACGACGGGCTCGCCGCCTTCGAGGACGGCGACGACGGAGTTGGTGGTACCGAGGTCGATACCGACGGCCTTGGGCATGAGGGGCTCCTGGGGAGAAAAGGGTTGTGGGTAGATCTTCGCGGAGTTCCGGGTGCTACGTGAACCACACTGACAGTGTTAACGATAGCAAACTTGCGTCTATTCCACTCAAGTCTTGACATCCAGTCGCTTCCTCGTGCCAGCACATCTGTTTCGCAGTGCCAGCACATCTGTTTCGCACCGCGGATGAGCGGAGGGGTGGCGCCGGAGAGGGGCCCACCGAACAACGGAGACCCGGTTCGACGAAGGAGAACAACGGGCGAGTACCGCAGCGTGGGACGGCTCCCCGGTGACAGGACCCCGCAGCGGACCTCACAACTCACGGACCTCACAACTCACTGAACGACGGTTACGAGCTCCGCACTGCCTCGTCACACGCCGCTCACACGGTGGGACCAACGTGCAGGCAACCACTCCGCGTCGCCGACGGATTCGGCTTTCGAAAGGAAACCCAACGATGCAAACGCTTCGTCCTACCCGCTCACTTCGCACCCGCACCGCCGCCGGCCTTCTCGGCATCGGCCTCGTCGGCTCGGTCGTCTTCGGGGCCGCTCCCGCACACGCCGACGACACGGTACCCACCATCGTTGTCCCGACCCAGAACTCCCCCGAAGCGATCGCTGAGAAGGCGATCCGGCCGGTTGAGCTCAAGCTCGTCGTCATCCGTTCCAAGGGTGCCGCCGAGATCGCCAAACGCCAGGCGTCGCTCGCCAACACCCAGGCCAAGCTCGCGTCCCAAAAGGCCGACTGCGGTTTCAACGCCGCCCGCTCCGGTGAGATGACCACGACGTCCGCCGGCCTCACCGCCCTCGGCAGCCAGCTCGCCGCCACGACCGATCTCCCGACGGCCCGCACCCTCTACGGCAAGATCTTCACCGACTTCCGGGTATACCTCGTCGTGCTTCCGAAGGCCGGCAAGGCGATGCGCTGCGACAATGCCCTCGAGTCGATTGCCAAGTTCAACGAGTCAGCCGTCAAGGTACAGGCCGAGATCGACGCCGCGAAGGCAAAGGGTGCGGACACCAGTGCGTCGCAAGCGCTCAAGAACACCGCGGCTGCATCGGTCGCCGTCCTCAATCCGGCCACCGCGATCACGCCCTGCATGGGCCTGCTCCCCGACAAGGGCGACAAGGCCGTTCAGGCGGCGAACGCCGCCGCGCTCCAGTCTTGCGACGCTTCGCTCGACTCGGTCTTCTCGACCCTGAAGTCGGCCCGGGCCCAGCTCGAACAGGCACGGGCCGCGCTGAAGTCGGCTCGGGCGACCGACAAGGCCGCCGACAAGGACGCCGACAAGGCCAAGCGTGACGCCAACAAAGCGACGCGCGAGGCCAAGCGTGACGCCGACAAAGCGCTTCGCGAAGCCAAGCAGGACGCCGACAAGGCGGCGCGCGAGGCCAAGCGTGACGCCGACAAGGCCGCCCGCGAGGCGGCCAAGCTCCTCCGCAAGAGCTGAGCGTTCAGCTCACGCCTTGGCCGTGCTGGGGCCGCTCCTTCCGTTGGAACACCCGACGGAGAGCGGCCCCAACGCATCGCTACCGACCCGTCACCGAGAAGTGCTGGTAGTCCTTGGCGGAGCGCCAGTTACCGCCCCACTTCCAGCCCTCAGCGGCGAACGCCTTCACCAGGACCCCTCCGCCCACCGCCATGCCCGGCTCGCCAAGCTTGCGATTGACATACGGCCGGGCCGCCGGATCGAGGACGGAATCGTTGGCCAGCACATAGGGGTTCTGCACCGGATTCACGTCGATCGCACGTCCAAAGGCATGCTGCGACCACCGCTTCGTGGGCGCACCATCGGCTCCGAACGACAGGCGGCAGTTGAACGCCGAAGTGTTGTTCGCCATCGTTGACCGATCGTCATCGCCACCGAAGACCTCGATTGGTTCGATGGAGGCAATGGGAAACCTCGACGAGAAGAGGGAAAGGAAGACTCGGCCGACAGCCGGGGCAACGTCTCGATGGACCACGAGGGCACCGCTTCGTGTCGCGCCGGAGAAGTCGACGAACGGAACACTCACGCGACGGAGGTCGCGCAGCGCGACGGGGCACCGCTCGCTCCAGGTGACGCCGATCATCGCCTGCTGGGCCGCCGCATCGAGGCGCTCGATCACCGCTCGTACCGGGGGGCGCACCGACCCGCCCGCCTCATCGCCGACCGGGAACCGCAGGACGACCGAAGTGATCGCGGCGATCGTCGCAGTCGCCGCGGCGGACCGACGACGCGACCAGGCACTACGCCTCGATGGTGCGGCGACCCTCAAGGGCCCTCCCCAGCGTGAGTTCGTCGGCGTATTCGAGGTCACCACCGACGGGAAGCCCACTGGCGATACGCGACACCGTTATCCCGGCGTTCTTGAGCATCCGGGCGAGGTACATCGCGGTGGCTTCGCCATCGAGATTCGGGTTCGTGCAGAGGATCACCTCGTCGATTTCCTCCTCACCGAGCCGCACGAGGAGTTCCTTGATCCGGAGCTGATCGGGCCCGATTCCCTCCAGATGGTTGATCGCGCCCTGCAGCACATGGAAGCGACCACGGAACTCCCTCGTGCGCTCCACGGCGACGATGTCCTTGGGCTCCTCGACCACACAGAGCACGCGAGTGTCGCGCGAAGGATCCCGACAGATTGCGCATTCGGTGTGCAGGGCGTCGGACTGCACCGACCCGTCTGGTCGATGTCGATAGCGACGGACGACTCGATATTTATGTCGTCGACATGCACTCCGACATGTGGATGGGTCTCGACTTGGAACACACCTTTCGCCTGACT
>JANOHI010000336.1:0-7086 GCA_031406385.1 Acidimicrobiia bacterium
GCCGAGGCGATTGCCGCGGCACTCGTCGACCTCCCCCGGGTGTGACCCTCAGGTCATCTCATCGTGCTGGGTCAGCTCAACGCGCTGGGTCAGCTAAACGCGCTGGGTCAGCTAAACGCGTTGGGTCGGGATTTATGCGTCTATGCGATCGCGCCGACCCAACACTCTGAGCTGACCCAGCCGGCTGCGTCGGCTAGCTCGGCGACGGGGCGCGCAGCGTGACCGACATGGCGTCGATGAGTTCGTGGAGAGTGGCGAAGTCGCGCATCTCCGTTGCGGTGATGAGCGGTTGCCACGAGCCGGCGTCGTTGCGATGCCACACCGCCGGGAGGAGCTCGCCAGCGATCGACGCATGATCGTCGGTGAGTTCGTCGCGGTGGAGGAACGAGACCGTCGCATCGAGTGAGGTCACGAAGTCCCGCCACTGCCGCTTCATCCCGGCGAACCCGTAGGTCACTGCGCAGAGCTGACACGCGTAGGTGGACGGCCGCACGATCTTGTGCACCGCGTCCTTCACCTTGCCGGTCCACGTTCCGTCGGCGTTGTAGACGAACACAATCTCTCGTTGCGTCATCAGACCTTAACCAATCGGCATCTCATGGTGCGAGACTACGGATCATACGGACCATGTCGTGCGTGGTCCTCCACGATTCTCTCAGGAGTCCCCATGCGATTCGGTATGAAGACGGCACCAATGCACACCACCTGGGCGAATGTGCTCGCAGCATGGAAGGAGGCCGACGGGATCGAACTCTACGAATCGGCGTGGAACTTCGATCACTTCGAGCCGATCTTCTCCGACCGCACCGGCCCATGCCTCGAAGGCTGGTCGATGCTCGCCGCCATGGCCGTGGCAACCTCGCGTATCCGCATCGGCTGCCAGGTGACGGGCATGCCGTATCGCCACCCGGCGGTGTTGGCGAACATGGCGGCAACCGTCGACCTGATAAGCGGAGGACGCCTTATCGTCGGCCTCGGCGCCGGTTGGAACCAGGACGAGTGCATTGCGCTCGGCATCACACTTCCGCCACTCAAAGAACGTTTCGATCAATTCGACGAAGGCTGCGAGGTCATCATCCGACTCCTTCGCGACGAGGTTGCGAACTTCGACGGAACCCACTTCCAGCTCCGCGACGCCCGTTGCGAGCCGAAGCCGGTCCAGCGCCCCCATCCACCTATCGCCATCGGCGGCACCGGCCCGAAGCGAACGCTGCGCGCCGTCGCCCGCTACGCCCAGCACTGGAACGCCATATCCCGCAGTGTCGACTCGTGGAAGCAGAGCAAGGAAACCCTTCTCCAGCACTGCGCCGACATCGGCCGCGATCCGAGCGAGATCGAGTGCTCGGTGAACCTCCACTACGTGCCCGATAAGGGAGTCGGCGGCGTGGTCGAACAGGCCGAGATGTGGGCAGCCGCCGGAGCCGACATCGGCATCGTGTATCTCCCCGCACCCCACTCCCCAGATCCCCTCGCTCCCATCGCAGAAGCCCTCGCCGGGCTCTGACCTCCACAGTATGCGGGTCGTCGTACCCCCCCGCAACGGGTCCGGGCATGACATGCTTCGGTGCTCGTTTGGTGATTTTTGCGTTTCACCAAGTACGATGTTCACGTGGCTCGAACCGAACGATTCAAAGTGTCGACCTCGGGTCAGTTGTCGCTCCCTGCTGCCGTTCGGCGGCGATGGAACTTGAGCGGCGGCGGACAGGTAGATGTGATTGATCTTGGCTTTGGGGTCTTGACGGTGCCCGCCGGTTCCGCCGGCCGACTCCTCGACCAGGTCCTTCCGGCCGAAGTCCACTATGCGAACGTTGCTAGTGAAATTGACGAAGATCTTCGTACGAATTGATCATGGCCGTAGTTCTTCTCGATGATCACTTACTTCGTGATTGGTTGGCTGGGCCTGACACAGCGTTGCAGCGAGCCGTTGCGCGAGCGAATGTAGCGACAACAAACCTTTGGTATGCGCGCTTATGCATGAGTGGAGCGGGTCATCGCGGTGGAGCGCTGCTCGGGTCTTGGTCTGGAAACGAACGCGAAGCGGTGATCGCCGGGCTGATCGCACTTCCCGAGTCCTTTTCGGTTGTTCCGATGACTGATCTCGCATGGCGGATGGGCCAGTTGGTTCACGAATACGTTGGACTATCGACCCTCGGGTCCGAGGCAGTTGCCGCGGCCGAGCGACTTGGCGCACGCATTCTTGTCTCCTCCCGCGATGACGGACTTGGAATCCGACGCGCCTGCGGAGCGCTCGACATTCAACACCGGGCCCTGCAGAGATAGCTCGGCAGTTGCCGGCACGCCGACTCTTCGTTCGTCGTGCTGACCGGCCAGCCATGGTGCGCAGCGAGCCGACGAGCCTTATCCTCGTCGTAGGACGGCCCGATGCGTTTCGTCGGGTCAGCAAAGCTGGATCTTTGGCCGTGGCAGAGAAGAACGACCTACCACCCGTTCTTCCGAATCCGCAAGCAGCGGATCAACGTATGCCGAGGATCTCGGCGGCGACCCGGTCGGCGGATTCGAGGGCGGCTTCCACGCCGTACTCGCTTCGACGCGTGTGCTCGCCGGCAAGGTGAAGGCACTGCCACGGCCGAACCATCGGGACCGCCCAACGGGTCACCTGACCGGGTCCGTAGGAGTGACGGGCACCGCCGATGAGCGGGTCACGCCCCCATGCCGACGTGACAAACGGATGCACCACGCCCCGCGTCGACGGGCGAAGTTCGGCCAAACGATCGACGAGATACGGCGCCACGTCGTCGACCGGGAGCCGGTCGATCCACACACCACGGTCAGCTGCGAGCAGGAACATGCCGAGCCACGGATCGTTCGGCGTCCCCGAGCCCATCACCCAAAGCATCCCGAGATCGGTGTCGGTGAACAACGAAGCCTCCATACCGTCGTCCTCCCAGAATGGACGACTGATGTCGGCCCACACTCGCGTCGTTGCCGAATACGGCATGTGTCGCACGGCGTCGGCCTGAGCGCCTTCGAGCGCGGGGGAGATTTCGACGTTCCGTAGCGCCGCGAACGAAAGCGCGCTTATGACATGATCGGCGAGGATCACCGATCCGTCGAGGCGAGTCACCCGGGCCGGAAACGAAGACATGTCGATCGCCACGACCGGTGCACCAACGCGCACCGCATCGCCGAGTGAATCGGCAATCGCCTCCGGCACCCTCTGGAGACCGCCGACCACGTTGCGGATCTTCTGCCGTGGCGAGCCGCCGTGCACGCCACCGCGAGCCGCTTCCCGGGCGGCGGCGTCGAGACCGATGAAGCGTCCGTTGCCGTTGCCCGCGGTGAACGACAACTCGTGGACGAGGCGGTGGTGCTCCTGGAGCAACGTGAGCGTGGATACTCCGAGCGACGCACCGCTCAGCGACAGCGACGTGAGCCGGATCTCGTCGTCGCCAACGCCGCGGGCCCGCAGAAGCTCTTGCGGTGCAACGTCGAGATCGGCCGCCGACGGATCGAGCCAGTCCTCCAGACCCGAGAAGCGATCGATCTGGTTGAGGAAACGAAACCCGAGCGTGTGCGGTGGCACCGCACGGGCCTCGCCGACGAGCGGATTGTGCGACGAAGCGGCCCAGTCCCGACCACCGACGAGGTGACCACCGAAGTGATAGCTGAACGGCTTCGGCTCGCGGTCCTCGTCGACCGTGGCAATGGTGAAACGGTCGATGAGTCCGAGCAGTCTCGGATAGGCCTGGCCGACCTGGCGGCCGCCGACGTCGAGCCAAGGTGTCGAGCGCTCCGGTGTGGCCACCGTGTGGACCCGACCGCCGACTCGCCGCGCCGCTTCGAGCACCACCACCGAGAGGCCGGCATCGCTGAGTTGAAGGGCGGCCGCCAACCCCGCCATGCCGGCACCGACCACGCACACATCAACGTGCTCCATCGCCGTCACGACCCAGCCGGCTTTTCCGTGAGGGTGGCGTCTCCTGCTTCTTTGCGGACACCGTCGGCCATCGGCCCACCGAGGCGCTCGGTCGACAGCGAACCGGGCGTCCAGCGCCAGCGAACGGGGCCGGGTGAGAACACCACACCGATGACGCTCGAGAGGTGCAGTTCCAGCAGCACCCAATCCGGTGGCGGCGGGGCGACGAACGGAGCGTGCGCTTTTGCCGCCTCACGGATCGCCTCATCGTCGATCCGGGTGACGCAGCCCCGCACTGACAGTTCGCCGGTCTCGATGACCTTCGGCGCGACGGCGATATGCACGTTGAACCGATTGTCGCGCTGGAGGTCGAGGTGCTTCGGCGTCGTTGGGCCGGTGACCAGATGGAGACGTCCGTCGTGCTCGAACACCTTCACCGGATTGACGCGGGCCGAACCGTCCTTGCGAACCGTGGCGAAGTACGCCAGCGACCCCATCGTCTCGTTGTGCAGCCGTGCATGCAGTAGCGCTGCCAGTTCCGGTGTCTCGTCGGCGAACGCGGCCCACGAGCGGGCGTCGGGATGCTTGGCCAGGGGCATGAGCTCGTCCTCCAGGTTTGTTGACGTTGGCAGCGTTGTTGGCGTGGCGCGGCGTTGTTCGCGTTTGTAGCGTTGTCGGCGTGCGGCTGGGTGAACGGCGCCCCAGCGACGGAGGATCGATCACATGGGCTTTCGGCCCACCAGGTTTGAACGGGGAGAGGTCAGTTGACCATCCACGCCGGCGAAGTCACCGTCGAACGCTGCGCTGGCGAACGAAACGATAAGCGCACCGATGAGTTCGCGGTCACGCCGATCGACGGCGGTCGGATCCGCCTCGAGGTGACCGGACGATCCGAGACCGTCGTAGCCCTCGGTGCAGGCGAAGTGACCGCCATGGAGTAACTGCGCGGCAGCGGCGAACCCAGCACGCGGGGACCCTTCCTCGACGCTGCGACGGAGCAGCTCCTCCGGTGTCGTCCCGTCCCCATAGCGTCCGGCGTCGATCGCCGACTGCACCACGCCGTCAACGGCGCCGCCGATGATCAGCACTGCCGGAGCGAGGGTGGTGATCACGGACCCGGCCGGTCGGCCCGACGTCGACGACGCGACAAGATGAGTGCCATAGGCGACGACACCCGCGACGTCTTCCAGGCCTCGACGTCCCGCACTGGTCAGGGCCACCGAGCCCCCGGCGGAGTGCCCGAACAACACCGGATGCAAGGTCTCGAGGGACTCGAGCTGCGGCTCGGTGCGAAGGGCATCGAGGATGGGGACGAACACCGGGCACGTGACGGCGTCGTCTGCGGCATCCGGCGCTGCTGCGGCGATGTCGATGCCCGGCGACCACGTGACGTTCGGACCGATGCGCTGGAGAAGGCCGTAGGACACCGCGGCGAACCCGGCGTGGGCGAGTTCGACGGCGAGCCAGTGAAGCCGCTCCGGTGGGCACCCGGCACCGTTGGCGAGGATGACGACAGGAGACGGTGCATTGCGGACCGGGCGAAACCCGACCGCATCGGGTGAGGTGCCCGGTTCGGCCGGAGCGACGACACGCACGTGGGCGAAGCCGAAGCCGGGAACCTCCACGGGGAAGAGGAAGACCGTCAGATCCCTCACGGCAAGCGGCTCAGCCACCCAGGAACCGTGGGTCGGTAGCGAACTGAACAATGAACGCTCCGAGGATGAGCGTTGCAGTTATCACGGCGGCGATGATCAGGTTCCTCGTCTTCACCCCTACAGTTTCGCACCGGCCATAGCGCGGCGCGCCGCGCTATGGTTTACCCACAACCCACGGGGAGCTCGATCAATCGGGCTGAGAGGGTGGCTGCATCGCCACCGACCCGCGAACCTGATCCGGGTAATGCCGGCGAAAGGGATCGGCTCATGCTCGAACCAGCTTCTCCACCACAACCGTCCCGCCCCGCAACGGCCCACTCCGCCACGCCCCACTCCGATACCCCATCCCCCGATGGCCGCAGCGTGGGGAGCCCTACCGAGGTCGTCGTGGTCGGCGGAGGAGCATCGCCACCGCAGGCACTGCGGGCGCTGCTCCCTCCCAGCGACCAGGTCATCTGCGCAGATCGGGGGTACGCCCATGCCCTTGCGCTCGGCTTGACCCCGACCGCGCTCATCGGTGACTTCGACTCGCTCGCACCGGTCGACCTCGACCGGGCACGGGAAGCGGGGGTGAGCATCGAGGCGCACCCACCGGAGAAAGACGCAACCGACCTCGAGTTGGCCCTCGACCGGGCGGTGACGGGATACGCCGGAGCGCTCCGAATCACCGTCGTCGCCACTCCCGACGTTGATGAACGCATCGACCATCTCCTCTCCCAGCTCGCCCTCCTCGCTGCCCCGAAGTACGCGCGCGCAGAACTGCTGGCCTGGTTCGGCAACGCCTGTATCCAGATCGTCCACCCGTCGCGCACGGTCTCGGTCCACGGTCGACCCGGCGAGCTCGTGACGCTCCTGGCGATCGGGGGTGAGGCGAGAGGCGTGACAACTGCGGGGCTCACCTATCCCCTGCGAGACGAGTCCCTTTCGCCCTTCTCGACGCGAGGAGTCTCGAACGTCCTCTCAGCTACCTCAGCTGCCATCTCCATCGCGGCCGGGTGTCTCGCCATCGTTCGCCCCCATGCCCTGGAAGACAACTCATGAATCCATTCCGAACCACCGTCATCGCACTGATCAGTGCACTTAGCATTGCCGGATGCTCGTCGGACGAAGCGGCCACGCCGAAGAAGCCCCGAGAGATTGTTCTGCTCGCCTATGACTCGTTTGTGTTGTCGAAGGGCGTGATCGAGGGATTCACCGAGCGGACCGGCATCCCGGTCAACGTCGTGACGCAGGGCGATGCCGGGGAGCTGATCAACACCACGATCCTCACCAAGGGCAGTCCGGAGAGTGGGGTGCTGTGGGGGGTCGACTCCACGTTTCTGACTCGGGCGATTGAGGAGGACATCTTTGCGCCCTACACCTCGAAGCTGGCCGACGACCTCGATCCGATGCTGCGAGCGCTCGTGCCGAACGACGAGGTCACACCGGTCGATCGAGGCGACGTGTGCGTCAACTACGACCGCGCCGAGCTCGCCCGCCGCGGCGTTGAGCCACCCGAGAGGCTTCAAGACCTGACCAACCCGAAGTACAAAGGGATGCTCGCCGTGCAAAGCC
>JANOHI010000375.1:0-1758 GCA_031406385.1 Acidimicrobiia bacterium
GCGTACCGGCGGGCACCGATGGGTTGGCTGCAGGAGCCGTGCGTGTACTGGTCGTGCCCGATGTGCCCACGGAAGCCGGTCGCATCCGCTTTGAACAACTTCTCCCCGCGGAGGAGAGCTTGGCTCGCATCTCCGAGTCCCTCGACCGGCGGCGATTAATAGGTACGCGTATCAGTGTCGAACCCCCCGTCTATCAGGGCGTGACCGTTGTCGCCCGAGTCAGGTGTCGTGCGGATCAGAGCCCCGTGCGCCTGCAGGAGCTCGCATCAACGGCGCTGTACCGATACTTCAGCCCTCTGGAAGGAGGGCCGAACGGAACCGGATGGCCGTTCGGTCGACCGCTTCTCCTGGGCGAGGTGTACGCAGTGCTTCAGCGGATTCCGGGGTTAGAACTGGTTGAGGATGCCCGTCTCTTCGGCGCCGATCCCATCACGGGTCAGCGTGGCCAGGCGACGCAACGTATTGACATCGCCGCCAACGCGCTTGTGTTCAGCTATGACCACCAGGTGCTCGTGGAGGCCGCTGTCCCCGCGCCCGGACAGGTGACGTGATGCGCGGAGCTATCGACGATCTCGCGACACCGCATCCGTTGGGCGGACTCCTGCCGTCGATCTATCAGGAGAACGACTTCGCCATGCGCTTCACGCAGGCGTTCGACTCGGTCCTGGCCCCGATTCAGCTGACGCTTGACTGCCAAGATGCGTATTTCGACGCCGACCTTTCGCCCGAGGACATGCTTCATTGGCTCGGTGGTTGGGTCGGGTTGTTCCTGGACAGCGACTGGCCGATCGAACGTCGCCGGACGATGGTCCGCGAGATCGTCGGCCTGTATGCGAAGCGAGGCACAGTGGAAGGGATTCAACGTCTCGTGGCGCTCTATACCGGAGCCGATGTCGAACTGATAGAAGGCGGCGCGGTTGCGTATTCGCTCACTCCACATGCCGATCTCCCGGGTACCGAGGCAAGTGCGTTCGTTGTGCGTGTCCGGGCCACGGACTCGGTCCCGATCGATACCGCACGCCTGGAGTACCTGGTCGCTTCGAGCCGACCTGCTCATCTTCCCGCCGTGGTTGAAGTGGTCGGTGCCTCGTGAACCAATGCGACGCGACGGCGGACGACCGCACAGACGGCTACCGCCAAAGGCCGGCCGGGCACTGTCTTGGCCACGCCGTGGTCTCCGAAGCGAACATCATGGTGCGAGACGGTCGGATGCGTCAGACTTCGACACAGGGTCTCGGTCAACGTTGACGTGGTCCGCAGAACCTGCGAGAAAACGATCAGCAATCGGATTGACCGGCCATCGAATGACCAGAGGAACACCATGATCATCTGCAAAGACTGCGGCCACGAGAACGAGACCGACGATCAGTTCTGCGGATCGTGTGGCTCGTTCCTCGAATGGGTGGGCGCCAAGCCCGAAGAGGTTGTCACGACGCCGACGGCCTTTTCCGAAGCGAGTAGCGATCCAACCCTCATCCAGCGCGTGCGCAAAGGTCTCGGCGTCGATGACGAGTCGATCGAGGACTATCGCCAGACCGTGCGCGAGGAGATCGCGGTCGAGGTGGCCGCCGACCAATTGGTTGCCGATCAGGTGGTAGCGGAGCGTCAGGCGGCCCTGGAGGCAGAGCGAGCGGCCGCAGCCAAAGACAACCGCGTTCCCAATATCGCGCTTTCGCACCGGCAAGATTGCATAAGGTCTGATGTGGTAGTATCCATCAGGGGAAATTGGAAGCTCACCCAAGTCCTCATACTCTCCTG
>JANOHI010000386.1:0-8268 GCA_031406385.1 Acidimicrobiia bacterium
CGGGACTCGTCATCGTCGTGGGCATCGGCGCGCTGATCGGGCGCGGCCTCAAGCTCGGTATCGACTTCGAAGGCGGCACGTCGTGGGAGGTCACCACGAGCACGCTCTCGATCGCCAAGGCGCGCGACATCGTCGGGCCGATCATCGGCCGTGCCGTCACCATCCAGGAAGTGACGGCCGGCGGCGAGAAGCGCATCCGGGTGAAGGCCGAGGAGTCGACCGATGTCGTTCGGGCACGCGTGTCCGAGGCGCTGGCGAAGGCCGCCGGGACGAAACTCACCTCCGACGACGTCAGCGTGAACTTCGTCGGCCCGTCATGGGGTTCGGACGTCACCAACAAGGCGCGCCAGGCGCTCATCGTGTTCTTCTTCGTCATTGCGGTGTGGGTGTCGCTCCGCTTCCAGTGGAAAATGGCCATTGCCGCCTTGTCGGCCGTCGTCCACGACATCATTGTCACGGTCGGCGTCTACGCGCTGGTGGGCTTCGAGGTCACGCCAGCCACCGTCATCGCGTTCTTGACCATCCTCGGCTTCTCCCTCTACGACACGATCGTGGTGTTCGACAAGGTCAACGAGAACGAGAAGGTGATCGGCCCGACCGGCCGTCTCACTTACACCGACATCGTGAACCTGTCGATGAACCAGGTGCTCATGAGGTCGCTGAACACCTCGTTCGTCGCCGTCCTCCCCGTCCTTTCGCTGCTCGTCATCGGCGCCGGCTTCATGGGGGCGACAGCGCTCGGTGACTTCGGCCTCGCCCTCTTCGTCGGCCTCCTCACCGGCGCGTATTCGTCCATCTTCGTGGCCTCTCCGATCCTGGCGTGGATCAAGGAACGCGAGGAGCGCTGGACGGTTCTGCGCAAGCGCCTTGGGGGCACCGATGGTGTCGTGACCGCGGAGCAGGGCGCCGTCGCCCGCGCGTCCATCGGTCGCACGCTCTCGATCGGCGGTGACATCTCCACCGGTGCCGCCAAGGCGGCCCACGCCACCAAGGCCTGGGAAGGCGTCACGCCGCGTCCCCGCAAGCAGGGCAAGAAGCGCTGAACCCTGTGCTGACCCGGCACGGTGTTGGTCCGGTAGGCGCCAGGCGACAGTAGGGTCGTAGCCGCTATGGCGACACTGGTTTGTTTTCACGCCCACCCCGACGACGAGTGCATCAACACCGGCGGCTCGATGGCCCGGGCGGCGGCCGAAGGGCATCGGGTCGTGCTGGTGGTGGCCACGGGTGGCGAGTGGGGTGAACTGCCCGACGATCTCATCGACGGTGAGTCGTTGGCGGACCGTCGGGCCAAGGAGGTCGCGGCGTCAGCGGCTGCGCTCGGTGCGCATCGCGTCGAGTTCCTCGGCTACCAGGACTCCGGTATGACGGGATGGGAACAGAACGCAAACGCCGATTCCTTCATGAACGCGGCAATCGACGAGGCCGCGGCCCGCCTGGCGGCCATTCTCGAGGAGGAGAACGCAAGCACACTTACGATCTACGACTGGCATGGCGGATACGGGCATCCCGATCACATCGCCGTGCACCACGTGGGCAATCGCGCCGCCGAAATGGCCGGTACACCGTTCGTCTACGAAGCCACGATGAACCGCGACGCAATGATGCGGTTCTTCGCCAGCATCAAGGAGATGGGCATCGACCCGGGATGGGACCCCGAGACCGGAACCGACGACGGCACACCGGTCGGCACTCCCGAAGCCGAGCTGACGCTGGCCGTCGACGTGAGCGCCTTCCTCCGGCAGAAGCGGGCTTCGATGGCTGCTCATCGCAGCCAGATCTCCGACACGTCGTTCTTCCTGCAGATGCCCGACGAGGCCTATCAGACGTCGTTCGGCACCGAGTGGTTCCGACGCGCCAGGCCGGCACCCGATTCCTCCGGTCTCGACGAGGTCTGGTTCGGTGGGCTCCTTTGAGCGAGTCGCTGCATGTCCACACCTATGGCGTTGCCAACGGTCCGCCGCTCCTCGCCATCCACGGCGTGAGCGCCCACGGCCAGCGGTTCGTCCCGATGGCTGCGGCGGCGTTTCCGTCGTTTCGGATCATCGCCCCCGACCTTCGTGGTCATGGCCGATCTCCGGCCGGATACAAGGGGCGAGCGGTTCGTATCGAGGATCATCTCGACGACCTCGTCCGGGTCCTCGACGACGAAGGCGTCGAGGCTGTCACGGTGGTCGGTCACAGCTTCGGTGGATGTCTCGGCGCGCATCTGCTGGCACGGGCGCCGGAGCGGGTCCATGCGCTCGTCGTGCTCGACCCGGCGATCGGTCTGCCGTCCGAGCAGACCTCCGCTCTCGCCGACGGGATGATCTCGGGCGCTCGTGGCTACGACACCCTCGACGAACTCGTCGAAGTCCGGCGCGCCGGGCGAAGCGCAGCAGCGGTGCCCTATTCCGACGCCGACACAAGGCTTGCCGCGGTCCGCGGCCCCGACGGCTGGCGGACGCCATGGGACCCGGTGGTGGTGCGCCAGGCGTGGGCCGAGATGTCCCGTCCGCTTCCCGCCCTCCCGGTTCCCCGGCCCACGCTCCTGCTCGACGCAATGCAGGCCCAGTTCGTCGGCCCGATCCAGCACGAACACTTCGCTGGTCAGCTGGGTAACGCGCTCCGGGTCGAGCGGATCGACCTCGGCCACATGCTCTTTTGGGACGACTTCGATACGGTGTGCGCCCTCGTCCGTTCCTTTGTGGAGCCGACCCCGTCGGTCGTGGCATGACCGACCTGGAGCTGCTCCGAGGTCGCATCCGCGACATCGCCGACTTCCCCAAGCCCGGCATCACGTTCAAAGATCTGACCCCGTTACTACGAGACCCGGCGTCGCTTCGGCTCACCCTCGATCTCCTCACCGAACCGTGGCGCGGCCAGGGGATCACCGTCATCGCCGGCGTCGAGGCGCGCGGGTTCCTTCTCGCTCCGATGGTTGCCGAGCGGCTCGGTGTCGGTATGGTGCCCTTGCGCAAGCCGGGGAAACTGCCGTGGCGCACTGTGGCCGAGACCTATGACCTCGAATACGGGACCGATACGCTGGAGATTCACGAGGATGCGGTGTCCTCGGCCGACCGGGTACTGCTGATCGACGATGTGCTGGCCACCGGTGGCACGGCCGGCGCTGGTATCCGCCTCCTGCGCCGTGTCGGCGCCCACGTCGTCGGCTGCGGATTCGTGATCGAACTCGGTTTCCTCGCCGGGCGCGGGCTGCTCGACGCCCCGGTCACGTCGGTGCTCGAGTACTGAGTCCACGCTGCGACGGCGGTGGCGGCCGGAGTGAGCGAACAGCTTGCCCTAACGTAGATCCATGAGTACCGCGTCGACCTCGACACGTAAAGCGACTGCGGCGAAGAAGACCGTCACCGCGAACGAGGGAGTCGATCCGCTCGACCCGGCGATCATCACTGAGCTCCTCGCCGAGTTCCGCCGCCACCACCCGAAGGCACCGACCAACCGGATCGAGAAGGCCTTCGAGATGGGGGCGTTGGCGCACCGCGAACAGAAGCGGAAGTCCGGAGAGCCCTACATCACCCATCCGGTCGCGGTCGCACTCGTGCTCGCCGGCCTGGGGCTCGACGACACCACACTCGCCGCCGCCATCCTCCACGATTCGGTCGAGGACACCGGTATCACCCTCGACGACCTGACCGAGAAGTTCGGTCCCGACGTTGCCGCCATCGTCGACGGGGTGACGAAACTTGATCGGATCCAGTTCGACTCGAAGGAGGCGCAGCAGGCCGCCACCATGCGCAAGATGCTCGTGGCAATGGCCAAGGACCTCCGGGTGCTGCTCATCAAGCTCGCCGATCGCCTGCACAACATGCGCACCATCGACGCCGTCGGCGAGGACTGGAAGCGTCGCCGCACGGCTCAGGAGACGCTCGACATCTATGCCCCGCTCGCGCACCGGCTCGGTATCGGTGAGGTCAAGCACGAGCTTGAGGATCTGAGCTTCCGGGCGCTCGAACCGCGCAAGTACGCCGAGATCGAGAAGATGGTGCAGACGCGCACGCCCGAGCGCGAGGCCTACCTCACGAACGCCATCGACGAGGTGATCGATCGTCTGAGCGCGCTGAAGATCACCGCCACCGTGACCGGACGAGAGAAGCACTACTGGTCGATCTACGAGAAGATGGTGAAGAAGGGCAAGGAGTTCGACGACATCTACGACCTCGTCGGTATCCGGATCGTCGTCGACTCGGTCAAGGACTGCTACGCCGCTCTCGGTTCGATCCACGCGCTGTGGAAACCGGTGCAGGGACGCTTCAAGGACTACGTGGCAATGCCCAAGTTCAACCTCTACCAGTCACTCCATACGACCGTCGTCGGTCCCGAGGGCAAGGTCCTCGAATGCCAGATCCGGTCGCTCGAAATGCATCAGATCGCCGAGTTCGGTATCGCCGCGCACTGGCAGTACAAAGATCCCGGCCGATCGAAGAAGACGACGCCGAAGCCCGACGAGATGGCCTGGCTGCAACGCCTTGTCGACGCATCGCCGGACAGTGACGAGCCCGGTGAGTTCCTCGCCACCATCAAGGTCGATCTCGACCAGGAAGAAGTGTTCGTCTTCACGCCGAAGGGCCGCGTGATCACCCTTCCCGTCGGGGCAACGCCCATCGACTTCGCCTACGCGATCCACACCGACGTCGGGCATCGCTGCATCGGGGCCCGCGTCAACGGCCGTCTCGCGCCGCTCGACACTGCGCTCAACTCCGGCGAGACGGTCGAGGTGATCACGTCGAAGGTCGAGACCGCCGCGCCGACCCGCGACTGGCTGAAGATCGCGATCACCCCGCGTGCGCGTAACAAGATCAAGCAGTGGTTCTCGAAGGAACGCCGCGAAGACGCACTCGAGAATGGCCGCGAAGAGCTCGTCAAGGCCCTCCGCAAGGAGAGCATGCCAACGATGAAGCTGATCGGCCAGGCGGCCACCAAGGCCGTTGTGGCCGACCTCGGCCTCGATGACCTCGATCAGCTCTACGTTGCGATCGGCGAAGGACACGTCTCGGCCCAGCAGGTCCTCCAGCGCCTGCAGCGAGAGCTACGTGGGGGAGAGCACGAGGAGCAGCTGCCGGCCCCCACCGTGCGCCAACGCCCGAATCGCTCGGCCCGTCGCGCCCACGAGGGCGGCGTGCATGTTGAAGGCTTTGACGACTTCCTCGTTCGGCTCGCCCGCTGCTGTACACCGGTTCCAGGCGACGAGATCCTCGGTTTCGTCACCCGCGGCCGCGGCGTGAGCGTGCATCGCTCTGACTGCTCGAACTCCCGGGCACTGCGGGTCGGCGACGTGGCCCGCACCATCGAGGTCGAATGGGACCAGAGCGCGGATCGCCGCAAGACGGTCTACGTGGTGTCGGTCATGGTCGAAGCGTTCGACCGGGCTCGCCTCCTTGCCGACGTCGCCCGCGTGCTCTCCGACAACCACGTGAATGTGCTCGGCTGCTCGACCCACACCACCCCGGATCGCGTCGCCCATCAACGGTTCGACTTCGAGCTCGCCGACCCCTCCCACCTCGATGCGATCCTCCGAGCGGTTCGAACCGTCGAGAGCGTGTTCGATGCCTTCCGGGTGCTCCCCGGCAAGGAGCAGCGCTCCTCCGATTAGCGAGTCGGTGCCGCGTCGTGCGCTATCCCGCCACGAGATGCACAGGGTCGCCGAGAAGACGCACGGTCCACGTCGAGCGGTCGAACACCGCGCCCAGCGATGTCGTGTAGCGGATCTTCCACCAGCCGTCCTCGGGCAGGGGAGCCGGAATACACGGACGGCTCAGCGGTACGCAGCCGTAGTCGGTCGGCACGGTCAGCTCGAGGGAGATCATGCGTCCGTTGAACCTGAAGTCGTTGGCCCGTTCGGTGAGCGGCCACGGTGGTGCCTGAGGGCCGAGCGTGCTCGCCGGTCCGCTAACGTCGAGGATGCCACCGGGCACGTTGGTGAGCGGGAACCTGTCATCTGCGGGGACCCCGACCAGACCGTGGTCGAAGGTCCGGAAGCGGAAGGGCATCGGCTGATAGCCGGCGAGCGTGGTGGGTTGGAGGATCGAGATCGTGTTGGCGCCCTCGCCGACGTCCCACAAGAGGATCTGGATCCGCTTGCCCCGGAAGTCGATCGCGGGAGCGAGCCGGGCGAGGAAAAAGTCGACGGTGTCGCCCGAGGCGTTGGCGTAGACGCTCACGCTGGACTCGCCCGACATCGCTGCGCAGTCAGCGCACGGAGCAATCGGGTCGCCGGCCCAATGCGCGAGCAGGGCGAAGGCGTTCGAGCCGTAGGAGTTCGCCTGACCCTCGTCGGTGTACACGTCGACCTTGAACGGGCCGGCGCCAGCCGTGGAAGGGATGCGGAACAACTCCGTCCAGCCGTTCGTAGCCGAGCAGTCGAAGCATGTGCCGTAGCTCCTCGGTAGGTTCGGGGCGGGCATGGGGTCGCCGTCGGGGTTGCGCAAGGCGAAGTTCGTGTTGATCTGGGCGTTCCCGAAGTTCGGGTCGCTGTCGGCGATGGTGTTGGTGTCGATCGATGCAACCTCGTTGCTCATGTCGAACTGCGGGTTGTACACCTCGACCACGGTGTCGCGAGCCGGGTTCGTCAGGCACGGGTCCTCCCCGGGGACCGGGCACGGGACGTTCACCAGGTAGGTGTATTGGGCGGCGTCGACGCCGGGGCGCCGGTAGTCGTCGTTCTCGACCACGGGAGGCGTGAAGATGCACGACGTGACCCTCCCGGCTCGGTTGCCGTCGAACCCGGAGGCGAAACGGTCGCCGTCTTCCTTGGCCGTGCAATACCCGTTGATGGCGAGCCAGAAGCCCTGTTCGCCGACGACCGGGTAGGAGATGAGGTTGGCCGTGCCGATGCCGTTGAGCTTCGAACCCATCTCGATTGCCGACACGAACTCCGCGGTTGCCTGCCGGCCGACGACGGTCGTCGGGCGCAGCAGACTGCCAAAGAATGACCGGACGTTCTGCTTCACGCTGATCTTGATCCGACGAGGGCTCACCGGGTCACGCGTCACCACGATCGATGCTGGATCGAGCCCGTTGCGCACCGCGCTCTCTCGAGCCGCAGCCGAGGCTCTGGTGAAGTTCGGCATCCGGACCACCGCGGAAAGCGCTGCCGCGTCGGCGGAGCGTTGGAGTTCTAGTCCTCGCATGTACCAAACGGCGACATCGAGCGCGAGGGCCGTCGCCATCAGCATGATGATGAGCAGGATTGCCGTGGTCACCGCCACGAACCCGCGCTCTCGTTCGGGGCGTGCCACGATGCGGACTCCTCGGGTCGTCGAAGTCGCTCGGCGTTGCTCCGGTACCCCGTAAGAGGTCTGCGGCGGCGAGAGCGGGGGGAGCGGGGGGAGGACGGTGGGCATCACGCGGCCCGCTGCGGTTCGATCTGGACGAGCGATGTCCGTTTGATCTTGCGCGAGGGGACCACTCCGCTCACGCTCTTGTGGCGTGCCTGCACATACACCCCGACCCAGTCGGGGCTGATGTCTCCGGTGATCTCCTCAACGCGACGAGTGGCCGGCCATGACTCATCCCACTTGCCCAGATTCTCGGCCGCCGTGTTCAGGTCGGACCACCCGAAGACGGCCTCGTTCAGGTTGCGCAATTCGGCCTGCCGGTAGATGTTGCACTCGCCCGCCACCCCGCGACTGGTCGTGTTGATCTGGGCCACGCACGCTGCCGGCACCTGGCTGCTTGCTGTCGTGCCCCGGAAGATGATCACGGCGTCGATGCGCGCGGCGAGGCTGCCGAGCGACCGGTTGGCGACGCGAAGGGTGTTCAGGTCGGCCAGGGGTGACGCCGCCCACGTCGAGGCTTCCCGAGCACCGGCTCGGGACGAGTTGGCGACGGCGTCAGTGTTGAACAGGAACACCCCGAACTCGATGATGGCGAATACGAACAGGAAGAACAGCGGGGCAACGAGAGCGGCCTCAACGGCGGACGCTCCCCGCTCACGAGCAGCTGCTCTGGCGCGGCGGGAACCGGGGGCCGGCTTCAGCAGCATGGACGCGGCGCCCGTGTGGTCGTCGTGGTCGTCGTGGTCGGGGGTGAGGTCGTCGTTGGCGGTGCGGCCGTGGTCGTCGTGGGTGGCGGGGACGTGGTGGTGGTGGTGGTGGGCGGCGGGAGCGTTGTTGTGGTCGGCGGCAGGGTCGTGGTGGTCGTCGGTGGTGGGGCGAGCGTTGTTGTCGTGGGCCCTGGCGGCGTCGACGAGGTTGTGGTTGTAGCCGGCGGCAGGGTCGTCGTTGTCGGCGCCCCGGTCGTCGTCGATGGCCCGATCGTTGTCGTCGTCGG
>JANOHI010000419.1:0-1798 GCA_031406385.1 Acidimicrobiia bacterium
CTGCTTGTCGTCGTTGGCGAGGATGCGATGGAACTTGGTCCATCCGTTGGTCTGGAGCTTGGCGTTGGTCGCGCCAGGCGTGATCATTGTCAGCTTGCCGGCTTCGAGAACCGGCATGACTGCCTTCGTCTCACCGGAGAACCCGGGGCCGATCATGGCAACGAGGCTCTTGTCGCCAACGGCCTTGGGGGCCAGCGGAGTGGCCTGGGCCGGATCGCCCTGCGAGTCGAACTTCTTCAGCGTGACTTTGCAGTTCTTGTTGGCGGCGTTGAATTCGTTGATGGCGATGTTGGCGCCGTCGACCATGTTCTGTCCGAGTGCGCCGTTGTCGCCCGAGAGGGCTCCCATGAAGCCGAACGAGATGCCCTTCGGGCAGGTCACGCCCTTGGACTTGGTGGCCGCCGTGGCGGCACCGCTGAATGCAACGCTGCCCACGAGGACAGCCAGTGCGGCGGATGCCGCGATCTTGCGCTTGTGCACTACTACCCCTAGAGGTGATGGCCGGTTGCCCGGCTTTGGTTGGGAGAGCGACGAACGTGTCGTCCGTCACCGGTGGCCGAAACATTAGACGGACCGTGAGAGAACAATGAGCGCACAGCGTTAAGCAAGGGTTAACCCTGCGCGCGCAGGCGCCCGTTTTCGCCTGCTCGGGAGCCGACCGGCAGCTTCGCTCGCCGGCACAGAAAGCGCCGGCGGCGACCAAACGTGGCGAAGGGGACTCGCGGGACCCCTTCGCGTATCTCGGATGTGCTGTCGTCCGCCGCACTCCGGCGGACGGCGTTCTTTCCTCAGATACCGATGCGCTGGGCGAGCAGTTCGCGGTGATAGGTCGGATCCCCGAGCAGAAGCTCGGAGGTCTTCGCCCGTTTGAAATACAGGTGGGCGTCGTGTTCCCAGGTGAAGCCGATGCCACCGTGGATCTGGATGTTCTCGGCGGCGGCGTGGAAGTACGCGTCCGAGCAGTACGCCTTCGCGAGTGAGGCCACGACGGGGACCTCGTCGTTGTCCTCCGACGCCGCCCACATCGCGTAGTACGCCGCCGACTTGGCCGATTCGACCTCGAGGAGCATGTCGGCACACTTGTGCTTGATGGCCTGGAACGAGCCGATGGGACGGCCGAACTGCACGCGTACCTTGGCGTATTCGACGCTCATGTCGAGCACCTTCTGGGCGCCACCGACCTGCTCGGCGGCCAAAGCGATCGCTGCCTTGTCGAGCATCTTGGTCAGCGTGGCCCAACCGGTGCCAGCTGATCCGACGAGCGCGCCAGGGGTGGCGTTCAGGGTCACCTTGGCCTGCTTGCGGGTCTGGTCCATGGTCGACAGCGCTTCCACCGTGAGACCGGCGGCGCCCTTCTCCACGGCATACAGGCTGACTCCTTCGGCGGCACGAGCGGCCACGATCAGAAGATCGGCGACGTGCCCATCGAGCACGAACATCTTCTCGCCCGTGATCTTGCCGTCGGCAGTAGCCGTGGCACCGATGCCGTCTTCGCTCCACTTGCCATTGGCTTCAGTGAACGCAACGGTGGCGATCGTTGAGCCGGTGGCGATACCCGGGAGATACTTCGCCTGGGCAGCCTCATCGCCCGAAGCGAGAAGGGCATTGGCCGCAAGGGCGACCGTTGAGAAGAACGGAGCGCAGAGCAGCGAGCGGCCCATCTCCTCGAAGATCACGCCGAGCTCCACATAGCCGTAACCGGAACCGCCGAATTCTTCGGGGATCGCCAGGCCCTGGAGGCCGAGCTGCTCGCCCATCTGCTTCCACACCGCATCGTCGTAGCCCTCGGTCGTCTCCA
>JANOHI010000452.1:0-2692 GCA_031406385.1 Acidimicrobiia bacterium
TCGCCGGACGGCACGAAGCTTTACATCATGAATGCAGGTGCCGGTGATGTCGCGGTCATCGATCTCAAGGACATGAAAGTGGCGGCCCGGCACAAGGTCGGCGTCAATCCCTTCGGCGGTGGACTGCGTGTGAGCTTGTACGGCGGTCGAGACCGAGTGGACCGAGCAACCGTGTGGTCACCTGATCCTGCAACCGCTGCCCGGTGACGCGGTGCACGATCCGGCCGAGCATGGCGAAGCCAAGGTTGGAGTACTCGAACGCCGTCCCCGTCGGGTGCGCGAACACTGCTCCGGCCCGGTACAACGCGTCGATCTCGGCAGTACCGATGTCGAGATGACGGTCGGCCCACGCATCGTCGTTGGTCATCCCCCCGGCCATCGACAGCAGGTGGCGGACCGTGATCGGGGCGGTGTCACTGGTGGGGCCAGTGATGGCCGCCAGTTCCGGCGCGAGACCGGCAATGCGGTCGTCGAGCGATAACTGACCCTCGTCGCGCAGCGCGAGCACCGTCGCCGCGGTGAAGCTCTTGGTCATCGAGGCGACCCGGTACACCGTGTCGACACTCGGCGTCCGGCCGTCGGCCAGCACGCCGTGCGCACCCGACTCGGTGACTTCGCCGTCGACGGTCACCGCCCACGACACGGTCGGGCAGCAATGAGAATCGGCGGTGGCAGCCACCAGGTCACCGAGGCGCGACCGGAGCCCAGGATTCAGGCTCACAGGATTCAGGCTCACAGCTCACCGGTGATCATCTCGAACAGTTCGTCGTAGGAGTCGGTGGCCGCGAAGTCGGGGAACTCGGCGATGATGACGGCCGGGGCGTGGAACCAGAACCCCGCGTCGGCGGCACCGAGCATCGCCGCGTCGTTGTAGGAATCGCCCGCCGCGACCACGCGATACTGCAGACCCTGGAACGCGTTGACGGCGTGCCGTTTCTGGTCGGCCATCCGCAACCGGTAATCGACGATGCGGTCGTCGGCGACGACGAGTTGGTGGCACAACATGGTCGGCATCCCCAGGTGGCGCATCAGCGGCGCGCCGAACTGCTCGAACGTGTCCGACAGGATGACCACCTGGGTGCGCTGGCGGAGCCGATCGAGGAACTCGCATGCGCCATCCATCGGTCCAAGTTCGCCGATCACACTGGCGATGGCGCTCATCGTCAGGCCGTGTTCGTCGAGGAGGGCCAGCCGGCCGCGCATCAACACGTCGTAGTCGGGCTCGTCGCGGGTGGTGCGACGGAGCTCGGCAATCCCGGTTCGCTCGGCCACGGCTATCCAGATCTCCGGAACGAGGACACCCTCGAGGTCGAGGGTGACGATGGTCTGGCGCAGCTCTCCCATGGCGTGCTCTGTGTTAGTCGAAGTCGCGGCGCTGTAGTGCATCTTCGCAAAAGTTCCTCTCACGTCGAAATGTTCTGATTCCTTGTGCTTCGTGCGCTGTCAGAAGAATCGACGTGAAAGGAATTTCCGACTCAGTGCACTAACGAAGCGAGCGGGGGGCCGATGCGGTCGTCGACGATTCCACCGGCTGGAATACTACGGTCGTGACTGTCCACCTCTCGCTTGACGATGTCGAGACGCTCGCTCGCCGCGTGCTCGTTGCCAGCGGCGCTTCCCCGCTGCAGGCCGACGCAACCGCCCGCAGCATCCGAGAGGGGGAGGCCGACGGTATTCGCAACGTGGCGCTCGGCTACCTGCCGACCTACGCCGACCACCTTGCGTGCGGCAAGGTCGTGGGCGGTGCCGTTCCGGTCCTCAGCCGACCCCGGCCCGCCGTCGTCGCCGTCGACGCTCACCACGGGTTCGCCCACCCGGCGTTCGAACTCGGAGCACCGGTTGTGGGCGAGGTCGCCCGCTCGCTCGGCATCGGGCTGCTGACCATCTCACACTCCTACTCTGCCGGCATCCTCGGCTGGTTCGTCGAACGGCTCGCCAGCGACGGCCTCGTTGCCATGATGTTCGCCAACTCTTCGTCCACCATGGCCCCGTGGGGCGGCAAGGCACCGTTCTTCGGAACCAACCCGATCGCCTGGGCGGTGCCCCGGGTCGATGGCTCCGCACTCGTGGCCGACCTCTCGTCGTCGGCAGTTGCGTGGGTCACCGTCAACGATGCCGCGGCCTCCGGAGCGCCAATTCCGCTCGGATGGGCGCTCGACAGCAACGGCGAGCCGACCACCGACGCCGCCGCCGGCTTGGCCGGTACCATCGCCCCGTCCGGCGGGCACAAGGGCTCGGCGCTCGCCCTGCTCGTCGACCTCCTCGCCGGCGGTCTGACGGGGTCGTCATTCTCGTTCGAGGCGTCGGGGTTTGGCGGCAACGTCGGCGGGCCACCCGATGTCGGCCAGACGTTTCTCGTCGTCGATCCCTCGGCCACCGCCGGCCCGGGCTTCGCCGCGCGGGTCGAGGACGAACTCACCGCGATGACCGCGCAACCGGGCGTCCGGCTCCCCGGGGCACGCCGGATCGCCAACCGCGCGAGCGCCAACGCTGCGGGGGTACAGGTGCCCGACGAGCTTTTCGCGCTGCTCTCGGCCTACGCCGAAAGCGGATCCCCGGCCGGCGCCGCCAAGGGACCCGGCACGCCGGACTGACCTTGCGGCCCCCGGCCCGACGAGGAACACGAACGCGGTCGCGCTGACCGTGCGACGCCCCGGCTCAAGGTGCGGGGCCGCTGAACCGATGTTCAGTA
>JANOHI010000475.1:0-23373 GCA_031406385.1 Acidimicrobiia bacterium
CCTCCACTCCTTGGTTCGGCAAGCCCCCATGACCGATGCAGGGCCCCATCGGTGCCACCCCTCCACTCCTTTCCCACCCCTCCACTCCCTCGGTTCGGCGGCGCAACGGAAGCAGTTGCCTCGGGCTCACACCACCCCGAAGGAGGCTCGGCTCTACCTCACGGATTCGATGAGCGCGGCGAGGAGGCCGTCGAGGGTGTGGGGATCGGCGGTCCGGAACGGCCGCACACCGTGTTCGATCAAGGTCGCTGTGGTCTCGGGGCCGATGGACACAACGATCGGCGGCAGCGCGTCGGGGCCGAGCGACGTCACGAAGGCCCGGACGGTGCTCGACGACGTGAACGCGATCGCATCGGCATCACGGACCGCCACCCGCACCGCCGGATCGAGCGGCACCGGCTCGGTGCGGTAGGCCACGACCTCGTTGACGGTCCATCCACGCGCTCGAAGTCCGTCCGGGACGACACTCCGGGCGACCGCGGCGCGGGGTACCAGGACGCGTCCGGAACCGAACGGGAAGGACTCCACGAGACCTTCTCCGACGGCGCGGTCGGCCACGAGCGCGACGTGACGCCCGGCTTCTCGAACCACGGTCGCGGTGCCCGGTCCGACGCAGGCGATCTTCACGTCCGGTGACCCGATCACCGACTCGTCAACGGCCCGGAGGAACCGTTCGGCAGCGTTCGGAGACGTGAGCACGACCCAGTCGTACGAGGCCAGATCCCCGACCCGCGACAGCAGTGCGGCGCCCCCATCGTCCGGAGGGACGATCCGGATCACCGGCACTTCCACGACCGCCGCACCGAGATCGCGCAGCGATGTGACGAACGGACCGGCCTGCTCCGCTGCTCTGGTCACGACGACCGAGCGACCGGCGAGAGGTCGATCGAGTGTCATCGCGGATCCCTGGAGCAGCCGCGCTCAGCCGACGAGCTCGAGCAGAGCGGAGCCACCGTGCGCGAGCACCTCTTCGGCCAGCTCGTTTCCGAGACGGACCGCGTGGGTGATCCCCGCCCGGCGGGTGCGACGCACGATGATCGAGCCGTCGTATGCCGCCACGAGCGCGTCAAGGACAATCTCATCACCGTCGATGATGGCGAGTGCTCCGACAGGTAACTCACAGCCACCGCCGAGACGGCGCAGGTACGAACGCTCGCAGCGCACTGCGGTGTGGGCGGAATCGTCATCGATGCCAGAGAGCGCATCGAGCGTGGCGTCGTCGTCGATATGGCACTCGACGCCGATGGCTCCTTGGCCCACCATGGGAAGCATCATCTCCGTCGAGAGAATCTCGCCTCGAACGTCGTCGAACCCGAGGCGACCGAGCGGTACGAACGCGAGGACGATGGCGTCGAACTGCGAGGCTTTCGCCAGACGGGACCCGACGTTGCCACGAAGCTCAGCGAACTGAAGATCAGCGCGCATATGAGCGAGTTGGGCGCGTCGGCGAACCGAACCGGTCCCGACGACGGCCCCCGGCCGAAGGTCGGCGATCGTCGACCCGATGAGGATGTCGCGGACATCCCCGCGAACCGGCACACACGCCAGGGTCAGACCGTCGGGAGTGACCGCCGGGAGATCCTTCGCGGAATGCACCGCGATGTCCGCGTGCCCGTCCAACACCGCCTGCTGGACCTCCTTGACGAAGACGCCTTGGCCACCGATCGAGTGGAGCGGAGTGTTCGCCGCTTGCGTCCGATCCCCCAACGTGTCGACGAGAACCTCAACCACGGAGATACCCCGACGCGCCAGACGCTCGGTGACGAACGCCGTCTGCCAGCGAGCCAACGGACTGGACCGGGTAGCGGCGCGAAGCACCCTGCTCATTCGTGCGGAGGAAGAACGGCCCCGTCGACCCCGTCGTGGGTGATCTCCTCGTCACGATCGAGGTCGAACAGCACTCGGAGGGCATCGGCCATTCGGGTCCCCCGAATGGTTCCGGCAGCTTCCTTCAAACGCACCGTTGGGGTGTGTACGAGCTTGGCGACGAGACGCTTGGTGAACTGCTCGACCAGGTCCCGGTCGGCCGGCGAGAGATGTCGCAACCGTGAGTCGAGCTGTTCGACCTCGGCGGAGCGAACCGCTTCGAAGTGGTCGCGCATGGCGACCAGAACAGGGGCGACGAGCCGCGCCGACGCGCCCGCACGGTAGCGATCGACCTCCTCGACGACGATCTCGCGGACCTGGTCGATCTCGCGACGACGACCCTCAAGGCCGATCTCGACGAACGCACGGATCGCGTCGAGGTCAAGCAGGGTCACGCCCTCGACCACACCGGCGTTCGGATCCACGTCGCGAGGAAGGCCTGTGTCGACAACGAGCAGCGGGCGGCCGCCACGAGCCTCCATGACCGCTTCCAGGTCATCGCGTCCGAGCACATGGGTGTCCGACGACGTGGCGGTGAGCAGCACATCGACGACTTCGAGCGTGGCCGGAAGATCGTGAAGTGCGACTTCGATGGCTCCGATGCGCTGGGCCAGCGTCGCTGCCTTCTGGCGGGTGCGGTTGGCCACGAACACTTCACCGACACCGGCAAGCTGGAGCGACGTGGCCATCGAGACACCGATCTCGCCCGCCCCGAGCACCAGCACCGAACGGCCGGTAAGCGAGCCGAGACGATCGGCCGCGAGCTCGACCGCGGCATGTGAGATCGACGCCGTTCCGCGGGAGATCCCGGTTTCGGTTCGGACCCGCTTGCCCGCTTCGAGCGCATGGCGGAAGAGCGACGAGAGGTGCGGCCCGGCACTCTGCTGGGCGAGCGCGGAATCGAACGCAGCTCGAACCTGTCCGAGAATCTCCGTCTCGCCGACAACGGCGGAATCGAGGCCGGAGGCGACCGTGAAGAGGTGCCGAGCGACAGCATCGTCGTAGGACGTGTGCAGGTGCGGCGCAATCTGGTCGATCGATAACCCGGACCGGTCGGTGAGGAACTGGTGGAGCTGGGAGAGGGCACCGTGGAAGGTTTCGCACACGGCATAGATCTCGGTGCGGTTGCAGGTGGAGACGATCACCGCCTCGGCGATATTGTCGCCGCTGCGCAGCGCGTCGAGGGCCTTGGCCAGCCCGGCGGGCGGAATGGTGACCTGCTCGAGCACCTCGATCGGCGCGCTGCGATGATGGAGGCCAACGACAACGAGGGACATCAGCGCATCCCCGGGTCGACGATGGTTCGAGCACTCACAATTATCCAGTCTTTCGCGTCTCGGCGTGAGCGCCAAACACGTGTGACCTGCGTCGGGGAGACGTGTCCCAAGCGATGCTTCATGCCGAGGCGCCGAGGTCGTCGCGGTGATGCTGGTGATAGCTCAGGACTTGGAGCTCCACCGCCAGATCCACCCCGCGAACGGCGACACCCTCGGGCACGTTGAGCACTGCGGGTGAGAAGTTCAAGATTGAGCGCACGCCGGCGGCCACGAGTTGATCGGCCACGTCCTGGGCCGCCAACCCTGGAGTGGCGATGATCCCGATGGCCACCTGCTCGGCCCCGACGATCGCCGCAAGATCCGATGACGGGCGCACCGACAGACTGCCGACCGTCTGGCCGGATTTCGTAGGATCCGCGTCGAGTAGAGCGGCGATGCGAAAGCCGCGCATGGCGAATCCGCTGTAGGTGGCGAGGGCCCGCCCGAGGTTGCCGATGCCCACGATGACCACCGGCCAACTCTCCGTGAGGCCGAGCACGCGGCCGATCTGACGGCGGAGGTTGTCAACGTCGTAGCCGACGCCTCGGGTGCCGTAGGTGCCGAGGTAGCTGAGATCCTTTCGCACTTTTGCGGCATTGAATCCGGCGAGGTCAGCGAGTTCGTCGGAGGAAACGGTGGGCGTTTTCGACGCGACCAGCTCAAGAAGCGCCCGGTGATACCGGGGTAAGCGCGCGATGGTGGCGTCCGGGATGCGACGCACTTCCTTCGACACAGAACCCACGCTAAACCGCTTGTGCACCAATTCACAAGCTCCTGATCGGACCCGATGATGCCGACCGGGTGAGGTGCCAGCGACGCGCGCCACCGACGATCGGGTGGTTGAACTCCGGCGTTCCGGGCGTGGACGACAATGGGCACGTGCTGACGACCGCGCTCGCAATCGCCGCTGCGCTCGTCGCTCTGGCTCTCAGCGCTTCGACCTTCGAGCGCTGGCTGGTCCTGCGTCGGCCCCAAGATCTCTCCTGGTCGCTTTCCCTCCTGACGTTCTTCATTGGGGCCGCCGCCCTCGGATACGGCGCAACGGCCGGATGGGACGGCGTCACCTTCCGGATCTTCTTTGCCTTCGGGGCCATCATCAACGTCCCCTTCCTCGCCGCCGGACAACTCCAGCTCCAACTCCCGAGTCGCCACGCCGACACCATCACATGGACGGTGTCGCTGTTCTCCGCCCTGGCGCTAGGAGTGGTGATGGCATCACCGTTCACCGCCCGCGTCGAAGGCGTCGACCTGCCTCGCGGTAGAGAGGTATTCCCGCTCGGACCGCGCCTGCTCGCGGCGCTCGGGTCGGGGGTCTCGGCGGTCATTGTGTTCGCCGGCACCGTCATCGGCGTCATCGGCGTCATTCGCTCACGCGACCACATGCAGCGCTCGCTGGCTCGACGCCGGGCCAGCGGGCTCGGCCTTCTCGCCCTTGGCACGGCAACCCTCTCGGCCAGCGGAACGCTCAATGCCAGATTCGGCGAAATGCGTGCGTTCTCCATCACGCTCGCGGTGGGCGTTGCGTTGCTCTTCCTCGGTTTCCTGCTCACGGGTTCCCGATCGCGACCCGCCCGGCCACTCGCCGGTGAGGCGACGGGGACCGCAGGGGCGGCGAGCGTCAGTCGGTAAGCGCCCGACGAAGGACCTTGCCCTGCAGTCCCTTCGGAAGTTCGGCCACAACCGTGACCGAGGTCGGGCACTTGTAGCGGGCCAGCTGTCGCATGGCGAAGGAAATCAGGGCGTCGGCCTCGATCATTGCCCCCGGCCGGGCAACCACGAACGCTCGGACGCTCTCCCCGGTGTGGGGATGCGCAGCACCCACCACCGCCGCTTCGAGGACGTCGGGGTGCATTTCCAACACCTCTTCGACCTCCGCCGGATAGACGTTGAAACCGGAAACGATGATGAGGTCCTTTGCCCGGTCCACGATCGTGAGCTCGCCGTCCGCGTCGGCGACGGCGATATCACCGGTCCGGAGCCAGCCATCAACCGTCAGGATCTTGGCGGTCGCGACCGGGTCCTCCCAGTAGCCAGGGAACACGTTCGGACCCTTCACCCAGATCTCGCCGGCATCACCGACAAGCGCGTCGTCGCCGGACTCGTCGACGAGGCGCACCGAGAGCCCGGGCAGCGGCGCCCCGATGGTTCCGGGCTTCGGTGACGAAGCCGTGGCCGCGGTCACGACCGGCGACGCCTCGGTCAGGCCGTAGCCCTCCCCAACCGACACGCCGAAGCGTTCGGCGAACGCGCGTCCGGTTACCGGATCGAGCTTCGAGGCACCGGAGATCGCCCGACGCAGGGACGCAAACTGGGCCTTCGTCGCGGCCTCCTCAGGAAGCGACACGAGCGCGTCGTAGACCGGCGGGGCCCCCGCCAGGATCGTGACCTTCGCCGACGCAATCGTGGCAACCGCAGTGCTTGGGTCGAACCGATCGACGGGGATCACGCAGCCACCCGCGGCAAGCGTGACGCCGAGCGTGGCGTTGAGCCCGTAGATGTGAAACAGCGGTGGAATCGCGAGCACGACGTCCGTCGAAGAGAGGTTTGCGTCTCCCAGGGACTGCATCTGCTCCAGGTTCGACCGGAGGTTGCCGTGGGTGAGCATCGCTGCCTTCGGTGATCCCGCCGTGCCGCTCGTGAACATCAGCGCGGCCAAGTCGGCATCGGCGCGCTCTACCAGGGGTCCCGCCGTGCCGGCGGCGACGGTCTCGAACTCGGCCGCATCCGCCATTGCCGCGCTCGCCGGGGCGATGACCGTGAGACCCGGGTAGTCGCCGAGCTGACCGCTCAGGGTCGCTGCGCCCATCGGCCCCACGATGAGCATGGACGGCCGAACCGCGGCAATCTCGCGCAGCACCTCGGCGGTCGGGCTCTGCGGATTCAGCGGCACCGCGACGCCACCGGCGCCGAGCACCGCGAAGTAGCTGACGATGAACTGCCGACTCGAGCTCATCACGAGCGCCACCCGATCGCCCGGTTGCAGGCCGAGACCGACCAGACCGCCACGCAGGGCGCCAACCTCGGCGCGCAGGACCCCGTAGGTGACGATGTCGTCACCGAAGCGAAGAGCAGGGGAGTCGGCTGGATGAGTTCCAATGATCGTCGCAAGATTCAAGGCGTAACCGCTTCGTTCGCCGCGAGGTTGGCTCGACGGGCTGGCCGCCGGGCCACAGCTCGAAGGATGGAACGAGGAGCGGTCACCATCGTTCAGCCGGCTTCGGTCACGGCAACGGTCGAGACCGTCACCGAGGTCGGGACGGTGCTGCCGGTCGAACCGCCACCGGTGAGATCACCGCTCAGGAACTGGAAGATCGCCGCGCCGAACAGCGCCGTGAGCAGAACAGCAAGGACAATCGTTGTGGCAGGTCGCATGAGGGTCCTGAGTCTCGCGCAGCGGCGCCGATCCGGCCGGCGGCGGCCGTACTCTCGGCGACCGGCGGCTACAACCGCTTCAGTGACACCGCCACGCCGGGGCCGAGGCCAAGCTCGTCCGCGGCGGAGCGCCGGTCGAGGCACAGCGAGAGCATGCCGTAGGAATCGGTGACCAGACCGATCGAACCGGTGCCGATCGAGGCGTAGGTGTGCGCTCGATGGGCCGTCCGCGTCGTCGTGCCGAACTCGACGGAGACGGCGGTCGCATCGGGGCCGAGCTCGTCCGGGTCGACGTTGAGCTGGGCGTTGCCGAACCGGTCGACCCACAGCACCTCGGCGTGGATCACCCCGTCGTCCGTGCGGGTCAGCGGGATCACCCCGGGCACAAGGCCGGCGGGATCGATCAGGTCGCCCAGGTCCGCCAACGCCACGCCATTGGCGAGTTGGGCGGCGACCGGAGCAAACACGTCTCGACCGGCGAAGGTGACCCCCGGGGCGCTGAGGTGGAAGGCGTCGTTGGTCAGATGTACCGCTCCCGTCGCCCCACCGAGCATCGCCACTGCAGGAGCAAGGAGCCCGTTGTCCGGTCCGACGAATGTCATGGGGCCGGCTTCGACGGCGATCGCCCGGCGCGACGTGCCGACACCAGGGTCGACGATCGCCAGCACGACCCCGTCGGCCAGGTACTGCACCGCCCGAACGAGGGTGAGCGACCCCGCTCGTACGTCGTGGGCGGCGACCTCATGGCTGACGTCGATGACCATCGCCGTGGGAGCGATCTGGCGGATGACCGAGCGACAGACGCCGACGAACTCATCGGTGAGGCCGTAGTCGGTAAGAAACGAGATGGTTGGGGTCGAGGTCGAGGTCGTTGACGAGTTCGGCGACATGGTTGCCAGCGAGGATACGTGGCGTCCGTCCCGGCGGAGACTGAGCGGACGGGCGCGAGGTACCAGGCAAGCGGATGAACACTTGGCGCGGCGGAGAACGACGAGAAAGGACGCCGGGCTGCGTCGCTAGCCGAGTTCGTGTGCTCGCGCGGTCGCGGCGGCCACTGCTTCGATGAACGCGCTCCGGACGCCCAACGATTCCAGCGCACGGAGCCCAGCGGCGGTCGTGCCTCCCGGCGAGGTGACATTCGCCCTCAGCTGCGCCGCCTGATCGCCTGATTCGACGAGAAGACGGCCGGCGCCGGCAATCGTCTGGTGGGCGAGCGTCACGGCGACCGAACGGGGCAGCCCCTGGGCCACGCCACCGTCGACGAGCGCTTCGGCGACGAGAAACAGGTAGGCCGGTCCTGATCCGGAGAGGCCGGTCACGGCATCGAGGAGCTTCTCATCAACGCGCTCGACCAGACCGACCGCGCCGAGGATCCCGGCGGCCCAGTCGAGGTCATCGCTCGAGGCATATCGTCCCGGCGCAATGGCTGACGCTCCAACCCCGACCAGGGCCGGCGTGTTGGGCATCGACCGGACCACCGGGGTCTCCGCACCCAGAGCCGATTCCATCGTGGCGGTCGTGACCCCTGCGGCAATCGAGAGGATCCGGCCGACCCGACCGGCAAGCTCGCGGCAGACGTCGGGGACGGTTGCCGGTTTCACGGCGATCAACGCGTCGAACGACTTCGGGTCGAGCTCGCATTGGTCCAGGCGCAAGGCGGTTTCGACGCCATGGATCGCTCCAAGCTCGGCCGCTCGAGCTTCGTCAGGTTCGACGACGAGGAGGTCCGGAGCCGACAGATGCCCGGAACCGATCAGCCCAGCGATCAACGCCTCGCCCATCTTCCCGCCACCGACAACCACGAGCCTCGTCATGGTCGCCACCCTACGCCGCCTGGTTCGAGGGCGATCGGAACGACGGCTACTCGACGACAGAAAAAAGAAAGCCCGGAGGCTGCACCGAATGGTTCGCACTTCCCCGAACGAACCATCCAGCAGACGCCACCGGACTTCCTGTGCAGAGAAAGATATCGAGCGTCATCCCACGACGCAAACAGATCGCCGCGCCGACATCGAATGCCTGAGGTCGCGGCGATCCGACACGCCACCGACTGCCGCTTCAGGAGGCGAAGCGGGCAGGGAAACCGAGGCGAGCAGCAGTGGGAAAGCACTCCTCGCTGGCGGCGTAGACCGATCCGAGCAACCGGTCGAGTTCGTCGCTCCCTCCGGCGAGGAGACCCTGGAGCGGGACGACGCCGCTGAGATAGCTCGCGTCTTCCGGCCCGATCGAAAAACGCATGTCATAGAGCCGGCCGTTCGCCCGAAGCAGGTACTCGTAGACCGCGCTGACGTTTTCCTCCGGTGCTGGCAGGAAGTACGACTCGAAATGCAAGGTGCGTTCGCGAACGGTGAACCAGACCGTGGTCACCGTCTTTGCTTCGCTGCGCGTCCGCACGTACCACCGGTCGACCTCGTGGTCACGTTCCACGCTCGTGACCACGGGATGGTCGCGGCTGATCTCGTCGGTCCACGATTCGAGGAGGACCACGGCGTCAGCGCGGAAATGATCCGGAGTTACACGGGTCTCGGACATCGCTCGCCCTTCCTAGGCGCACTGCACGAGCGAACGCGCCGACAGGTCGCCATAGAGCCGACGCAGGCGTGCTGCAGTGGTGCTCCACGCGTAGTGCCGTGAACGAAGCGCTCCCGCGGCGCCGATCATCGCGGCGAGATTCGGATCGTCGAGCACGGTATCGATGCGCGACGCCCAAGACGTGGGATCGCGGCCGTCGACCAGGTAGCCGGTCAGCCCGTCTTCCACGATCGTGACGAGCCCGCCGACGTTTGCCGCGATGACCGCCACCCCGCACGCGCTGGCCTCGAGCGCCACAAGACCGAACGACTCTGACCGACTCGGAACCAGCACGGCATCGGCGGCTCGGTAATACGTGCTGAGCAGATGATGGGGCTTCGGGGTGACCCAGCGGAGCCGATCGGCGACGCGGAGACGAGCCGCCAGCCGGTGGAGGTCGTCGACGTAGCGCTGGCCGTCCACACCGCTCGGACCGCCACACAACAGCAGCGTGGCGTTGCGATGACGGGACGCGGCGAGCGATTCGATGGCCAGGTCAGCGCCCTTGAGACCCTGCAAACGACCGACAAACAGCAAGAGGGGTTCGTCGCCCAGCTTGAGCGCGGCGCGCGCCCCCGCCTGACTTCCCGGGGAGAAGAAGGCGTGGTCGACGCCGAGCGGCACTTCTTCGATCCGAGTGGGATCGGCCCCATAGAGCCGGACCAATTGCTCGGTTTCCACTGTGGTGTTGGCGAGGATCATGTCGCTGCAGCCAATAGCCGCCGCCTCAGAGAGTGCGCGGTCCTCGGGCTCGGGGTCGTTCATCTCCGACTTGACCCGGGCGAGGGTGTGAAAGGTGATCACGAGAGGCACATCAAGGGCGTGCTTGAGCAGATGCCCGGCCTCCGCCGACAGCCAGTAGTTCGCGTGGAGAACGTCGGCGCGAATTCCTTCGAGGGCCATCCGTGCCTCGACCGCGTGGGCGAACACCGAGACGAGCGGCCGGAGCTCCTCCTTCGCCACCGGAGCCATTGGGCCGGCCACGATGTTGTGCACCCGAAACCCGGGCTCCACGGCGATGATCGCCGGATCGGCGGGTGAGGTCGCCCTGGTCATCACGTCGCATTCCACTCCGGCGCGGGCAAGGGCCGAGGAGAGCTCACGGACATAGACATTCATCCCGCCACCGTCGCCGGTGCCGGGCTGTGTCAAAGGGGACGTGTGCAGGGAAAGGACGACAACGCGCATGCTTTGGTCGAACCTAGGGTAGGGAGCCGACCGGCGGTTCGACGACGAGCGCCGGGCACCACCAGACAACTGAGATGAGAGAGTCGAACGGTAGTCCGACCACCACGCAACAACGTCACGCCGCCCGGCGGTGTTCCCGTGGTCGACGAGCAACCTCAGCGGGTGCTTCGCCCCGAACCGGCGTCAGAAGCCAGATTTTCCGCCTGGAACGACCGCAGAATCTGCAGCAGTGCTCGTTTCTGCGAGTCGGTGAGGGTGGGCTCGTCTTGGATTGCCGCGACAAGGTCCGGGCCGCCCGGCTGCTTCTCGTCGAGGATGCCAGCCTGCACGTAGAGGGTTTCGGCCGAGATTCGCAGAGCTCGTGCGAGCTGCTGGAGGATTTCCGCCGAAGGCTTGCGCAGACCTCGCTCGATCTGGCTGAGGTACGGATTCGAGATGTCGGCCATGTCCGACAGCTTGCGCAACGAGAGCCGGGCGACGCGTCGTTGCTCACGGATGAAACTGCCGAGGCTGATCGGGCCGCTGCGTTCTTCGTTGCCTATCGCGTCGTCACCATCGTCGATCGGCCGATCGCCGTTGGCCTCCTGCGTCTTCACGCGACCAAGCAGCAGCTACCGCAAGAGGCGGTCAACGCTGCTCCGACCGGTCTTGTACCGCTGCACCAGTTCGCCCTGGATTGCGTCGTAGACCTCGTGGAGACGACGACGTTCCCCGCTGACATCGCGTTCGAGTTGGATCAGTGATTCGGTCAACACGGCCAGTGCCCCGTCGTCGAGCTCGCCGACCGTCTCGATGGCGTGGCCACCCATCGCATGGCGCGCCCGGCCCTCGGCCCACGTTTCCTGGTCGTCTCGCGGGTTGTCGCTCATGAGGCGTCCGCGTGCGCCGCGTGACGCCTCGCCGGTCGAGGAGAGAACACGCGTGAGTCGTTCGACCAAGGTGCTGTCGGTCCGTTCGCCTCGACGCCGGCCATCGAGTTCGGCGCCGACAATGTCGAGATGCGTCTGCGTCAGCCGACGGAGGTACGAAGCAGCCTCCTCGAGCTGATGGCATTCCGCTCGACGCGCCCGCACCTCGTCGTCGGACCACTCGGGCAGCCCGTCGAGATAGCCGGGCGACAGGACCCGGGTGAGATGACGGTTGGACACGCAATCCACGCTAGTGCGGAGGACGGCGACGGTGGCGCCCGTTGCGAGAACGACCGCGCAGGCCGCGCACCATCATCAGCCGCCGGAGACCGGCGGAAGCACCGCAACCTCTTGGGAATCGCCGACCGGGGTGGTGCGGTCAGCCGGTTCACCGTCGACCCAGACCCGACAATGCGGGAGAACCCGAGCGAACTCGGGACCGAAGGCGCCAACCGCGGCGTCGAGCAGATCGCCGACCGTCGTCGTCGCCGGGGCACTCCACTCCTTGGCTCCTGCGGCCTCCCGAGCCTGAGCAAACAGTCGCAGTCTGGCCATCGAACCAGGGTAGTAGCGAGGACCAACCTCGATCTGGGGCGGGCGGACCCCGGGGAGCGAGTGTCGTCCGTGGGTGAGCGTTCCCGACCCGGACCAACAACTGCCCGCAACTCCTGGCGAGGATGAAACGCCTTGCCGGCTGCTGCGTGCTTCACTCAATGGGGTATGCCGAGCCGCCCCAACCCGACAACTCCGACACCGTCGGCCCGCCGTCGCTCGGCGCGCGCCGGGTTTCGCACACCCGGCGTACTTGTCCTGCGCCACGGCCTGTCGATCTGGAACGCCGAACAACGATGGCAGGGGTGGGCCGACATCGATCTGGCCGGCGACGGTCACCGTCAGGCGAAGGCGGCGGCAACCGAACTGGCCGGCTGGCCCCGTTCGTTGCCGGTGCGAGTGGTGGCGTCGGACCTCCTTCGTGCCCAGCAGACCGCCGTACCGATCATCGAAGCGCTCGACGCGCCGCCGATGCGGATCGACTCCGGGTTTCGCGAGCGTGGCGTGGGTCAGTGGTCAGGAAAGACCACGGCGGAGATCGAACGCGAATGGCCGGGGATGCTCAACAGATGGCGGGACGGAACGATCTCTCAGCTTCCCGATGGTGAGGAGGAAGACGTGTTCCGCCGACGCATCTCCGCGGCGCTGCGGACCGCCTGTGACGAAGCCGTCGCCGGAGGGACCGCGGTGATCGTCGTCAGCCATGGCGGGGTGATCCGCACCCTCGAACGGCTCCACCACGTCGAGCCGAAGCCGGTCGGGAACCTCGGAGGGCGCTGGTTCTTCCTTGTCGGCGGCCAAATTCGTGGAGGTGCCCGGATCAATCTTCGTGATCCGATGACCCGTCAATCAGGCACGGCGCTATGACACGGCTTGCCCGGACTCGGACGCGCCCGCCCCATGGCCGGTCGCGCTGCGTCCGAATCCGATGACCCGTCAACGCGCCCTCGATCGGCCGGCCGACCCCTATCCGGTCAGGATCGTCCGGTCACGAGCGCGCAAGCGCACCGTCAGCGCCCGACTCGTGGAGGGCGTCCTCGAACTGACGGTTCCCTCGTGGCTCTCCGAGGGTGAAGCGAAGGATTTCGTGGACCGGATGCAGGCCCGGTTCGCCCGCAAGCGAACCCATGCTTCGACCGACCTCATGAAGCGGGCGGCGAGCCTGGCCAAGCGGTACGACCTCCCGGCACCGTCGTCTGTCCGATGGGTGTCGAACCAGAGCACACGTTGGGGTTCGTGCACCATCGACGATGGATCCGTCCGGCTTTCCGACCGCATGATCGCCATGCCCGATTGGGTGGTCGATGCGGTCCTCGTCCACGAACTGGGACACCTCGTGCACGCCGATCACGGCCCCGCATTCAAAGCCCTCGAAGCCCGCTACGAACGCCAGGCCGAGGCGTCAGCATTCCTCGACGGCGTGATCTGGGCCGGAGGGCAGCGTCAGAACGTCGATCCGGGAGGTGACAGCGACGAGGTCGACGAAGCTGGGTGCTCGGCGATGTCGCCTGCGGAAGAACGTGTCTCGGCCGCTGACCGGGCCGCGGCTGTGCTCGACCTACGCGGCGACGACTCGGTCGAGTTGCAGCGACTCGATGGCCGCCTCGACCTCGGTCAACTCCGCTTCGATCTCGCGTAACAGTTCCGGGGTGAACCGGATCCCCGGTGAGTCGGGGGCGAGATCGAGAGATTGATCCATTCCTGTCACCCTAGTGGCCTGTCGGTGGGCCCCGACCTGAGGGTTACGCCTGCGGCGACCTGGCATGACGGGCACCAATACGCACGGCGATCCAGTGGCCCCTGACCGCGGGCGGCAATGACGGTGCCACAGATGCGGCAGCCCAATCCCGCGCGTCGGTACACCCACGGACGGTTGCGGCCCGCTCCGAACTCTCGACCGAGCGAATCGGTCCGCTCCGAATCCGAGCCCACGTTCGCCCTCATCAGGTCAGCCGCCCGTTGCACGAGCGCGACGAGCGCGACGTCGGAGAGCTCGGCGCGGGGGGTCCACGGGTGGTGTTGTTCGAGGAACAGCGCCTCGCATCGGTAGATGTTTCCGATGCCACACGCCACTCGTTGATCGAGCAGCAGTTCGCCGAGCGCGTACCCGCGAGGGGCGGCGTTGGCCCGGGTCAGAAGTTGATCAACGTCGAGCGGTTCAACGAGAACGTCAGGCCCGAGACCGCTCAGGGAGCGACGACGCCTGGTCGCAGCGGGGACGGCGAGCTCGATGACCGGTACGTTGAAACACACAGCGATCCGGTCGCCTGTCTCGACGACGAAGCGCGCCTGGCGTGACGGCTTCCGCCACGGGGCTCCGGCGGGATAGACGTGCCACGAGCCGGTCATCTTCATGTGCGTATGCAGCACGAGGACATCACCATCGTCGTCGCCGACGAAGGAGACCAACAGGTTCTTGCCGACCGTGCTGATGTCGCCCACGGTCCGGCCGACAAGCCGGCTGACTGCGAGTGACGGGAGCGAGGCGCGGACGGCGGTCACGATGCGGCCGCCGATCCACGTCCGAAGTGACGCAGCAGTGCGGGCGATCGTGTCTCCCTCGGGCATCGGCACAACGCTACGGCGGTGCGCACGTTGTCGGACACAACGCCGCGTGCAGCGCTCGCGACCGTGACTGCGTGCGCGAGAGTCATGGGATGAGCGTTCCCGAGTGCGTGACTGTTGCCGCGTTGCAGATGTCGATGACGGCCGCTGTCGCAGGAAATGTGGCAACGGCCGAGAGGCTCGTGCGACGCGCCGCGTCGGACGGGGCGCAGGTGATCCTCATCCCGGAGCTATTCGAAGGGCCCTACTTCTGTCTCGATCAGAAGCCAGAGCATCTCCTCCGGGCATTGCCCGTCGAGGGCCACCCGACAGTTGCCCACTTCTCCGCCCTGGCCCGAGAGCTCGGCGTCGTCCTTCCCCTGTCGATCTACGAGGTCGCGGGCAACGCTCGGTTCAACACCGTGGTCATGGTCGACGCCGATGGGACGTCGCTCGGGGTGTACCGAAAGAGCCACATCCCGGACGGTCCGGGCTATACCGAGAAGTACTACTTCTCGCCGGGCGATACCGGGTTTCGGGTGTGGGACACCGCCTTCGGCCGCATTGGCGTGGGGATCTGCTGGGACCAGTGGTTCCCCGAATGCGCCCGGGCCATGGCGCTCCTCGGCGCCGAGATGCTCCTCTACCCAACGGCCATTGGCTCCGAGCCCCCTGATCCCTCATGGGACTCCTCCGGGCATTGGCGCCGCGTGATGTGCGGACACGCCGGGGCCAATCTGGTCCCGGTGATCGCCGCCAACCGAACCGGCCGCGAGGTAGGCGAAACCTGCGAGATCGTGTTCTACGGCACGTCGTTCATCACCGACGTGACGGGCGAGATCGTGGCCGATGCGCAGGGCGCGCCAGAAGCCGTGATTACGGCAACTGTTGATCGCCAAGCAAACGCATTGATGCGAGCGTCCTGGGGGCTATTCCGTGACCGGCGGCCGGACCTCTACGGTCCGCTTCGCACGCTCGACGGATCGACCCAGCCACGCTGACCCCTCGCCCGGACACGCTCCGTCGCTGAGGCGTCACGGGAGTTCGAGGATGGTCACGGTCCCCGCCGAACCGTCGACCTCGACGAGCGCCCCGTTCGGGATGATCCGGGTCGCACCCGACACCGACACAACCGATGGAATACCGAGTTCACGCGAGACGATCACGGCGTGGCTGAGCATCGCGCCGACGTCCACGACGACCGCTCCCGCCGGCACGAACAGAGGCGTCCACGACGGGTCGGTGAGTGGAGCGACGAGCACCTCACCGGCCTCGAGAGCAGTGGGGTCCGATGGATCGAGGACGACCCGCGCCCGCCCTCTTCCCACGCCCGGGCACCCCGCGATGCCGGTGAGCTTCTGGCCTACTGCCACGCCGACGGAAGCGGATTCGTCACGGCGTCGCCACGTGGAGAAGTCGGGAACACCGGCGTTCCCGTCGATGATGAACGGTGGCTCGCGGCTCGACAGGAGGTTGCGCATGCGTCGACGTTCGGCAATGACGGGGCGCAGTGCCACCGGACTCACCACATAGTCGTCGATTTCGTCGATCGTGACGAACCACAGGTCGTTCTTCGAACCACCACTGCGTTCGTTCACCCGCCGGTCCAGTTCCTTCATGACGAGGCGGACACCGTGGAGGTACTCGACCACGGTGGTTTTCGTTCGCTCACGCGACTGATTGAACAACGCGGCACTCGCGGCGGTCTTCGTCACCCGACGCCGATTCGAGCGCGGCACCGACTGGAGCGCGGTGGCCCGGTCGGCGGCAAGGCCTCGGCCGCGCAGCGTCGGAGCATGGTCGGCGGCGGCACCCCTCATCCGGTCCACGAGGGCGAGCGCCAGTGCCGGATCCGTGCCCCATGTTTCGCATGCGGTTTCCCATTCGTTCGGCCCACGACTGCCGAAACGGGCGAGGAACGCACCGAAAGCATGAAGGAACGGCTCCGCCGCCGAATCGGCGAGGAGCCGTTCGTGAAGTCCGGGGAGCCCGGCACCGAACAGCGCCGTGAGACGGTCGTCGGCGGCCACGATGCGGCCGAGGTCCCAGAGCGCACCGGCCGGCGCCGCCGATGCAACGTCGCCGATGCCACCCATCAGGCGCGCCGCGAGCTCTGGCTGTCCGAGCTTGTCGCACAACTGCACCAGCAGACCGGCCGGCACGGACGCCTGCCCGGACACGACCAGATGGCGTTCGAACAGCTCGGCACCGAACGGCATCGAAGACCTGACGAAGGCCACGAGCTCCTGATCCGTCGCCGAATCGAATGCCGGGACCCCGTGCCGCCACCGCTCGACACTTCGACGGTCCACTTCGAGCTGCGGGAGTGCTTTCGTGCGGAGTGTCCGGAGGGCGAAGCGGATCGCCGCGACCGACGACCGCAGACGGCGATCGCGGCGATCACGAACATAGGGCGGAGCGGTCGATGCGCCGAGGTACTGCTGATCGACGCTCGCCACGTCGGTTCCGGGAAACCGCGCCGCAATGAGACGTTGCGACGACACGTTGAGGTACGTGTACCCGCCGAAGACGCCGGTGAGCGCCGTCGGGTCATTCGCGATGTCCGCCCTGGTGAGGATGCCCGTCGACGTTGCGGCACCCTCGAACGCCGCGGTGCTGACGGACCAGTTGACGGTGAAGCTGAGGGGGTATTGCACCTCGGGGAAGACCTCGCCGGCATTGCCTCGCGTGTAGAGCGGGAACCGTCGGGACGGGGGAAGGCCGAGGTACCGGCCATCGGCGATAGGCATCCACCAGCCCTCGGGGCCAGATGTGGTGGAGGCGGACATGGGCAAAGGTACCGCAGCCGCCTTGAGGGTCGGGTGACCGGCCGACCCCAGCCCGTGCGAATCGGGCGCTTCAACTTGATAGATATGCACTCAAGTAATCGGGGTGCGGGAATAGCCGATCGACAGGAGCGGTTCGGTTAGCGCACGGAGATACGTCCGAAGCAAACGCAGGAGTTTCGAATGACCATCAGTCCTTCAGCACCCGACCAACACGATCGACCGTCCGTCGCGGCCGCGGCGTCGGGAACCATCGAGACCCGCATCATGCCCGTCCTTCCGCTTCCGCACGGCGTTGTTCTGCCCGGTCAGGTCGTGACCATCTCGCTGGAGAGCGCCGAGGCCCAACTGGCGATCGATGGAGCGATGGTGCACGAGCGCCGGGTGTTACTGGTGCCCCGGCCGGAGGGTCGCTTCTCGTCGGTCGGCGCCGTCGGTCGGATCGAGAACGCGGGAGAGCTCCCGAACGGCACGAAGGCCATCGTGGTGCGTGCGACCCGCCGAGCTCGGCTTGGCAGTGCCGTCGCTTCTCCGGTTCCTCTCACGGGGGCTGCGGCTGAGGCCGATGTGCTCTGGCTCGAAGCGATCGCCGTCGAGGAGAGCGCTCCGCCGTCCTCGAGGCGCGAAACGATGAGGGAATACCGCGCACTCGTCGAAACGATGGTCGAGCGAACCCAAAACACGCGTGTGTCGGTTGACTTGAGCTCCATCGACGACCCGAGCCAACTCGTCGACACCATCGCCTACTGGCCCGAGCTTTCCGCTGAACGACGAGTGCACGTCCTCGAAACGATCGACGTCGACGAACGCTTCGAGCTCGTTGCCGGCTGGCTCCGAGAGGCCATCGCCGAGCACGAGGTGAAGCAGAAGATCGCTCAGAGCGTCGGCGAGGGCATGGAACGCCAACAACGAGAGTTCCTCCTCCGCCAGCAGATGGCGGCGATCCGTAAGGAGCTCGGCGAGGCCGACGACGGTTCCGACGCGATCACGGAGTATCGGTCGCGCATCGAGGCGTCGACCATGCCCGAAGCCGTCCGCTCTGCTGCGAACAAGGAAGTCGACCGTCTGGAGCGGATGAGCGAACAGAGCCCCGAACAGGGTTGGGTACGAAACTGGCTCGACACACTTCTCGACCTTGCGTGGGGTGTAGAGACCAACGACCGCCTCGACATCCCAGCCGCGCGCGCCGTACTCGACACCGACACGACCGGGCTCGACGATGCCAAGGAGCGCATCGTCGAATGGCTCGCGGTCCGCAAGCTCCGGGCCGAACGCGACGCTCGCGAAGAAGTGGCGCGTGCGGTCGCCGATTCGAGCGATCGCGAGGCCCAGGAAGCCGGATCGGCCCCCGGTCGCAACGTGATCGAACCGGAGGGTGAGGTTTTGGGAACGGCAGATGTGCCCACCACGCCACCCGTCGCCGGTCCACAGCGCGGTGGTCGCGGCGCCATCATGCTGCTGGTCGGCCCGCCCGGGGTGGGAAAGACATCAATCGGCGAGAGCGTTGCCCGTGCCCTCGGTCGCTCGTTCGTGCGCGTCGCGCTTGGCGGCGTTCGCGATGAGGCCGAGATCCGAGGGCATCGCCGCACCTATGTCGGCGCACAAAGTGGTCGTCTGGTGAAGGCCATGCGAGAAGCAAAAACCATGAACCCGGTCATCCTCTTGGACGAAATCGACAAACTTGCTGCCGGATGGTCCGGCGATCCGGCGTCGGCGCTCCTCGAAGTACTCGACCCGGCGCAGAATCACACCTTCCGTGATCATTACCTCGAAGTCGATCTCGATCTCTCCAACGTGGTGTTCATCGCGACGGCAAACACACTCGATTCCATCGCCGGACCCCTGCTGGACCGCATGGAGGTCATCACCGTCGACGGGTATACCGATGATGACAAGATTGCGATTTCCCGCAATCATTTGCTGCCTCAGCAACTCCGAGAGCATGGCATGACGGAACATGACGTGACCATCTCCGATGAGGCCCTGCGAAGCGTGATCGAGGGCTATACCCGCGAAGCCGGCGTCCGAACCCTGCAGCGGACGCTGGCAAAACTGCTTCGAAAGACTGCGACGAAACGCGCCACGACCACCATTGATGGGGCGTTCGAAATCCGAACGCCGAGCGACGTCTCGGCCCTCTTGGGCCGTCCGAAGCGAACAACCGAAGAGATCTCGGGTCGGATCGACCGCCCCGGAGTTGCGACCGGCTTGGCCGTCAGCGGTGCCGGTGGCGACGTCCTCTTCGTGGAAACGACGTCGATGCCGTCGTCGGGAGAACTCACAGTCACCGTTACTGGTCAACTCGGCGATGTGATGAAGGAGTCGTCGACGCTGGCCATGTCCTTCGTCCGGGCGAACGCGGAGGCCCTCGGGATCGCTCCCGAAAAGCTCACGGGCCGGCGGATCCATGTGCACTTCCCCGCCGGGGCTGTCCCCAAGGACGGGCCCTCGGCCGGCATCACGATGACCACTGCGCTGGTCAGCCTTCTCACCGAGCGAACCGTGAAGTCAACGGTGGCGATGACCGGCGAGGTCACGCTGCAGGGCAAGGTGCTGCCGATCGGTGGCGTGAAACAGAAGCTCCTGGCGGCGCATCGCGCCGGCGTGACCACCGTCATCATCCCGGCTCGAAACGAACCGGACCTTGACGATGTTCCCGCCCATGTGTTGGCCGCGCTTGAGGTTCACGCGGTCGATTCCATGCACGATGTCCTGCGACTTGCTCTCACTTGACTCACCGAGCCTCGGAATTGTTCTTTTCTCAATTCCAAAGCCGTCCGCAGTTCTGCCATACTGTCCCGCCATGGCCACCGCAAAAAAGAAGTCCATGTCCAAAGAGCACAAGGAAGCACTTGCCGTTGGGCGATCGCAAGGTCGCGCAATCCGGAACTATCTCGAAGCGCTCGAAGCCCACAAGCCGAAGCGGGGACGCAAGCGCACTCCTGATTCCATCGCAAAACGACTCAGTACGATCGAAGCCTCGTTGGAAGAGGCAGGCCCGATGGATCGCCTTCTTCTCATCCAAGAACGCGCCGATCTTCAGGCTGAACTGGAGTCGCTTGAAGCGGGTGTCGACCTCGCCGATCTCGAAGAGGCGTTCATCGCCGAAGCCCTCGAGTTCAGCGAGCGAAAAGGCATCAGCTACTCGTCGTGGCGCGAACTCGGTGTCGACGCAGCGGTGCTGAAAGCCGCCGGGGTCCGCCGGAGCATGTAAAGCAACCGGCCGCCTTCCAGACGGCCAGATGCCTCAAAGCACGATGGCTTGCGCCGCGTCGACCGTCCGGTTGGCGTGGCGCAAGACGCGTCGGAGGTCAAACATCTCGTCGAGCTCAGGCGGGGTGAACGACACCCGGTCGTCCTCTTCGAGAAGAGACCGGAACGACCGTTCTTCGTCCCATGCCCTCAGGGCGAGTTCTTGCACAATCCGGTAGGCATCATCGCGGCCGGTTCCCGCACTCACCATGGCCAGCAACACTGATTGACTGAAGACAAGACCGAAAGACGCGTCGATGTTCGTGCGCATCCGTTTCACGTCGACGAACAGGCCGTCGATCACCGAGCGTGCTTTGGCGAGCATGTAATGCGTCAGCAGGCAGGTGTCCGGAAGAATGACGCGCTCGACAGACGAGTGCGAGATGTCACGTTCGTGCCACAGTGCGACGTTCTCCAGTCCGGCGACGAGATTGCCCCGCAGAATTCGGGCGAGGCCGGCGAGGCGTTCCGCCGTGATCGGATTGCGCTTGTGGGGCATCGCCGATGAGCCCTTCTGCCCCGCTCGAAACGGTTCACGGACTTCGCGAACTTCGGTTCGCTGGAGGTGGCGGATCTCCGTGGCGATCGTTTCGATGGTGGCACCGACCAACGCGCAGGCACTCAGCAACTCCGCGTGACGGTCACGGGCGACCACCTGCGTGGCCGGGACCGGCGCCAGCCCCAATCGTTCGCACACATACGATTCGACGAACGGGTCGATGTTCGAGAACGTCCCGACCGCGCCACTGAGCTTGCCGACCGCGATCGCCGTGCGTGCCCGAACGAGCCGCTCCCGGTCGCGTGCCACCGAAAGAGCCCACAACCCAAGCTTGGCACCGAAGGTTGTCGGCTCGGCGTGAATGCCATGCGTACGGCCCATGCACGGAGTTGCCCCGAACTCCAAGCTCCGCCTCTGTAGAGACGCAATCAGCGCCGTGGCACCGGCAATGAGAAGGTCGGCGGATTCTGAAAGGGCGAGACAGAGCGCAGTGTCGACAACGTCGGTCGAGGTGAGCCCGTAGTGTATCCATGCGCCCGCCGGCATTCCGATGGAGGCCTGCAGAACGTCAACGAAAGCCGCCACGTCGTGGTCCGTGACCTTCTCGCGTTCGTTCACCTCCGCCGCACTGACGCGCGCCCGTTCCCGGCACGCCGCCGCGTCAGCCGATGGCACGATACCCAGCTCGGCATGGGCGTCGGTGGCGAGAAGTTCCACGGCCAACCAGCGGGCGAATTTCGCCTCATCGGTCCACAGAGCCGCCATGTCCGGCAGCGAGTAACGATCAATCACCCGCTGATTCTGCCAGTCGGCGACAGAACACTAGGGAGCAAGCATCTGATCGCGCTCCGGACCGACACCGACGAGCGAGATGCGAACCCCGCTTCGTGATTCCAAGGCGGCCAGGAACGCCTGGGCATTCGCCGGCAGCTCGGCGAACGACCGGACCGACGAGGTGTCGGCACTCCAACCCGGGAACTCTTCGTACACCGGGACCGCACGACTGAAGAGGCCCAGATCCGACGGAAGGAACTCGTGTCGAGAGCCGTCGATGTCGTAGGCAACGCAGATCTTCACCGACTCGAATCCGTCGAGGATGTCGAGTTTCATCAGGGCGAGCTCGGTGAGTGAGTTCAGACGAACGGCTTGGCGCATCATGACCGCGTCGAACCAGCCGGCACGACGACGTCGTCCCGTCACGGTTCCGAACTCGTGACCCTTCTCGATGATCGTGTCGCCGACGGCGTCGTGCAGCTCGGTCGGGAACGGACCTGCACCGACTCGGGTCACGTAGGCCTTGGCGATGCCGACGATACGCGTGAGGTCGCGCGGGCCGACGCCCGCGCCCGCGCACGCGGCGCCGGCCACGGGATTCGACGACGTGACGAACGGATACGTGCCGTGATCGATGTCGAGGAAGGTCGCCTGGGCGCCTTCGAAGAGCACACCCCGATCAGCAGTGAGCGCTCGGTGGATGAGGTCAACCGTGTCGCACACATAGGGCGCCAGGCGCGGCGCAATCTCGTCGAGGTACTGCCCGAGGATGTCGGCTTCGTTGATCGGATCGGCGTCGTAGACCTTGGTCAGCACGACGTTCTTCTCATCGAGCGCATAGCGCAAACGTTCGCGAAACCGAGCCGGGACGAGAAGGTCTTGGACGCGGATCCCTTCGCGAGCGACCTTGTCCACGTAGGCCGGCCCGATGCCGTTCTTGGTCGTGCCGAGCGCCTTCTCGCCGCGGCGTGTCTCGGCAAGCGTGTCGAGCGTGACATGCCACGGCATGATGAGGTGCGCGTTGGTGCTCACGCGAAGTCGTGAGGTGTCGATGGCGGCGGCGGCGAGCATGTCGAGCTCGGCGAACAGGGTCGGCACGTGGAGCACGACACCGTTCCCGATCACCGGCGTGACGTGGTCGTAGAGGATGCCCGACGGCGTGAGCCGAAAGGCGAACTTCCGGTCGCCCACCACGACGGTATGCCCGGCATTGTGCCCGCCCTGATACCGCACAACGAGGTCGGAGTCCTCACTCAGGAGGTCGACGACCTTGGCCTTCCCCTCGTCGCCCCACTGCGTTCCGACAACAACGGTTCCCGACATTTCTACGAGTCTAGAAGTCCCCCGAGGCGGCCTCGCTCGGTCCACCGAGCTTCCAACTCGGGCGCACTAAAGCCGGGTCGCAAGTGGTCATCTTCGGCTTTGCGCTGAGGTACCCACGGATCTGGCCGCGAGACGTGATCCAATCACCGGCTCAACTCAGGCGTTCGATCACCATGGCCATACCCTGCCCGCCGCCGACGCACATCGCTTCGAGCCCAATCGTCTGATCGGAGGCGACGAGGCTGTTCAGCAGGGTCGTCATGATCCGCGCACCGGTCATCCCGAAGGGGTGACCCATGGCGATCGCACCGCCGTGCACGTTGAGCTTCTCCCGGGAGATCCCGAGGTGGCGCATCGACGGGATGACCTGTGCAGCAAACGCTTCATTGATCTCCACGAGGTCGATGTCGTCGATCGTCATC
>JANOHI010000006.1:0-20996 GCA_031406385.1 Acidimicrobiia bacterium
TCGTTGTAGGTCCTGCGCTGTCCGAAGGATCGATGCCACAGGAGCTTCCGACTCAGTGCACTAGCCGAACGGTTCCCAGTCACATACGGACGGGTGAACCCTTGGAGTCTTGGACGAGAAGTGGGTACGGGAGTGCCTCGGGGTGTCCGATGATGGAGGGACCATGCGTCTCGCCATCATCGGCTGCGGCTATGTCGCCGACTACTACCTCCGAACCCTTCCCTTGCATCCAGAACTCACCATCGCCGGGATCTGTGATCGTGACCCGGCCAGGATGGCGAACCTCGCCGCGAACTATGCGGTCGGTCGAAGGTTCAGCGAGGTGGCAGAGGTTTGTGCCGACCCGGACATCGACCTCGTCGTAAACCTGACGAACCCCAAGGATCACTTCGAGGTGTCGCTCGCCGCACTCCAAGCCGGGAAGCACGTGTACTCGGAGAAGCCGTTGGCAATGGAGATGGGCCAAGCCCGTCAGCTCGCCGACCTTGCCACCGAACGGGGTCTGCAGCTCTCCAGCGCCCCGTGCAGCGTCCTGGGGGAAACGGCGCAGACCGTCTGGAAGGCTCTGCGCGAGCAGAAGGTCGGCCGAGTGCGGCTCGTCTACGCCGAAATGGACGACGGTCTTGTGCACAAAATGCCCTACACGAAATGGCTCTCAATGACTGGCACGCCGTGGCCGTTCAAGGATGAGTTCGAAGTGGGCTGCACGCTCGAGCACGCTGGCTACTACACCACGTGGCTCACGACCTTCTTCGGTCCAGCGGTGTCAGTCACGGCGTTCGCCGTGCCCCTGATTCCGGACAAGGGCGTGCATGTCGATGTGGTGAGTCCTGACTTCTCCGTGGCCGCGATTTCCTTCACGTCCGGTGTTGTCGCCCGCCTCACCTGCGGCATCGTCGGATCCCACAATCATTCGCTTCAGGTCTTCGGTGACGAAGGGACCCTTGAGGTACCGGACTCGTGGTTCTTCGGATCGCCGGTCGCGATCCGCAAGTCGCTGAACGTGCTTCGAAAACGCCTCGAAGGCAAGCTCGTCCGCAAGGTGCCACTCGTGCGCCCGGTCGAGAAGTTCGATTATCGCGGGGCCCAGCAGATCGACTTCGCCCGAGGCATCGCCGAATTGGCGGCCGCGGTCCGAGAGGGTCGCCGGTCTCGCCTGGCGACGGACTTCTCCTTGCACAACAACGAGCTTGTGCTGGCCATCTCCCAGTCGGCCTCGACGTCGATGCCGTACGCGATGACCACGACGTTCGTGCCGCCGACGCCGATGGACTGGGCCATATGATCCCGACACTCCGATGGGGGATTCTCGGACCCGGCGGGATCGCTGAGTCTTTCGCGAACGACCTCGCACTCGTGCCCGGTGCGCAACTGGTCGCGGTGGGCTCGCGCAATCGCGAGCGCGCAGTTGCGTTCGCTGCGCGGCGCGCCATTCCATATGCGCACGGATCATATGAGGCGCTTGTCGCCGATCCGGCAGTGGACATTGTGTATGTCGCGACCCCGCACAGCCGCCATGCCGACGACATGCTCCTGTGCCTTGCGGCAGGAAAGCATGTACTTGTCGAGAAGCCGTTCACCGTGACGGGTGATCAAGCGCGGGGGGTGGCCGAGGCCGCTCGTGCAAGCGGTCGCTTCGCGATGGAAGCTGTGTGGACGCGCTTCTTTCCGCTGTTCGAAAAGGTTCGTGAGCTGATCATCAGTGGGCGTATCGGTTCGGTCATTGAATTGCGGGCCGATTTCGGCAACGTCGTTCCCTATGACCCCGAACACCGTCTCTGGAATCCGGCCCTCGCCGGCGGAGCGCTGCTTGACCTCGGCATCTATCCTCTGACCTGGGCCGTCGGTCTTCTTGGCTGGCCGCAGTCTGTCGAGGCCGATGCCTCGGTCGCTCCGAACGGTGTCGACGAAGCCACCGGTATGCGACTCCTCCATGAAGGGGGAGCGGTGTCTCTCCTGCACGTGTCGCAGCGACGTCACACGCCCACTCGTGTCGTGGTCGAAGGCTCGGAGGGACGCATCACCATCGCCGCCCCCCTGTACGCCCCCAGACGTGTGACGGTGTCTCACCATCACGTTCACGGCAGCGCCCGGACCTCGTGGTCCCGGCCGTTGGCCGATCTTGATCAGGTTGGCTCGCCGATGCTCGGTCTGGCAGATCGTCTCCCGGCGAAGCTCATCCGGGTCTGGGGAAGCGGTCCGTCGCGACGCCTTCGCAATCGCATTGCCGAGCAGGTTGCGCCGACCGAACCGCTGGTCGACGTGTCGCCGGGGGACGGCTACCGCTACGAGGCCGAGGAATGCGGGCGATGCATTGCATCCGGACTGACCGAGTCGCCGGTGTGGACGCTCGACGATTCGGTACGAATGATGGGACTCCTCGACGATGTCCGCCGACTCAGCGCCAGTGGTTCTGCGGTCTGAAGAGTTCCGTCCCCGAGCCCGGGCGGTGCTGGTAGTGCACTGAGTCGGAAGTTGCTTTCACGTCGAAACTTCCGAGGGTGCATGAAGCACGAGGAATCAGAGCATTTCGACGTGAGAGGAACTTTTGCAAAAATGCGCTAGACCCGACGGCCGATGCGCATCGATGCCGACACCGTTACCCGCCTTCGACGTGACACCCCCGGTGTGTCAGGCGTCGTCCACCTGAACAACGCCGGTGCCGCGCTCCCGTCGGTGCAGACGCTCGATGCCCAGATCGCCCACCTGCGCGTCGAAGCGTCCGTTGGCGGTTACGAGGCAAAGAACGCGGCCTCCGAAGCGCTTGCCGCAGTGCGAACGAGCGCTGCTCGCCTGATGAACGCATCCCCTGACGAGATCGCCATCCCCACGAGCGACACCGCGGGATGGGCGAAGGTGTTCTGGGGCTTTGCCTTCGGTGGCGGTTTTGCTGATCGACGACGGGTCGTCATCGATCGCATCTTCTACAACTCGCACTACCTGTCCCTGCTCCAGGCGAAGAAGCAGTTCGGAATCGAGATCGTCGTGGCACCGAGTGACCCATCGGGCCGCGTTGACGTCGACAGGTTCGCCGCATTGCTCGATGAACGGGTCGCCCTCGTCTCGATGACGATGGCACCGACGCACTCGGGGATCGTCAATCCGGTCGCTTTAGTGGGCGCGCATACAAAAACGGCCGGCGTGCCCTACTTCGTCGACGGTTGCCAGGCTCTCGGGCAACTTGTCGTCGATGTCGAGGCGATCGGTTGCGACGCGTTGACGGGCACGGGGCGAAAGTGGCTCCGCGGCCCGCGCGGCACCGGCCTGCTGTATGTGCGACGGTCCATTCAGGACCGTTGCGACCCTCCCGGGATCGACGGGACGTCAGCGGTGTGGGAGAGCGCATCGTCGTATTCGTTGGCATCCGGTGCCGCCCGGTTCGAGGAGTTCGAAACGTCAAGCGCCGGTCAGCTCGGACTTGGCGTCGCTATCGACCAAGCGCTCGCCCTCGGCCCTGATGTCATCAGCGAGCGCGTCCAGTACCTCGCCAACAGGCTCCGCTCCGAGCTGGCTCGACGTGAACGCGTGACGGTCCAGGAGACGGCGGGCGTGTGCTCGGGGATCGTCACGTTCCTTGTGGAAGGTGTCACGCCGGCCGAGATCGTTGCCGCGGCGTCGAGGGAAGGAATCAACATGAACGCGTCGTCGGCCCCATGGGCGCGCCTCGACCTTGAGGCACGTGGCGTCACCGGCGTTGCCCGCGTGGCACCCCACGTATACAACACCGAGGACGAGCTCGATCGGCTGCTCGCCGTGATCGACACACTCTGAGGTAGGTGTGGCTTGGGGAAGCGGCCCCCGGTCCCGGTAGCGTCTTGGTCCATGCGCGCGCTCCGCCTCCACGAACTCGGTGAACCCGTCGACGTCCTCCGGATCGAGGAGCTGCCAACCCCTGTCCCCGGACCGGGCGAAGTGCGGGTCGACGTCGCAGCCGCTGCGCTGAACTTTCCCGACGTGCTGCTGTGCCGCGGCCAGTACCAGGAGAAGCCGCCGTTGCCGTTCACGCCCGGCGTTGAGATGTCGGGTGTGGTCTCGGCGATCGGCGAAGGTGTCACGCGCTTTGCCGTCGGCGACCGCGTGTTGGGGAGTCCGAACTTCGTTACCGGTGGCTTGACCGAACAGACCATTGCCCATGAGCGAGGTCTCGCCAAGCTCGTCGACACGATGGACTTCGACGCCGCCGCGGCGCTCCGCATCACCTATCACACCGGCCACGTAGCCCTTCATCGCCGCGCCAACCTGCAGCGGGGCGAAACGGTCCTCGTGCATGCCGGTGCGGGGGGAGTGGGCAGCGCCGCCATCCAGCTCGCAAAGGCCCACGGCTGCACGGTGATCGCCACAGCCGGTGGACCGGACAAGGTCGAGGTCTGTCGCCAACTTGGCGCCGACTTGGCCATCGACTACCGCGCCAATGACTTCGTCGACGCCGTCAAGGAGTTCACCGGAGGTCGTGGCGCCGACGTGATCTATGACCCCGTTGGCGGAGACACCTACGACCGCAGCACCAAAGTGATTGCGTGGGAGGGCCGCATCCTCATCATCGGCTTCACCAGTGGGCGGATCGCCGAGGCCAAGACCAACCACATCCTCATCAAGAACTACTCCGTCGTCGGCGTCCACTGGGGTGCCTACACCCGTCACGAACCGCAGATCAACGATGTGATCCACGACGACCTGATGGCGCTGCACGCGGCCGGCAAGATCAACCCCCTCGTCAGTGAGCGGGTTGGCCTTGCCGACGCTGCAGACGCGCTTGCCCGGCTCGGTGATCGGGGAACGGTCGGCAAGATCGTCGTGCACCCGAGTCAGTGACCGGCCCGGTGACCAACCCGGCTGCAGCGCCACCGCGCATCAGCGTCTTCACACTCTTCCCTGACCTGGTCGAGGCCCATGCCTCGACGAGTCTTCTCGGCCGGGCCCGTGCCGCCGGTGTTCTCGAGGTGCATGCCCACGACCTCCGCCGATTCGGTGTCGGGGTCCACAACGCCGTCGACGACGCGCCGTTCGGCGGGGGCGCCGGCATGGTTCTCGCGCCCGGGCCGGTATTTGTCGCCGTCGAGACGGCGATTTCTGAAGGCACGGCATCTCGTCCGGTTCTGCTCCTTGGGCCCGGCGGCCGCACGCTGACCCAGAGCGTGGCCCACGAACTCGCCGAGCTTCTGGTACGGAGCGGGGGCTTCTCGCTGATCTGCGGAAGGTACGAGGGATTCGATCAACGGATCCATGACCACCTCGCCGATGGCGAGCTGTCCCTGGGCGACGTGGTGCTCGGCGGGGGCGAGGTGGCCGCCATGGCCGTGGCCGAAGCGGTCGGTCGCCTCGTGCCTGGCGTGATGGGCAATGCCGACTCGAGCATCGTCGAGAGCTTTTCCGACGGACTGCTTGAGCATCCTCAGTACACCCGACCCGCCGAATTCCGCGGTTGGGAGGTGCCCGAGGTGCTCCGATCGGGCGATCACGCCAAGGTGGAACGCTGGCGCCACGTCCAGGCCATCGTCCGGACGGCCCGTGATCGTCCAGGTCTTTTCGCTGCTCGAGGTGGGCTGACGGCGGGCGAGGAGAAGTGGTTCCGGGAGTTCGGGATCACGGCTCCCGAGGCCCCGACAACCGAGTAACCTTGCTCGGCCTCAAGAAATCGACACCGGGCTGGTGCGGACGCCGTCCGCCAGCGAAGCTCGGCAATCCCCGGAGTAATCGACATGCACCTGACCGACTTCATCGACAAGGCCGGCCTCAAGGCCGACGTTCCGGACTTCCAGGCCGGTGACCTCGTGAAGGTGCACGTGCGTGTTGTCGAAGGCAACAAAGAACGCGTCCAGATCTTCCAGGGACACGTCATCGGCCGCTCCGGCGACGGCATCCGCGAGACCTTCAAGGTCCGCAAGGTCAGCTACGGCGTCGGCGTCGAGCGCACCTTCCCGGTGCACGCACCGACCATCTCGATGATCGAGGTGGTCACCAAGGGCGATGTCCGTCGCGCCAAGCTGTACTACCTCCGTGACCTGCAGGGCAAGGCCGCGAAGATCAAGGAGAAGCGGGTCAGCCGCTGAGTTCGCTGGACGAGTCGCAGCCGCCGGCACACGGCGATCCACCGCCTGATCCGGTTTCTGCCGTTCCGGCGGACGCAAGCCTTTCCACTACTGTTCGCTCCCCGGCCCGAAGATTCGTTCCGACGCTTCGCGACCTCCGCGAATACGCGGTTCTCGCGGTTGTCGCCGTTGTTCTCGCCTCACTTATCCGCGCCTTCGTCGGTCTGGCCTTCTACATCCCGTCGCCGTCGATGACGCCGACGCTGAAGATCAACGATCGGGTGCTCGTGTCACGGGTGACGTACCGGGTCCGCGATCCCCGGCGCAGCGACATCGTCGTGTTCGACAACCCCGATTACAACGGACCGAAGGCCAACGCGTTCGCCCGTCCACTTCAGTCGGTGTTCGAGCTCGTCGGAGCCCGCCAGCGCAAGGACCGCCACTTCATCAAGCGTGTCATCGGGCTGCCCGGCGAGACGGTGGAAGTCAAGGAGGGTTCGGTGTGGATCAATGATGAGAGGCTGGCCGAGCCGTGGCTCCCCAAGGGCGTCACGACCGAGTGGCCGGAGGGCAGGAAGCTCACGGTCCCGAAGGACTCCTATTGGGTCATGGGCGACAACCGTGACGATTCGAAAGACAGTCGCTACTTCGACACCACGCATTTCATAAAGCGCTCGGCCATCGTCGGTCCGGCCGTGCTGCGAGTGTGGCCGCCGAGCCGGTTCGGCCATCCGTAACGAGATGGATTTGAATGAGCGCTGAAGATCTTGAGCGGTACGAGTCGGAACTCGAGCTGCAACTGTTCCGGGAATACAAGGACGTCGTCAAGACCTACACGAACATCGTGGAAACCGAGCGACGGTTCTATCTGGCGAACGGGGTGAAGGTCGAGCCGCGCACCGATGGTTCTGGCCGCAGCTGGTTCGAGCTGGAACTGACCGATGCGTGGGTTTGGGATATCTATCGGCCGGGTCCCGCCCGGTTTGTCGCCAAGGTTCGTGTTCTCACGTTCCGCGACGTAAACATCGAAACCCTCTCGCCATCTGAAGACTGATGGCCAAGACTCCGCGAGCGGCCAATCTCGGCGCCCAAGCGGAATCTGCGATCGCCGCCTGGTATCACGCGCAGGGCTACGAGGTGCTCGCCCGCAACTGGCGGACGAAGGATGGTGAACTCGACGTGGTCGTCGGACTCGACGATGTTGTAGTCGTCGTCGAGGTAAAGGCCCGCTCTTCGAGACGCTTCGGCACCGGGCTTGAGGCGATCACCCCGGAGAAACTGGCGCGGCTCTTCCGTCTTGGCCGGTCGTTCCTGCATGTCCACTCGCTTCACCAGGCAACACTGCGCGTCGACGTCGCGTCGTGGGTTGACGGCACCTGGCACGTTGTCCACGACGTCCGACCCTGACCGGACCAAGATCGCCGGCCGCAGCGTCAGGCGCGCTTCGTCCGCCGGCGTTGCACCTGTTCCCAACACGGCGCGTGGAAATGCCGGCGGAGTTCGGGGTCGGGGCGCGGGACCACCACGATGTTCGCCGTGCCCTTGGCGATCGTGTGATTGCAGGACGGGCACTGGTAGGGCTTGTTTGCCTGGAAGGGCTGGAGGACTCGAACATCGAGATCCTCATCGGCCCACGAACCGATTCCCGGAATCAGATAGGCGATCTGGCGTTCGGGATCATCCTCCGGGAGTTGCATCCAGGGAGGAGGTGACCAACCCAGCGGCTCCTTGGCGCGGCGTTTTCCCATGATGATCAGCCGACGAAAGCCCAGAGGAGAAGCCCAACCGTGGTCGTTAGCGTGACGATGACGAGGACGACATCGAGCGGCCGCGGTCGAAACTTGCGGTTCGGATTGAAGCCCATGCATTCCAGTCTCGTCGCTGAAGCCAGGTGATCTGGCGGTTCGGCGCGGTACGCAATCCCCTGTCGTACCCCTCTCGCTACAGTGCTCCCTGCTTCAGAGCCGGCGTTGCAGTGCTCTTCTCCCACAAGGTGTCCCGCGGCGGCTGCGCGGGAGGGGTGAACGATGAGCGACGAACCATTCGGCTCCGAAGACCTCGCCGTTCTCGGCGAGCCGTTCGCGTCGGCGACCGGAGGCGAAGCGGCGCCAACGCTCGCGGAGGTACCGGCGTTCGCAGAGGTGTCCGGAAGGGGCGCCGTTGTGGCGACAGGCGGGCGTCTGGCCACGGTGCTCTCCGCGCAACTCATCGGAATCACCGGGCTCGCCGTTGCGGTCGAGGTCCACGCCAGCGATGGCGTCCCGTCGTTCACGATCGTCGGGCAGCCCGACGGGGCCTGCCGGGAAGCCCGTGACCGCGTGCGGGCAGCCCTTCTCACGAGCGGGTTTGCGTGGCCGCAGCGACGTCTCACGGTGAACCTCGCCCCCGCGGCGATGCGAAAGGTCGGAGCCGGGCTCGATCTGGCGATCGCCGTGGCGGTGCTGGTGGCCGATGGGCAACTCCCGCACGATCGGGTCGAAGGCCGTGCCTTCCTTGGCGAACTCGGGCTCGACGGCACGGTGCGACGAATCCCCGGGATTGTCTCGCTGGTCGATGATCTGCTGCACGACGATGCTCGCGTCGAGATCGTCGTCCCGGCGTCGACCGTCCGTGAAGCGCTACTCCTAGGTCGAGGGGTTCTTCGGTCGGCTGCAACCCTCGGCGGCGTGATCGGGTGTCTGCAGGGGCTTGACCCGTGGCCCGAACCGCCCGACGAAACCGCTGCCGCTCCTTCGGCACCGCTTTTCGCTGACCTCGCCGATGTTCGTGGCCAGCCGCTCGGCCGTCTCGGGCTAGAGGTCGCCGCCGCTGGCGGCCACCATTTGCTCCTGGCCGGTCCGCCGGGGTCGGGAAAGAGCATGCTGGCGTCGCGTCTGGTGTCCGTTCTGCCGGATCTCTCGCACGATGAAGCCGTCGAGGTGCTGCGCGTCCACTCGGCGGCGGGCTTCGCCCTCCATGGTGATCGGCTTCCCTCGCGGCCACCAATTCGATCTCCGCATCACACGGCGTCGGCCGTGGCCCTGCTCGGAGGCGGCTCCACGGCCATTCGACCGGGTGAGATCTCCTGCGCACATCGAGGCGTGCTCTTCCTCGACGAGCTCGGTGAGTTCTCGCCATTCGTACTCGACGCGCTCCGTCAGCCCCTTGAAAACGGTTCGATCTGCATTTCGCGCGCTGCGGTCTCGGTCACCCTTCCCGCCCTGCCTCTCGTGGTCGCGGCCACGAATCCGTGTCCGTGCGGATGGTGGGGTATCCCGACGGGGGAGGTGGCCGGATCACCGTCGTGCCGTTGCTCCGATGCATCGCGCGCCCGCTATGTCCGACGGCTGGCCGGTCCTCTCCTCGATCGTTTCGATGTTCGGGTCCTCGTCACGCCCCCTGATCCCGACGACCTGCTCTCGAGCGGCCCGGGGGAGGCGTCCCATGTGGTGGCGGCGCGGGTGGCCTCCGCTCGGTCGATCGCCCGGCACCGCGGGGTCACTGCCAACTCGGGGCTCCGTGGGGAGGAGCTCCGGCGCTGGGCGGCCTTGACCACGGCGGCGCGAAAACTCGTCGAGACCCGTCTCCGCAATGGTTCGCTCACCGCACGTGGCTTCGACCGGGTTCGCCGGGTCGCCCGCACACTCGCCGATCTTCGCGGTGATGATGTCGAGTCGATTCTCGACACCGACACGGTCGCCCTTGCCCTGGAACTCCGCCGACCGGTCCTCCCTGACTCCGCGAACGGGGCCGCGGCATGAGCGCGGCACTCGGCAACGGCAGACCGGCAACCCACAGTCGGGAGCGATTCGAAGCCCTTGTCGAAGCGTTCGTCTCGAGCCCGGGGCTTGGCGTATCTCGTCTTCGATCCGTTCAGCGGCATTCCGAGATGATCTTGGGCGAAACGCTTGAGCGTCTCGCCGTCGGTGACTCGTCCTCGTTCCCGGCCATCAGGCGCCGCGGCGACGGGTGGGAGCAGCTGGCCGCTCGTTTTCGTCAGGAGTGCGAGAGTGGTTTGCGGGCTGCGACCTGTCGCTGGTGGATGGCCGGTGATCCCGGTTGGGCGGCGGCGTTCGGTTCCGACGAGGATCCTCCCGCAGCACTCGCCTACGCCGGTTCGCTTGCAGTCCTCGACCAACCTCGGGTAGCCATCGTCGGTACTCGCTCGGCGTCGGCCGCCGGGATCGCGTTCTCACGGCAGCTTGGTGCGTCGTTGTCCGCCGCCGGGGTCGCCGTGGTCTCCGGACTCGCACGTGGGATCGATGGCGCCGCCCATCGAGGCGCCATGTGCTCCGACGTGGAGGGTCGAGCGGTCGGCGTCCTGGGCACCGGTCTCGGCGTGGCGTACCCGCGTGAGCATCGCCAACTTCAGGGCGTCATCGGGGACCGAGGGCTGCTTCTCAGCGAGTACGAACCAACGAGAGGACCGCGTCCGGAGGCTTTTCCGTTGCGCAACCGGATCGTCGCCCAGCTGGCCCAGGTGGTCATCGTCGTGGAGTCTGGCGCCACCGGCGGCTCGCTTCTCACCGTGCACGAGGCGGCGATGCGCGGTCGACCGATCCTCGCAGTGCCGAACAACCCCCTCGTTCGGTCCGCCACCGGGTCGAACGACTTGCTGCGTTCCGTGGAGGGCGCACCCGCTGTCGCACTCCCGTGCCACGGCCCGGCCGACGTCTTGGCCCTGCTTGACCTCGAGGCAATCATTCGCTCCACGGTCGACGACAACCGCGTGGAACCGGATGCTCGGTCCCGCCGGGTGCTCGACGCACTTGGATGGGATGAGCGAACGACTTCGTGGCTCGCGTCGTCGACCTCGCTGCCGCTTGGTGAGGCCGCCACGGTGCTTGCCAACCTTGAAGACGCCGGCTGGATCGTTCACCGATCGGGTCGGTGGCAGCGGAGGCCGCGATGATCGTTCGAATCCCCTCCGAGCCCGTGCCATTTGCGGCGGTGGCGATGGCTGTCGGCCTGTGCTGGGTAACGTCTCATCCTCATGGGCCGTTCCGACGATCTCGATGGATCGGCCCCTTCGGCGCCTCCCCTGGTGGTTGCCGACGGCGACACCTGGGGCATCGAACGCTTCGTGCGCTCCTTGGCGGACCTTTCCGACGCCACTGCGCTCGCCTATCGCGACGACACGATCCGCTTTCGGCAGTGGTGTGCCGACCGTGGAACAGCGTCTCCGCAGGAGACTCAGCGTTCGATCGTTCGGCTCTGGATGGTCGAGCTGTCCCGGAGTGGATTGACGCCATCCACGACTGCTCGCCGCTTGGCCGGTGTTCGTCGATACTTCGGCTATCTCCGCTCCGTGGGCGAGATCGATCACGATCCGACGGAACAGGTGAAAGCCCCAGCGAAGGCGTCGCGACTCCCGCGGGTCTTGACCCAGGGCGAGGTCACCGACCTGCTCGACCGGTCCGAAGGTCGCGACTCCTGGGACCGCCAGGACCAGGCGGTTCTCGAGTTGCTCTACAGCTCGGGGTTGCGCGTCGCCGAGCTCTGCGGCCTCACCGATGGCGCGTGGGATCGCCGACGCCACGTGCTGACGATCCGGGGCAAAGGCAACAAGGAGCGGGTCGTTCCAATTGGCGAGCCGGCTGCTTTCGCGCTCGCAACGTGGATCGACCTCGCCCGACCCGGTCTCGTCGACGCGACGCCAACCACCTTTGTGAACCGGCGTCTCCATCCCCTCAGCCCCCGCGACGTCCGGCGGATCGTCGACCGGCGGGCCCGCCGACCAACCAAACCCCCAGCTCAGCGGCACACGTTCGCGCCACATCAGCTCGATGGCGGCGCCGATCTCCGCGTGGTCCAAGAACTCCTCGGCCACGCCGATCTGGCCACTACACAGCGCTACACCCACGTGAGCAAGGATCGGCTCCGATCTGTCCATCAGTCCACCCATCCGCGGGCCGGGGCTGCGCTGTCTCCAGGATCTGCGAAACTGCAGGGAGCGGATCCCGATTCGTGCAGGTAGCGGCCGCTAGCCTCCTGCGGTCAAGGTTTTCTGGGGAGCGAAGTGAGCGACGAGCAAGAAAAGAGCGAGGAACAGCGCTCGGTCGAAGCTCTTTGGCGCGACTTCAAGTCGTTGGGCACCCAGGCGCTGCGCGACGGGCTGATCGTCCACTACGCCGCGCTGGTGAAGTATGTCGCGAACCGCGTTGCTGTTGGATTGCCCTCCAACGTGGAACAGGCCGATCTGGTGTCCTATGGGTTCTTCGGTCTGATCGACGCAATCGAGAAGTTCGAGATCGATCGCGGCATCAAGTTCGAGACCTACGCGATCCGACGAATCCGCGGCGCGATCATCGACGAGCTCCGGTCCATCGACTGGGTTCCTCGTTCGATCCGCTCCAAAGCCCGAGCCATCGAGAACGCGTTCGGCACGCTCGAAGCCGATCTTGGTCGTGCTCCGTCCGATGCCGAGATGGCAAAGGCGCTGGAGATGTCCGAGCACGAACTCCAACAGATCTTCACCCAGGTGTCGTTCGTTGGTTTGGTGGCGCTCGACGATGTCTACAACCGTGGGGGCGAGCGCGGCGAAACGACCACCCTGGCCGAGACGATTGCCGACAAAGGCGAAGGGCCGAGCGGGCTGTACGAGGTCGAGGAGCTGCGACAGTCCCTGGCGTCGGCGATCAACCGGATGCCGGAGCGAGAGAAGGTCGTCTTGACGCTCTATTACTACGAGAACATGACGCTCGCCGAGATCGGCGAGGTGCTCGGGGTCACCGAGAGCCGCGTCTGCCAGATCCACACGCGGGCCGTGCTGCAGCTGCGCTCAAAGATGGGCGTCAACAGCATCTGAGCAGGGCGGCGGCCCGGCTCGGGCTGGTGGCTCTTGTCGTCTTCCCCGTGGTTTTCGGTTCGGCGGGTCTCGCTCTCGGGGCGCCTCGGCGGCTGCCGCCGGGTCGCCCCGTCCCCTCGGGTCCACCAGCAACTGCCGCCGTGTCGCCGACCACGACCCCCGGGCCGCGCTCCGTCGTGAACAGCACCGTCGTGGAGAGCACCGTCGTGCCGCCGACCCCCGGGCCGGGCGTCGTGGACAGCACCGTCGTGGAGAGCACCGTCGTGGAGAGCACCGTCGTGTCGCCGACGGTGCCACCGCCCACGTACCCGCCGGTCACGGTCAAGCGCACGACTCCTGTGCGGGGGCTGATCGTCGATCCGTGGCGACCGCCGTCCACTCCCTACGGTCCGGGAAATCGGGGGATCGACATTGGGACCGCTCCCGGTTCGGTCGTGGTGTCTCCCGCAGACGGCTTGGTCACCTTTGCGGGGACGGTCGGTCACGCCCGGTTCGTCGTCGTAGAGAGCTCGGACGGGATTCGGATCACGATCGGGTTTCTTGTGTCGGTTGCCGTGCGATCCGGCCAGATGGTGCGCCGGGGCCAGACAGTCGGCCGGGCGGGTTCGTCGGTTCATATCGGCGCCCGGATTGGCGACGAGTACCTCGACCCGACCCCGCTGTTCAGCGGCGGTCCGCCCCACGTCAGGCTCATCCCGGCCGCCAGCCGGTCGCCGGCGAACTCCGCCGAATCAACGAGCTGACGGCACTATGCTTTCCCCTGCGCTTGACGGGTGTCGAGCGCCTTCTCCTTGGTCCTCCGGTCGCCGCAAGGCGCTGTGCTGGCGAGAACGAACCCAACAAAACCGGAGGAGGAGAACATCATGAGCAACGCGACCCCGGTCGTGACCATGCGCCAGCTTCTCGAAGCTGGCGTCCACTTTGGCCACCAAACCCGTCGTTGGAACCCGAAGATGAAGCGATTCATTCACTCGGCGCGCAACGACATCTACATCATTGATCTCAATCAGACCCTCACGCGGGTCGAGACCGCCTACACCTTCATCCGCGACCTGGTCGCCGGCGGAGGCTCGGTGCTCTTTGTCGGCACCAAAAAGCAGGCCCAGGACCCCATCGCTACCTATGCCGCTCGCTGCGGGATGCCCTACATCAATGAGCGCTGGCTCGGTGGCATGCTCACGAACTTCAGCACGATCAGCACGCGAGTCAAGAAGATGCAGGACTACGAGCGTCAGCAGGCCGCGGGTGACTTCGCCAACATGCCGAAGAAAGAAGCCCTCATCAAGAGCCGAGAGCTCGAGAAGCTCCAGCGCAACCTGGGCGGTATCCGGGGCATGGCCAAGCTGCCCGACGCAATTTTCGTGCTCGACACGAAGAAGGAGCACATCGCCGTCACCGAGGCCAACAAGCTGAAGATGCCAGTCATTGCCGTCGTGGACACCAACTGTGACCCCGACGTGATTGATTTCGTGATCCCCGGCAACGACGACGCGATCCGGGCGTCGAACCTGATGTGCCGCATCATCGCCGACGCCGTCGAAGAAGGTCGCTTCATCAATGCGCGTCGCAACGGCGGCCGTTCCACCGTGCCCGTTCTCGAGGTCTTCGACCCGGAAGCCGAAGCCCGCCGTTCCGAGGCCCAGAACGAAGCCCGCCGACAGGCGGCGATCGCCCAGCAGGCCCGCGAAGCCAAGCTGCTCGCGGCCAAGGCCAAGGCCGATGAGGGTCCGCTATCCGACGACGTGCCGGCCGCCGCCGACGGCGAAGCTTCGGTCTAGTCGGCCGCGTCTCAAACCACTCTCCGCACACTTCAGGGAACAGCTATGTCAGCAATCAGTCCGAAAGACATCCAATCGCTTCGTCAACTCGCCGGTGTCGGCATGATGGAGGCCAAGCGCGCCCTCGAGGCCGCGCAGGGCGATGTGCAGGCCGCCCTCAAGACGCTGCGCGAGCAGGGTCTGGCAAAGTCATCCGAGCGTGCCGACCGGGAGAACAGCCAGGGCGCCATCGCCATCGGCCGAAGCGGCACCGCCACAGCGATCGCCCAGATCAAATGTGAAACCGACTTCGTCGCCAAGTCCGAGAGCTTCGTTGCCCTCGTCCAAGGTATCGCCGACTCCGTTGCGGCCAAGGGCGAGGCTGGCGTTGCTGACCATCAGGCAGCACTGGACCAGACCAAGATCTCCCTCAAGGAGAACATCGATCTCGGTCGCATGGTCCGCTTCGAGGCCGCCCCCGGAGCAATTGTCGACACTTACCTCCACGTCCAGGCGGGGCGCGGTGTCAACGCAACAATGGTTGAACTCGTCGGTGGCAACACCGAACTCGCCCACGATCTCGCGCTGCATATTGCGTTCGCTCGTCCGAAGTACCTCACGCGAGACGAGGTCCCGGCCGACCTTGTGGCGGCCGAGCGAGACACCCTGGAGCAGATCACGCGCAACGAAGGCAAGCCGGAAGCCGCGTTGGCGAAGATCGTCGAAGGACGGATCGGTGGGTTCTTCAAGCAGATCTGTCTGCTCGAGCAGGAGTTCGCCAAGGACAACAAGCAGACAATCGCCGGCGTGCTGAACGGGGCCAAGATCACCCGTTTTGCGCAGGTCGAGATCGGCTGAGCGTCGCTGGGAACGGTGGCTCGCCCTTGCCGGCCAAGCCGATTCACGCGACCCCGGTGCTTGCGCCGGGGTCGCGCTCGCGTCGGAGGTCTGGTTGTTCAGGCACTACCCTTCGGCGGCCGTGCGTTCATGGCCTGCGCGCCGAGCCGAAGGAGTTGACCGACAATGACAACGAGTGAGCACAGGAACCCGACCGGAGCCAAGTGGTCACGGGTTCTGCTGAAGCTCTCCGGAGAAGCATTCGCCGGTCGGGAGAGCGGCGAGGCGATCGACGGCGTGGTCGTCGCTCGCGTCGCCGGCGAGATCGCCGAGGCAAAGCAGGAGCTCGGCGTCGAGATCGCCATCGTGGTTGGAGGAGGCAACATCTGGCGAGGTGCCACCGGCGCCAACTCTGGTATCGATCGGGCCACGGCCGACTACATGGGCATGCTTGCCACCGTGATGAATGCCCTTGCGCTCCAGGATGCGTTGGAAAAGGCGGGCGACCCGTCGAGGGTGCTTTCGGCCATCCACATGTCCGAGATTGCCGAGCCCTACATCCGTCGGCGGGCTCTCCGTCATCTGGAGAAGGGCCGTTCGGTGATCTTTGCCGCTGGCATTGGTCAGCCGTTCCTCACGACCGACACACCGGCGGCGATGCGAGCGGCCGAGATGAACGCCCAGGCCGTTCTCAAAGCAACCCACGGCGAGGTCGACGGCGTCTACACCGCCGATCCCAAGATTGATCCGACGGCAACGAAGTTCGACGAGGTTTCCTACGCCGAAGTGCTGCGTCGAGGTCTTCGGGTCATGGATTCCACAGCGATCTCGTTCTGCATGGACAACGCCCTCCCCATCGTCGTGTTCAACCTGATGGAATCGGGCAACATCCGCAAAGTCCTCCTCGGGACACCGCGGGTCGGTACGCTGGTCTCATGATCGACCAGGTCCTCCTCGAATCGGCCGAGAAGATGGACAAGGCATCGCATCGGGTCACCGAGGAATTCGGTGCCGTGCGAACCGGTCGAGCCACGCCGGCGCTCGTCGAAAAGTTGCGCGTCGACTACTTCGGAACCGACACACCGCTCCAGCAACTCGCCGGGTTCAGCGTTCCCGAGGCCCGTGTTCTCGTGATCTCCCCGTTCGACAAGACCACCATTAAGGCGATCGAGAAGGCCATCACCAACTCCGATCTCGGTGTCGCTCCTTCCAACGACGGGGCGCTGATCCGTCTCACGTTTCCGGCCCTCACCCAGGATCGTCGCAAGGACCTCGTGAAGGTCGTGAAGAGCAAAGCGGAGGATGGACGGATCGCGATTCGTAACATCCGACGCGACGCGCGCCAGAAGTTGGAGCGAGCCGAGAAGGACGGCACGATTTCCAACGACGAGTTGAAGCGGGCGGAGAAGGATCTCGACAAGTTGACCGAGAGCCACATCGCCGGTATCGACAAACACCTTTCGGTCAAAGAACACGAACTGCTCGAAGTCTGAGCCGGACAACGCCAGCGCAGGAAGAAGCCCTCGTGGACGATCCCAACAACCCCAACATCCGTGAAGAGATCGAAGGTGTCCGGATTCTCGGTGCCCAGTCAGTCGGACCCGCCGGAGACCCGGCGGCCGCCCGAAGCGCGCCTCGAGCCTCCGCCACCCCGTCGTGGGATGACGAGGACGACGAGGAATGGGGCGACGATTGGGATGGCGACGGCGTGCACGGTGCCGCAGCGCTGGCGAGCGATGATCGACACGACAACGACAGCGATTGGGTCGCCGACGACGAAAGCGGGGTCTGGGGCGATGACGAGACTGGGGCGGTGGCTAGTGGCCGGGCTCCGGCGGCCAATGCCGCCGTCGACGAGGGCGGAGGAGCGCGTTGGCGCTCCGGGGCCGACGACTGGTCGGACGAGTCGCTGGGTGACCTCGACGACGGCGAGGCAAGGGTCGGTACGCTTGATCCCGAGCGGGGAGATGAGAGCGAGCTGTACCGGTTCCGGGAGCTCGACGACGACGCCCTCGCCGAGTCAGACGCAGGCGTGACCGCCCCGCGCAAGCCGATCACGGGTGACGGGGTCTCGGGTCGGGCGGGGTCGCGTTCCACGTCGTCGGCCAAGCGTCCGCGCCCCACGGGGTCGGCGACGGAACCAGCACTTCCAGCCGGTCTCGGAGTCCGTGTCGTCACCGCAGCTGCATTGATAGCGGCGTTTTTTGCGGTGATTCTGATCGCCGGACGCAAGGGCCTGACTGCGCTGGTTGCGGCCGTGCTGCTGATGGGCGCGCTCGAGTTCTTCAACTCACTTCGCCATCGTGGTTTCTCTCCGGCCATTGTCCCCGGCGCGGTCGCCTGTTTTGCCATGCCGTTGGTGGCCTTTGGCACCGGACCGACGGGCATGATGTTGGTGCTGATCCTGACGGTTTTCGTCACAATGCTGTGGTCGCTCTTCCGTGTTGTGCGCGATCGGCCGGTCGGGAACATGTCGGTGACGCTGTTGGGCGTTGGGTACATCGGTGTCCTCGGCGGCACTGCGGGCTTGTTGTTGGCGCACCCGAACGGTGTCGGTCTTGTCCTGGGCGGTATTGCCTGTGCGGTGGCGGCCGACGTCGTTGCGTACTTCGTTGGAGCCAATCTGGGCAAGGTTCCCCTCGCTCCGGAAGTCAGCCCGAACAAGACGATCGAGGGGGTCGTCGGCGGGTTCTTCGGTTCGGTGCTGATCGGCACGATCGCCTTCGGTGTCGTTGGCGTTGCGCCGTGGAATGGTTGGGCCACCGGTGCAGTTCTCGGCATCGTCGTTGGTGCGCTCGCCCCACTCGGGGATCTTTGCGAGTCAATGATCAAGCGTGATCTCGGCATCAAGGACATGGGCAACCTGCTCCCGGGCCATGGCGGTTTCCTTGACCGCATCGACGCAATGCTGTTCGTGATGCCAGGCGTGTACTTCGTCGCCCGCCTGAAGAACTGGCTCTGAGCTGACCCCCTGCCGGTTCCGCCGGCGATGAGCGTCACGTCATCGAACCCATGGGTGCGATGCTTGGAAGGTGAACGCGTCCGCAGGGGGAAGCGCAGGACCGGTGACGGTGTCTGTCGTCGGGTCGACCGGATCGGTCGGTACGCAAACCCTTGACGTGATCCGTGCCAACCCGGAGCGGTTCCGAGTCGTCGCTCTGGGAGCAATGCGTTCGGTCGAGGCGTTGCTCGCACAGGTCGAGGAGTTCCGGCCAAGTGTCGTTGCGGTCGGCGACCACGATGCGGCGCTGACGATTCGCGATCGACTTCCGACGGGGGTCGAGTTGACGATCGGCCCGCAGTCGTTTGCCGACATCGCCACCGAAGCCGATGTCTGCGTCAACGGCGTCGTGGGGTTCGCCGGGCTTCCGGTCACCATTGCCGCGTTGCGGGCCGGCCGTCGACTCGCCTTGGCGAACAAGGAGTCGCTGATCACCGCGGGGCCGGTTGTACGTCAGGTTCGGCGGACTCCGGGCGCCGAACTGGTGCCGGTCGATTCCGAGCATGGAGCGATTCACCAGTGTCTGGCCTTTCGCCGCCAGTCACACGAGGCGGGTCGCCCGGACCGGTTGCGCCGTCTCGTGCTCACGGCCAGCGGGGGCCCGTTCCGGCAGCGAGCGGCGGCGGCCGGTGGCGGGCTGGCCGCTCGGCATGCGTTGGCCTCGGTAAGCGTCGATGAAGCGCTGGATCACCCCACATGGAAGATGGGCCCGAAAATCACCATCGATTCGTCGACGCTGATGAACAAGGGTTTGGAGGTGATAGAGGCGCACGAGTTGTTCGATGTCGACTACGACGACATCGATGTTGTCGTGCATCCCCAGTCGGTGGTCCACTCGATGGCCGAGTTCTCCGACGGCTCGACGATTGCCCAGCTCTCCATGCCCGACATGCGGCTCCCCGTCGGTTACGCGCTGGCGTATCCGGACCGGATCGCCACGCCGTTCGGATCGATCGATTGGGCCACGGTCGGGTCGCTCGATTTTCTTGCCCCGGACCGGGTCGCATTTCCTTGCCTCGACCTGGCGTACGCCGCGGGTCGGATGGGTGGTGTCGCGCCGGCATGGTTGAACGCCGCAAATGAGGTTGCCGTTGCTGCGTTTCTCGCCGGAAGGCTGCGTTGGGGGCATATTGCAGAAGTGATCGAATGTTCACTCAACGTGGCTGACTCTGCTATACCTGTCACCGTGGGTGATGTAGTCGACGCTGACCGAGCTGCCCGCATGGTGGCAACCGGCATCGTCGAGCGGCTCGCGTAACGCGAACGACTCACGGGATTCCCAGACGGTGGGCACTTCACTACATACCGACAATGACACGTGAACCACCCGACACGACACAAGCGAGACTGACGATGCAACCCGACTCGACACCTTCCAACCCGACACCGAATCCCGACGAAGCCTCCGGTATTGCCGTCCTGAGCAGCACCGACACGGTCACGGACGAATCCGCTCCGGCCGTCGAGACGCCCGGATCCTTGGATCTCACTGCCCATCCCGGTGAACTGCTTCGCGTCGAACCGCGCCTCCGCGAAGCCGCCGCCGCTGACCGGGTGATCGCCGACGAACCCGCCACAATGCATCGGGCGATCGGCCCGCTCGCCTTGGTGGCGCTTATCGTCTGGTGCGCGTCGGTCGGTCAGCTCCTCATGTTGGCTGTGGTTGGCGCGCTCGCCTTCATGATCCTCTTCCATGAGGCGGGACACTTCGTTGCGGCTCGGCTGACCGGAATGAAGGCCACCGAGTTCTTTCTTGGCTTCGGACCCCGACTGTGGTCGTTCCATCGGGGAGGAACCGAGTTCGGAGTGAAGGCGCTTCCCCTCGGGGGCTACGTCAAGGTCATCGGTATGACGAACCTCGAGGTCCTCACCGATCCAGCCGATGAAACGAAAACCTATCGGGCAGCCACCTTCCCACGCAAGATCCTCCTCGCTTCGGCCGGGACGATCGCTCACTTTCTCCTTGCCTTTGTGTTGTTCCTCTCGCTGAACAGCGGTTTCGGGCGCATCACCGGTTTCTCTCGTCCGGTTGTCGGGTCGGTGAATGCGTTGGAGATCGGGTCGTCGCCTGCCGCTGTGGCCGGGATCCGGTCCGGTGACCGCATCGTGGAGATCAGTGGAATGCCGATTGAGATCGGTTCCGACGTCAGGACGGCTATTGACGAGGCGACGAGCCTTCCTCTTACCGTCACGATCGAACGGCAGGGAGAACGGACAACGCTTCCCCTGACGCCCGTTCGTGATGCTGACGGTGTGATGCGAATCGGTGTGCAGTGGGACGAGAACGCCTTCGGCACGACCACGAATCGCGTTGGTCTGCTCGAGGGAGCCGGGGCCTCCGTGTCCTCGATGGTCCGTCTGATCCCCGAGACCTGGGGTGGTCTGTTCCGCTTCTTCGCCCCGTCGAGCTTGAAGTCCTATGGCACGACGCTGGAGAAGGCGGCCACCAACAAACCTCTCACGCAGGCCGAGTCGCAGGGCCGAATGTCGTCAGCGGTCGGGATCTCCCGGATGATGCGAGACGCTGGCCGCGATGACGTGCGCACAGCAATCGAGCTGTTCGCGATCGTCAACATCTTCGTCGG
>JANOHI010000085.1:0-1977 GCA_031406385.1 Acidimicrobiia bacterium
GGTGACCGCCGCTACGTCACCGCGGAGCTGCTCGCCGCCAACCGAACCTCCGTCGCCACCCGCTACAACGAACCCGTCGACCCGGTCACCGACGTCCCCACCATCGCCAACCCGACAGTGCGACTCGTGAACCTGGCCCAGTTCGCCCAAGCGTTGCAGTGGGTGCGTTGCTACCAGTACCAGTCCTGCGACGACCCGAACTGGAATACCACGTTCGCATACCACTACACCGAGCGGCTCGTCGACGAACTCGTCAGCAAAGTGATCGCCTGCTTCGCCACCACGTGGACCTACGACGGACCACGACTCACCTGACACGCCGACACGGTGCCGTCGACTTGCCCCGGTCGACAGCACCATCAGCGCGCCGATGACTCGCTCTGCGACCGAGTGTGCGGCGAGACACGTTCGGTGATGCTGCCATCGGCCCGGACGAGCTGATCCGTCAAGGGCCTTCGGGCACACGTGCCTCCCTCCGGTCGCCCTTGACCGATCACCGGGCCGACGGCTGTCGCCTCCTCAGGTCCTGCCGCACCCAGCGGCCACACCGAGGAGCACACCATGTCACGCACCCTGAGCCTCCGATTCCCACTCGCCGTCGTCCCCGCCGCGAACCTCTCACGCCGAACCGGCTACCCGCTGCGCACCATCCAACGCTGGCGTGTCGACGGCATCCCGTACTGGTCCGCCGACCGAGTCGCCATCCGATTCGGCATCCACCCGTCACTCCTCTGGACCGATTGGTACGCCACGCCGACAACACGGTGACAAAGAACAAGGTATGTGCACGTCACATGGTCCACATGCGCTGATCGGGTCCCGTCCCGTCAAGGGCAGCCCCGTTGCCGTCCACCACACCTGCGGTGACGCTGCGAATGCCGGACGCCACCAGGCACCCACTCACTAGACCGGCCACCCAACCAGCGAAACGCCGCCATCAACGGCTGCAGGGCAGCCAGCCCTTCCCGCCAAATCGGCGGGACACCTCGGACCTGGAAAGGAACCCCGCTCATGATCACCGTCATCTACGCCCACAAAGCCGGACAAGGCGTCACCACCATCGCCGCCACCCTCGCAATACTCACCGCCCGCGCCGGACGCCGCACACTGCTCGTCGACACCGGAACCGACCTCGCCGCCGTACTCGGCATCAACGAACCCGACCGGCCCGGACTCGGCGACTACCTCACCAACACGACCATCACCCTCCCCGACATCGTCACCCCGATCACCGAGAACCTCGACCTCATCACCCGCGGCAACCATGCATCGGAGCTCACCGCAGCGACCTACGGACTGCTCACCGGCGGACTCGGCCACTACGACACCGTCACCATTGACGCCATACCCGCCGCAACCGAATGGGTCCGCCACGCCGACGCGCGGGTACTCGTCACCCGCCCGTGCTACCTCGCCCTCCGACACGCCACCAGCCATCCCCGACCCGACCACCTCGTCGTCATCACCGAACCCGGCCGAGCACTCACCCCCGCCGACATCGAAACCGTCATCGGCACACCGGTCACCGCCACCGTCCCCTACGCCCCCGACATCAGCCGTGCCGTCGACGCAGGACTGCTCACCACCCGACCGCCCCGCAGCCTCACCCGGGCACTCTCCCCCATCGTCACCGCCATCACCGCCGGGCCGGTCGCACGATGAACACGCAGACGACTCTCACGCCCGACCCGACAACCGAACTCATCACCATCACCGCCGGCTACACCCCGACCGCCAACATCCACGAACCGGACTCGACCTACGCGCAGTTCTACGTTCTGCCTGTGATCGGGCCGCTCAGCTACCTCGCCTGGTCCCGCCTGAACATGTGGCTTCCCGCCGACGACGCAGCGATCGGTATCGGACACGACGAACTCGCATGGTCACTCGGTGCCGCACCCGCCCGCCTCGACCGGTCCATCAACCGACTCGTCAAGTTCCACCTGGCGTACCTCATTCCCGGCGATTCCCACACCC
>JANOHI010000264.1:0-7076 GCA_031406385.1 Acidimicrobiia bacterium
GTGGATGAGGCACTCGCGACCTGAACAGCGGGGCCGGATCCGAACCGGATCCGGCCCCGAAGGATTCTGTGGTTGCGCGGCACCGCTGGACCTTCGGCGCTCAGGCGTCGCTGGGGCGGGGTGACGCCGACGCCGCTGTCCGTCGGCCAAACGCCGCCGCTCCGCCCGAGCAGCAACATTTGATCGATCACCGGAATCGGTGTCCTATTGGCCAGGAACGGCAACACTGGGGTGTGGCCCCCACCGGAAGTTCTCACCCCATCGTCGAGAGGACGCGAGCACTGGCCGATGACGTGCTGTTCCCGGGCGCACTCGCCACCGACGCCTCGACGGTCCTCCCGAGAAGCAACCTCGACGCCCTCGCCTCACTCGGGCTGTACGGGGCGGCGATACCGGTGCATGTCGGCGGCCCGGGCCTCCCACCGGCTCAACTGCTGGAGGTCATCGAGATACTGAGCGGCGGGTGCCTGACGACAGCATTCGTCTGGCTGCAGCACCTCGGGGCCAGCAACGTCGTGGCTCACGCCGATCACCTCATCGCCGACGGAACCGCGGCGGCAGCGGCCTCGGGCGAACTCCGCCTCGGTGTTGCGTTCGCCCATCTGCGCCGACCCGGTCCGCCGGTTCTGACAGCCTCGCAAACAACCGGCGGCTGGTTGGTGAACGGCTCAGCGCCCTGGGTCACGGGATGGGAGCGGATTCACCGTGTCCACACCGCCTCGCTTCAACACGACGATGCGCAGACCATCGTCTGGGCACTCATCGATGCCAAGGCCGGGCCGACCCTCCGCGCTGAGCGACTGGAGCTTGCCGCTGTCAACGCCTCGTCGACGGTGACCCTTCACTTCGACCATCACTTCGTCCCCGATGACCGGGTCACGGTGATCGAGCCCCTCCAGGCTTGGATGGTGCGCGACGCCGCCGGCCTCCGTACCAATGGATCATTGGCGATCGGCCTCGCCCAACGATGCCTGACCCTGCTCGGCGATCATGGGGACGCACTCGCTCACGAACTCGTCCACCGCCGGACGCGTCTCGATGCCGCTTCGTCGGAAACCGAGATGGCCGCGGCCCGAGCCGAGGCATCAGCCTTTTCCCTTCGATGCAGCGCGGCAGCGCTCGCCTGCGGCGGCGGGCGGAGCATCGTCCGGGACCATCAGGCGCAGCGGCTCGCGCGCGAGGCGCTGTTCCTGCTCGTCCAGGGACAGACCGCGGCGATCAAGTCGGCCCAGCTCGGCGTCTTCACGCTCCGCTGACGCCAGCGTTCACCACTGCACAACCGATCCCGAATCCGGCGTGGCGGCTTCCGCTCTGCCGACTCGCCATGACGACGTCCTACAACAGCCCTGGGCTGGGGAAGTTCGCCGGCTTCGTCACGGTCGATGGCACCGTTGACGGTTGCGGGATCGGCGCAATCCGGGGTCGTTTCGTCAACCTGAAGCGAGAACTCGGCATGCTGGGCGGGGACCATCACAGCGATGGCGTTCCGCAGCGGTGACCGCATCACGGTGGTCCATGCACGCTCCGCCCAACCAGGCCTTCGCGACGACAAACTCGACCGGGTCGTTGCCTCGCTGGATCGCGTTCTCCGCGGCCGCTGGTAGAGCGCTGCGATGGACGGCGAGGATTCCTTCGGCAGCGGATTCCCACGAATACTGCTCGGCGTGGGTGCGGCAACGGTGCCGTATCGCGCTCTGCGTCAGTGTGCCCCGTGACTGCTCGACGAGAGCGATGACGGCATCGGCCATAGCAATTGGGTCAGACCTCGTCACGGCACCCGTACCGGGACGCACGAGTTCGCATGCACCACCACCATCTGGCACGACCACCGGCAAGCCCGAAGCCATCGACTCCAGAATCGAGAGCCCGAATGTCTCGACCCGACTCGGCGCCAGCGCGACGTCGGCACCTCGTAGCAACTCGGCCAGTTTGGCGCGATCCTCGATGTGTCCGTGAAACGTCACACCGAGTCCCGAAGCGTCGCGTTGAAGCCGATCGCGCATCGGCCCGTCACCGACAATGTGCAGGTGCACACGACGTCCGCGTCGATGGAGTTCCGAGAGCACGGCGATTGAGTCTCCGGGCCGCTTCTCGGGCGACAGACGTCCAACCGTCACCAGGTTGATAGGCGGCTCGTCGTCGGAACCGAACGCGTGATGACCGGTCGTACGCGGCGCAAACAAGGCAAGATCGACTCCGAGCGGAACAATGCAGATCTTCTCCGTCCATCTGAGAAAGGGTTCGGCGGAGTAACTCGACGCACACACGATCGCCTCGACCGACTCACCGACCTGGCTGATCCAGCGAGCGATGAGCCTGCGCCACTGGAGGCAGTTCGGCAGAGACCCCGCAAGGAGATGGTCGTGGCGTTCGTGGGACACGAGGACGGTCGGCACGCCACGCCGGCGCAGCCACGCCGGAAGCCACGAAAGGCTTGTCTTGTCGGACAACTCTACGACTGATGGCCGCAGTTCCTCGAGAAGCCGTTGAAGCGGGCGGCGTCGTACAATCGCCCGATACCCTCCGGAGCACGGCACCCGAACGCCGGAGGCACGGACCACTCGAACACCGTTCGTCGAGAGGAACGAGGGAACGACCTCCGACCGGGAACGCATCGGCACGATCAGTGTGCACCGATGCCCCTGCGCCACATAGCGCAACCCCAGCTCGCAGAGCACCCGTCGAAGCCCGCCCGACTGCTCCGTGACGAAATTGGCGATTTGGACGATGTGCATCGCTTCGGTCGTCATGCAACCGAACGGCCGACGCGAGTCAGCGGCGCAGGCTGCACCAGCGCTGCGTACGTGATGGAGCGATATCCTGCGCGAACGGCCGCCTCAGCGATGCGCAGTCCTGCTCGTCGGGAGTGAGGATCGAAGAGATCGTCAGGGTGAAGGGCAAGTCGGAAGGGGCGCCGCATGGTGATGAGTGCCCGCGCGAGAGAGGTCGTTGTGCGCGCGGCGGATGGCGCGGCCAAGCTGAGTGAACGCTGCGACAGAACGGGGACCTTCCAGCGTCGGTCATCGCCAAGTGATCGCACCTCTAAATGCGTGCTCGTATGGCGAAAACCGTACGCCGAGAGTGTGCGCAGGGCACTCTGCTGAATGAGCCACCCAGGAGCAACGAAACCGGTCGGGCAAAGACCGACCCGTTGCATCGTGCGAAATCCGAGATGGACGCGCCGTCGGGTCTCGGCTGCATCAGTGCTCCAAAGCTCCGCGCACCCTCGCGCCAGAACGCGCCCGACGACCCGACGAATCACCGGAACATCGGACTGATCGAATGCTTCAGCGTGCTCCCAGCCATGCTGCACAACCTCGTCGCCGATTGCCACCCGTTGCGCGACCCATGCAATCGCGGCTCGGGCTCGTTCATCGTGTGCGTCAATCGCCGGGCCCCCGTTCCATGGCCCGGGGATGACCAGCAGTGAAGAGCGGACCCCGAGCGGATCAAGTAGCCGCGACCATTCGCGGCTCTGCCCAATTGTGGTTGGCGCAACATCGTGCAGCGACACGATGAACCAGCTCATTGGGGCAACTGTGCGTAGGCAAACGCAAGACCGCTCATCACTGATCGATAGTGCCCGACGAGTTCCTCATTGACGTTGCTCCATGTACGGTGCGCCACCGTCGACCTTGCCGCCGCCGCCATTCGGCCACGTTGGAGGGGCGAGCGAACCAGTTCGTCGACGGCGCCGACCAACGCCGTCGACGACGTCGGGGACCACAGGAATCCGTTGACGCCATGGTGCACGAGATCCATTGGCCCGCCAGCTGCGGGCGCTACGACTGGGACACCCGCGGCGAGCGCCTCCTGCAACGCCTGACAGAAGGTCTCATCGACTCCGGTGTGGACGAAGATGTCGAGTGAGGCCACATAGCGACTGAGATCGCTTCCCGTTTGGAGGCCGGCGAAGGTCGCGCCACGGAGCCGATCTTCGAGCCGCGCTCGATGGGGCCCGTCACCGACGATCACCAGGCGGACGCCCTCGAGAGCGAGAAGCGGGCCCAGCAGTTCAAGTTGCTTTTCCCGCGCCAGTCGCCCGACGTAGCCGATCAGAACCTCGCCCGGTCGAACGAGCGAACTCCTGAGCTCTTCATCTCGGTGACGCGGGTTGAATGCGGCCGTGTCGACTCCGCGCATCCATCGAGCGACCCGCGAAACCCCGTGTTGGCGAAGGTCCCACACCGACGCCGTCGATGGTGCGAGCGTCAGATCGGCCTGCGAATGCGCCCAACGCAACCACCGCCACAACGACCCCGAAGCAAACGAGAGTCCGTGCCGTTTGGCGAAGCCGGCTATGTCCGTCTGGTAAACGGCGACAGCGGGAACACCGAGTCGGCGTGCCGCGCGTAACCCTGCCACGCCCAAGACAAGTGGTGCGGCGCAGTGAACAACATCGGGCTTGAAATCCTCGATGATCCTGCCGACCGACCTCGATGGCAACCCGATATGGAGGTCGCCGTACCGAGCGAACTCCACGGAGCGCACGCGCTTGACTCGCACGCCGTCGACGACTTCCGGGCCGGGAGACGGCGCCACGACAAGCACCTCGTGCCCCTCACCGACAAGGTAATGCGCTACACGACGAACCGAGTTCGTCACGCCATTGATCGCGGGCACAAACGTCTCCGCAACGATGGCCACACGAAGGCGGCGCGGCGACGTTGCGGTCTTTCGACGCGCCGTTGGATGCATCGAACGCACTCGATGTGAACGAAGCGTCCCGCTGTTCATGGGAACGTCGCCTTTGCGGAGAATCGGCGCGGCCGTGACCGGCGCGAAGCAAGTCCCGCGCCACCGAGGTAGCACGCGGAGATACCCGCCAGAAGAAGGCCAGATCGGCAAACGAGAGTGAGGAACAACCCACTTATCGCGCCGACTGCGAACGCAAGGTTGAACATCATGTCGTACAACGCGAAGACGCGGCCGACAGATTCTCCGGTGGCAGCGCCCTGAACTCTCGCGTCCGCCGAAACCCGCAGGTTCTGGAACGCAAAGGCCGCCAGCATGAGAGACACCATCGCAAACACCGGCGCATCAGTCAGCGCGGCGACGAAGAAGGAAACGCCGGGCAGTGCACAGGCGAGCGACACGTGACGAAGCCAGGGGAGGCGGCTCGTTCTCGGGGCGGCCAGTGCTCCCACGAACGAGCCGAGACCGGATACTCCCAGCGTCATCGCGTAACCCGGCGCCGAAACGGCATAACGACGGTCCACCACGGTGACAACGACGGCAAGGCCCGCGCCAAGTAGCAGGCGGTGAAATGCGGTAGCGACAATCGCCAGCCGAGTCGTCGTCCTCCGCAATTCGGATCGGACCGTGCGCCATTGATGGACCGATTGCAGCGAGCGCGCTCGGGCAGTGCGGCCACCGAGATCTGCCGGCAGCTTCCGATACCAACGCACGGCGACGAGGTGGAGTCCGGCAGCGAACGCGAAGCCGTAGGCCGGGTCTGTCCACGCAGCGACAGAACCCAAAGCCGCGCCGAGCGGGCCGGCGGCCATCGCGATCGTCAACATGGCGGAATCCGAGCTGACAAGGTCATCGGGGGCGACGAGGAAGGGGATCGACGCAGAGCGGCATGTGTAGAGGACTCGGCTCAATCCGAGCAGGGCGATCAACGCGAGGTAGGCCACCCAACGAAGCGAGTGCACGGTCGCCACGCAGCACGCAAACGTCAGGCCAGACCGGGCGAGGTGTCCGAACACGAGGAGCGACTGCCGCGAGACCCGATCAACGAGTGCTCCGGCAGCAGGGGCGAACACGATGATCGGCATCGTGGCAAAGAGAACCGCTCGCAACATCGCGTCCGGACCTGGCCGCGTGCCGGTTCCGAACACCAGGAGCTGCGCGAGCAGCAATGACGCCATTGCGTCCGCGGCGAGTGACGCGAACATTGCGACGAAGAGGTGGCGTACCGCGGTGTTTCGAGCGATCAACGATCGAAATACGTGCGCCGAGCGAGGACTCGCCCGAGAAACCCAACCGACGACCTGGTGATCGTCGAGCCGCATGACTGTCGCCCCGAGATTCACGAAGTCGCCACCGTTGGGGGCACCGGCCATCCGAAATGGTGTTCCCGAGGTATTCCCACGGGCTTCAACGTACGAAGTCGACCTGAATTCCACTCGTGTAATTACCGAGGAACCGGTGACCATTTGATGTTGATTCGATGAACGCCGACACGACCTTGGACCACCTCCGTCGGGAACGAAACGCGGACAGTAGGAAACGTTGCACAAAGGCGGAAACTCCGGAGGACTTCGCCGTTCAGACACTCTTCGTTCGACTCTCGGACCGGAGACGTGCAGACTGTGAATCGGAGGCATCGCCGCCCCCACCTGACAAGGAACTCTCATGAGCGCAACCATCGCCGTCCGCCATCCCGTCGCCGACTTCGCCGCGTGGTATGTGGTCTATAACGAGCTCGAGCCGCTGCGACTCCAGCACGGATGCACCGACAAGAAGGTGATGCGGGCCCCCGACAATGCCAACGACGTCTTCATCCTTCATGACTTCCCGACGGTGGCGCAGGCGGAAGCGTTCGCTAACGATCCCGCGCTGAAGGCGGGCATGGAGAAGGCGGGCGTGGCCGGACCCCCGCGCATCGAGATCTTCGAAAGCATCTGATCGGGCGTATTTCGCCTCCTGGGCCTACGATCCTGCGTCGTGCACCTAGGACAACACGCCGCAGCCACGCCAGACAAGCCCGCCTACATCATGGCGACGTCGGGTGGAACGATCACGTATCGCCAGCTCGACGAGGACTCCAACCGGATCGCTCACCTCATGCGATCGGCCGGAATCGAGCAGGGCGACTCGATCGCGCTGCTGATGGAGAACAACGCGTGGTACTTCCGGATCTGCTGGGCCGCGCAGCGCGCCGGCCTTCGTTACACCGCGATCTCGAGTCGGCTCACGCTCGGCGAGGCCGAGTACATCGTGAACGACTGTGGAGCAAAGGCGTTCTTCACCTCGAAGGAGAAGGCTGAGCTCGCTGCGGAACTGCGGCCCCTGTCCCCGAAGGTCGCACTATTCACGATGGTCGACGGCACGATCGACGGCTACGAGTC
>JANOHI010000266.1:0-24934 GCA_031406385.1 Acidimicrobiia bacterium
CCTTCTCGTTCTCGGCCGCAGCGCGGGTGATCAAGCCGACGCGGGTGAAGCGAAACGTTGCCCACAGCGCAGCAGCCATGACCAGAACGATGAAGGCGAGCCACAAACCATCACGCGGTACCGTCAGACCAGAAGCGATCGATACGGGTTCCCTCGGAAGGATGCTCGGGACACGAAAAACGTTGGTGTCACCGAAACGGCCGCGAACAAGATCCATGAGCAAGATCACCAACCCGACGCTCGCCACGACGCGGGCGAGCGCCGGAGCCTTTCGCAGCGGCCGGAACACCAGCAGATAGACGATGAGCCCCAACGCCGCGGACGTCAACATGGCAAGAAAGAACGCCCACCGGAACCCGACGTCGCCACCACCGAAGTGGTAGCGCGCCGGGAGCCCGGGAACGGGAAAGGGGTATGCGCCCTTTCGAAGGTCGCCGTAGACGAACGCCGTCCACATCGCCATACCGCCATAGGCGAAGTTCACGATGCCCGAGCCCTGGTAGGTGATGACCAACCCGAGCCCGAACGCCGCGATGATTGCTGCCGCCCCGCTACCGAGCAGCAAATAGAAGACGTAGTCGATCACGAGAGACGAACGTTACCTAGAGAGTGAAAGCAGGGTCGGTTGACTACGGAAGGTACGGCTTGGAATCAACCGACTCCAGCCCCGGAATGGTCTTGTTGCCGGCCTTGGTGTACTCCGCCACGGGGAGCGTGAACCCACAGACGGCCGGGTAGGTCGGGAGCGCGCCACATTCCAGCTTTGCCCCAAGCGGCCAAGCAACCGTTCCGCGCACCGTCTGGAAGTAGGAGAACAGCGACGCTCCGGTGACCGCGATCTTCTTGGTCTTCATCCGGTTGGCATGCTCGGCCATCGTCATGATGCCCTGGACGCCAAGCACTCCGAGGCCGAGCGCATTGGGATCGATCTCGGCGGGCTTGACCTTGCGCACCGGGGCCGTGATGGCCTGGATGATGGCGCGTTCCGGGGTGGGCCTGTCGGTTTGGAGGCCGGGGAAAGCCCAGCCGGTCAGGTCGTCGCCGGCCGCGGCGAGTACGTCCGCTCCGCCGCAGATGATGGTGGACAGCACCGGAATCTTGATCCCGAGCGAAGCGCGTCCGCGGATCGTCCCGATGCATCCGGCATCGCCGTAGAGCGAGATCAACACCTCGGGATTGTCCTTCGAAGCTTCACGCATGAGGCCCTGATAGCCGGCGTCGGTCTCGTTGTCGCCGCCCTTCACCGTCTTGAAGGTGATCCCGGCTTTCTTGAGCGATGCTTCGAGTGCAGCAACGGTGCCGGCGGTTCCGGGATTGTCGGCGGCGAGGATGCCGACGCTCTTGGCTTTGTAGTGGATCTTGGCGGCGGCCGCCGTGACTGCCATGGCGGCGGCGTTGCCCCCTCCGAAGAGAACCGCCTTCGCGGTGTAGTCACCCGGAAGGATCGGCAGCACCCCGAAGACCGGGATCCCGGCGGCATCGTAGGTCGCGTATGCCGGGAAGATGTCGAGACCGAGGAGGATCGCGTCGACCTTCTTGCCGACGAGCTCCTGGGCGCACGCCGCGGAGGTCTCCGGCGAGGCCTTGACCACACACGCCTCGAGCTTGATCTTGCGGCCACCCATTCCGCCGCGCTTGTTCAAGTAGTCGACCGCGCTCTGGGCGAAGGTGCGGATCTCCGGATAGTCCAGTCCGCCCGCGGCACCTTCGGTGTTGGTCATGCCGATCGTGAACACCTTGCCAGTGGCCGGCTTCAGGGTCGGAAAGTTGTTGGACGGAGTCAGCTTCGCCTTCGTCGCTGCGTGCGCCGGCGGCGCCATCGTGGCGGAGACGGAGAGCGCGGTGAGAACGGCGATCGTTCGCACCGCTTTGCGTGTCGTGGGTGTCATGGCGTTGTTCGCTCCTTGGTTGGTCATTGGAACTACTGGTGTTCGGTGAGACAAAACGTTGCGTAGTGCAGCTTTCGGAGTGCGACTTGCGGAGTGTTACAGGCTGCAGCGAATCATGCGAACCCGAGTGCCGTTCCGACGTCGAGATCGTCGACGGCGGCAAACGTGCGTCGTACCAATGCGTCGAAGAGCGCGGCACCGCGCTCATTGGCCGGATCGATCGTGAGAAGGCTCGCGCCGAAGGACACGGCGTAGAACAACAGCCCCTCGAGGTAGCCGTGGCGGACCGTTTCGAGCGTGACGGCGTCGGCCGGCACACCTGCGGCGTGCAACCCGTCGACGTAGCGCATGATGAGAGCGTCTTCGTGCTCTCGCCGCATCTCGACGCTGAGGTTGTTGGCACAGAAGTAGACGAGGTCGGTCTGGCCCGGCGCCTTCATGCTCATCTGCCAGTCGATCACGGCAACGCCGCCGTCAGCCAGGAAGAACATGTTGTCGAGTCGGAAGTCGCCGTGGACGATGGTCGATCGATCGTCGAAATGGCTCTGGATCCACTCCGGGATGGTGACAACGAACTGCTCACACCACCGCAGGACCCGCTCGGGGAGTTCCCCCTTGAATCGTTCGAGGAAGAGCGGCCACCCCATGTTGAAGGTGTCGGGGAGGGTGAGGATCTGCGGATCGTCGAGGCCGGGCATCCACGTGAACGACGCCAGCTGCGGATGCTCGAACCATGCCGCGTGATGGCGGGACAGAAGATCGATCGCCCGCTCGGCCTGATCCAAGGTTGCGCCGGCGACGTGATCACCGGGCACCGCGGGCGCCAGATCCTCGAGCACCAGACACGGCGGCTCGAGGATGTTCACCAGAGCGTTCGGAACCCGGATGTTCAACTGCGGAGCGACGTCGCGGTAGAAGCAGTGCTCGCGCTCCCACACCCGCATCATCTCCCCGATGAAACGGCCACCGGGATCGGAGGTCGGCAGCTTGACGATCACCGACGACGGCGCCGTCGGGTCCGACGAGTGCAGCGTGACGCGCGCCAACTCGCCCATGAACCCGTGGCCGGCGCCAATGGTTTCGACATCGATGCCGTGGAGCGCGACGCCGAGGGCCTCGGCCATCCAGTCGACGGTGACGTCGGTCAGGGACTGCGGAGTCGTCATGCCACCACGACCTGGGTTGTGGCGCCCCTGTTGCCAGCAGCAGCGGCACGGCGCGAAACGACGCAGCACCAGACGAGCAGGGTCATGGGCATCGGACCGGACCGTTCTCGACGTTTCGCTCGCTCAGGGTTCCGTATGGTCTCTGAGGTTCCGGTTTGGTCAGTCCGCCACTGTGGCGTTGACCCAGCTGCCGTGGAAGCCGAACGGCACACGAGGCAGGTGCACGGACGCCACCGGTTCGTCGCTCATCGAGGCGGCGTCGAAGATCACGCACTCGCTCAGCTCGGTGTTCGCGTCGTACACGTAGGTGATGAGATAGCCGTCGTCCTCGTTCTTGGCTCCCTCGGCCGGCACGAACACCGCTTCGCCCGGCTGACGGCCGTGACCGACATTGATCGACGAACGAACGCCGGTCTCCTGGTCGTACTTGAGCAGCATGCCCGACGAGCTCTTGGCGTTCTCGAAGCTCATGTTGACGTCGAAGCCCATCAGGTAGCCGAAGCGGTGCTTCAGCCCGACCCTGCTGTCGGGAACACGCGGGAAGTCGGCCGGCTGATCGTCGATCTGACGTTCGGCAACGGTGCCGGCTTTGGTGTCGATGGTCCAGCGGTAGAGCATCGGGCTTGGGAAGTCCATACCCCCGTCGCGCCACACGTGGCTCATACGTGCCACGTCGATCACGATGTTGTCGCCGTCCTCATACGCGTTCAGCGGATGGAAGACGTAGCAGGGGTTGATGTCGTACCAGACGACCGAGGCGTCGGTGCCGTTACGCGGCATCACGCCGAGTCGGGCGGGGTAGTTGTCGTCCCAGTGGATCGGCATCTCCCCGCGCAGCGCCATTTCCATGTCGAATACGGCAGGCAGGTCCATGAAGATGATGAAGTTCTGCGTGACGTTGAAGTCGTGCATCATCGTCGGACCGCCGACCGTGATCTCTTCACTCTGGACGAGCTGGCCGTCGGCGGAGACACGCAGGTAGGTCAGGTACGGCGCCAAGGCCGAGTAGCCGAACGCCAGCAGCTCGCCCGTCACCGGGCAGATCTTCGGGTGGGCGGTGAACGAGCCGGTCAGCTTGCCGCCGAAGTCGGTCGGGCCAACGGTGTTGAGCAGACCGTCGAGGACGTAGGGGAAGTGTCCCTCTTCGAGGGCGAGGATCTTGCCGGCGTGGCCGACGACGTGAGTGTTGGCTTTGGACGTCTCCTTGTTGAGTGCGATCTCGAAGTCCAAGATGTTGAGCTCAGGGTTGCGGATGAACGGCGTCTGCACGTAGCGGTTGCGATACCACTCCGCCCTGCCACCACGGAGCCGCACACCGTGGATCATGCCGTCACCGAAGAAGGGATGGTCGCTCATACCGGTCAACGGGTTGGCGCCATTGCGAAGGTAGCGACCGTCGAGCTCAGGCGGAATCGTTCCCGACACACGGAGTTCGGTGAGCGTCTGCTCCTCCTGCACGGGAGCTCCGTTGCCAAGCAGATGCGCTGGGCGGGAAACGTCTTCGGTCATCGACATGTGTGTCTCCGGTTCGTTTTTTCGGGTGTTCGGTTGTTCGGTTGTGGACTCGTCAGAACACGGCGTGTTGCCGACTCGACTTCGCTACCGCCTCACCCGTCACGCTGCGGGAGTGGACGGGTCTCGCATCGGGCGGTAGTGACCTACGGCATAGCAATTTACCCACCGTAAGTTGTTTGTCAAGTCGAAACAGGGATACTCCAACGACCGTCAACTCGACGGGTTCTGCCACCAGGCAGCGAGTGCGGCCTGACGGATTCGGCAGCTACCTGGCGGGACGGGCGGTGGTCGCGCCGGCGAGCCCCGACCACAGGAGTTCCGCCAACTGCTCCGCAACTCGCTCGGCCGGCTGATCGGACTCGTTGATCCACCAGAGCGACACCATGTTCAGCAGACCGACCACGCCGTAGGCCCACGCCAGGGCAACGGACGGATCCAGACCCGCAGCCGTTCGCCACACGGCGATCTGGTCGGCCATCGGCTTGGCAGACTGTCCAGCGAGAAAGAGGGTTCTCTGCGGCATCTCCTCCGACGCCCCTCCCGTGACGAACAAGAAGAGCTCTCGGTGTGCCGCCAGTATCTCGAGGTTGGACCGGATCATCGCGACCAGCTGCATGCGCCCGCTACGGTGCTGCGCGATCGCCGAGCCTGCTGCCTCCATCAGGCGGTCAGCGAGTCGTTGCGCCAACGCGTCGGAGACCTCGGTGCGCTTGCCGACTCGGGCATACACGATCGGTTTCGTGACTCCGGCCTCACGGGCGATCGCCTCGATCGACACGCCGGCGCCGTACTGCGTGATCGCCCGTTCGGCGGCGTCGAGCACGCGCTCGCGGTCGACCACGTGCTGTCGACCGGTCGGGCGACCGGGGCGACGGCGGACTCGATCCACTATCGGCTCACCTTGCCGGCAATCGCACTCCGTCGATTCGTCATCGCTGTCCCGACTTTCGCTGGTGAGGACATGATGTCATAGTACTTACCGCCAGTAAGATATTGCCGACCCGGGAGCACCCGATGCACGAACTGTTCAACCTGTCCGACGACGTCGCCGTGGTCACGGGTGCCGGGCGGGGCATCGGCGAGGGCATCGCCACCACGTTGGCCGATGCCGGCGCAGCCGTCGTGTGCGCCGCCCGACGTCTCGACGAGATCGAACGCGTGGCTGCGGGGATTCGCGAACGGGGTGGTCGCGCCATCGCCGTGGCCACCGACGTGACCGACAAGAACGCCGTCGAGGCACTCGCTGCGGCTGCGGTCAACGAGTTCGGCCACCTCGACATCTGGGTGAACAACGCCGGCGGCTCGCCCATCCAAGCGCCCCTGACCGAGCTCGATCCCAATGAGTGGGAGGCGACACTCCGGCTCAACCTCACCGCGGTGTGGGTCTGCACGACCACCGCAGCACGCCACATGCGAGACGGGGGACGCATCGTCAACATCTCGTCACGCGCTGCCGTGATGACGGTGCCGGGAAGCGGCCACTACGCCGCGGCGAAGGCTGGTGTCAACTCGCTGACTGTCACCTTCGCCAAGGAACTCGGGCCGCGCATCCGGGTGAACTGCATCATGCCGGGCGCCGTACCGACGGAAATCATGATGACCGCCATGAAGCTCGAAGACACCGACCTCCCGCGGCTTGAAAAGCTCTTGCGTCTGCCGATGCGGAGGCTGGGCACTCCAGAAGACCTCGGCGCAGCAGTTCTCTACTTCGCCTCGCCCGCCTCCAGCTGGGTAACCGGTCAGATACTGTCCGTCGACGGAGGAATGTGATGACAAGCGCGCGTACGAATCGCAAAGTCGTATTGGTCAGCCGGCCGAACGGGACGCCGGCTGACACCGACTTCGAGATCGTCGATGAGCCGGTTCAGGCGCTGACGCCCGGCCACGTGCACATCCAGGTCGACGTCCTCGGGATCGACGCGTTCATCCGTACCGTGCTCGACGAAGGCGCCTATCACGGCACGGCCAGTCTCGGCGCCGCCGTTGTTGCGCTGGGCGTGGGACGAGTGATCGAGAGCACTGCTGACGGGCTCGAACCCGGTGACCACGTGTTCGGACCACTCGGTGCCCAGACGATCGCAACCCTGCCCGGCGCGGCGCTGCGCAAGCTCGACGTCACTTCGCTGACGCCCACGACGTACCTCGGCGGGCTCGGCCTCACCACCGGCATGACCGCCTACTTCGGGATCTTCGAGGTCGGCGCGGTCAAGGCCGGCGACACCGTTGTCGTGTCGGCCGCCGCCGGTGCCGTTGGGTCCATGGCCGGTCAGCTGGCGCGCCTCGCCGGATCAACGCGAGTAATCGGCATCGCCGGTGGACCCGAGAAGGTCGCCTATATCACCGACAAGCTCGGTTTCGACGCCGGCATCGACTACAAGAACGAGGATGTCGGTGCTCGATTGCGCGAGCTCGCGCCGGACGGTATCAACGTGTTCTACGACAACGTCGGCGGCGACATCCTCGACGCGGTTCTCATGCAGATCGTCGAAGGATCGCGGGTCGTGATCTGCGGAGCCATCTCGCAGTACCAGCACATGGACGACGTGCGCGGGCCGCGCAACTACCTCAAGCTCGCAGAACGCCACGCCCGCATGGAGGGCTTCGCCGTGACCCACTTCCACGCCCAGTTCCCCCAAGCCGAAGCGGCGCTCGCCGGTTGGCTGACCTCCGGAGAGCTCGTGATGCCCGAACACTACGAAGCGGGTGTCGAGAACTTCCCCGCGACCCTTCGTCTCCTGCTCGGCGGCGGACACCAGGGCAAGTTGCTCCTGCGCGTCAGCACAATCTGATCTTCACTTCGGGACACGTCGAGCCTCGGCCCGTCGAGACCCGGTACACCACCTCAAACCGAACCAAACCACCACCAGCGAGGACCCAACATGGACAGCGACCAGATCGACTACGAAGACCTCACCACCATGAAGCTCGACGACGAAGCGCTTCGTGCCCTCGTCGAGACCGGAGGCGAGTGCATCTTCAACTGGACCACCGCCGAGGGCTACCCGGTGGGCGTGGTCGTTGCGTACGTCTACCGCGACGGCAAGTTCTGGACCACGTGCGCCGCCCGACGCAAGCGCGTGCCCGCGCTCCGCAAGCGCCCACAGTCCGGCATCGTCATCAACCGCAACGGAAAAACGGCCTCGTACAAGGGCGACTCCATCGTGCACGCCAACGGCGACCCCGGCTTCGACGAGCTCAAGACCTGGTTCTACGCCACGCTTTCCGGTGTCGCCGCCGCTCCCGAAGATGCCTACCGACGCGCCTTCGCGAAGTTCCTCGACTCCCCCCATCGCGTGATCATCGAGACGGATGCCCGACTCGTCGTGGCGTTCGACACGATGAAGTTCGCCGCGTTCACGAACGAAGCGATCGCCGCGGGACACGCCGGCTGAATCGTCGGCGACCGCCCGCTGTCGCCCTCGGCCCCCGCGCTGACATCATCGACTGCTTGATCCACCCGAAAGGTCCGAGCCCATGACCGAGTCGTACCGAGCCGTTGTCCTCGCCCGCCGTCCGCAGGGATCCCCGCGTCCCGACGACTTCGCCGTCGTCACACAAGCAATGCGCCCGGCAAGCGATGGCGAGGTCATTCTCCAGAACCTCTACGCGTCGCTCGACGCCGGGTTCCGCCACTGGATGGACGAGGGCAGCAGCGACCACATCCTTCCGGAGATGCCGATCGGCGCGCCCGTTATGGGACTCACCCTCGGCCGGGTCGTCGAGTCCCGCCACCCGGGATTCCAGGTGGGGGAACTCCTGATGGCCAGGCTCGCGTGGGAAGAGTTCTCGATCACCGACGCCACCGACTTCTTCGTTCGCGTGCCGACCGATCTCGACTGCCCGCTGAGCTGGCACCTCGGCATCCTCGGCGACACCGGACTGTCGGCGTATTTCGGTCTCTCCGACATCGGACGGCCGAAGTCAGGCGAGACGGTCGTCATCAGTGCCGCCGGCGGGGCCGTCGGATCCGTCGCCGGACCGATCGCCAAGGTGTTCGGCGCTCGGACCGTGGGCATTGCCGGTGGCGCAGAGAAGTGCCGTCGGCTCGTCGACGACCTGGGCTACGACGCCGCTGTCGACCGATACGGCGACGTCGACGCGCAACTCTCCGAGGCGTGTCCGAACGGGATCGATGTGTACTTCGACAACGTGTCCGGCCCGCTGCTCGAGAGCGTCCTCGCCCGCATCACGCCCGGGGCGCGGATCGTGCTCTGTGGCGCAGTCGCCACCTACAACGAAACGGCTCCCCTTCCGGGACCGTCGAACCTGTTCCAGCTCGTGACCAACCATGCGCGCATGGAAGGGTTCATGACCCACTTCAATCACGACCGCTACCCCGAGGCGCGTCGCCAGATCCTCGACTGGATCGCCGAAGGTCGGCTGCACAGCACCGAATACATGCTTGAAGGCATCGAGAACGTGGGCATCGCGTTCTGTGACCTGTTCGCCGGACGCAACGTCGGCAAGACCATCGTCCGGCTTGCGGACTAGCACCCCTGCGACTGGCTCGCCACTGCTTTTAGCATGGTTGCAATGAACGGTGACTGGCCGCACAAATTCGATTCCTTTCTTCCGAAGACCGCCAACGGTGGGGGACAGTTCGCCCAATGCATGCTTGGCCTCGCGTTCACGGTGTTCGGAGTCACCGTCGGACTCACGACCGGAGGTGTCGCTCCGTGGCTCATCTCAGTGGCGGGCGCACTGACTGCGGCGTTCCCTACCTACGCTTGGCTTCGCCGACGCCGCCAGCGCCGACGCTGACCCGTCAGGAAATGTGGGTTTCGTCGCCCAAGTGCTCTGAGCGCTACTGAGCTTCCGAAACCCGCGCCATCCTCCGGTCAGCCGGCCAGCACCTGGGCGCCGACAGCCACGCGGTGGAGGAGCTGGGCGGCCTGCGCGCACAGCGGCGAACCGGCGAGGCCGTGCTGCACGGCTCGCCCGAGGAGTGACGCCACCGTGGCGTAGTCGTTGCCCCGCGCCGACGTGAGCAGGGCCATATCCATCAGCACGGACCCGAGGCGGCGCTGCTCGTCGGCCCCCAGCCGGTCGAACGTGACCCGCCAGGGTGCAGTGTCGTCGCCGATCACGGCCAGCAGTTCGTCGACAACGGCGCGAGGCACCTCCCGTCCGATGAACGCCGTCGGCAGCGTGTCCTCGGCCCGCAGCGCAAGCGCGCACAACATCCCCATGACGTAGGCCGTGTGGTACGACGAGGCCAACGCGTACTTGGTGCGCTCGGCCGCGACGAGGTCGACGAACTTCGCCGGTGTGCCATTCTTCGCGGGTAGGAACCCAACACGATCCTCGAGGTCGGCCAGTACCCGGAATCCGAACGCCGCCGTCGGGCTCCACGGCTCGCCGGTGAGCGGCCACGCCATCAGCACCTCCCCGGCCAGGTCGAAATCGCCGAGCAGCAGGCTGCGAGCGAGCAGAACTGCGGACTCGTCGAGGATGTCCGGCCGCGGCCGCGGGAGTTGGCGTCGGGAATACCCGAAATTTGTGAAATACATGAACGTGTGGGTGTGGGCATAGGCATCTTCACGCGTACCCCAAATCAGATCAAGTGGATGGTTCAGCACCGAGCGCCGAGTGACAACATCAAAATCGGATCCCGGTTCACTTCTGGTCCACAGCGACATGATCCACATCCGCTCCAGCATCCGGTGGGGCACGACCTCACGGCCGTGGGCACCGGAGCTCTGCGTACTGAGAGCCAGAATCTCGTCGAATCGGGCATCGGGATGACCGAGCCTGGTGAGCAGCACGTGAGGCATGGCCAGCTGCAGGGCGATCGACGGATGAAGAGCGATCGCGCATGCCGTGCGCGCAGCGCGGGCGCGGCGGGCCAGCGAATCGGTCAGACCGGCCACGCGGTTGGTCAGGTCGGGGAATCCCCGAACGCCAGACGCGACGTGAAGCAGCATGGCCGTCTCGGCGAAGGGCTTGTCGGGCCCGAAGCTGTCTTCGATCTCGTCGTCGTCCCGGTAGCCCGTGTCCCCCAGAAACCTCAGAACCCGTTCCCCGACGAGCAGGGACCGGCAGACGCGGTGTGCAAGGTCCCGGCGGTGCCACGTCGTGCTTGGGTCGGTGCCCACATCAGTTCTTTCGTCGCCGTGATCGGTTGGTGATGCGAGGTCCCACGGTTGGCGCAGCATCGCTGCGCCAACCGCTTTGCTCGAACGGTGTCGGTCAGCCTGCCAATTCCTGGGCGATGCCGCTCCGGGCGATATCGCCGATCCCGAAGTTTCGCGGCCCGATGTTGAAACAGGCCAGGATGTTGTAATGGCCGAAGCGGACGCCGTAGTCGCCGCGGCCCGACGATACGATCGACTCGCCGTATTCCGAGACGAACTTGCCGAGTGCTCCGAAGTCAACGGCCTTGGATACAAGGAATGACTTGACGATCTCTTCATGACTGAGCGCGCCAGCTACGACTCGATTTTCTCCCATGTGAGGCTCCCTTTGTTGGTTAGAACGCAGATTTCCGAAGGTGAAGCGCTGTCGATGGTACTGAGGCAAAGTACCCATCGAATGATCAATATTGATCATTTCGGACGCGCCAGCGTTGTGACTTTCGTTCGCCCGGTCGCTCTCTGAGCGACTGAGCGCACGAATTCCGTCGGGGAGCTCCAGGTCAGTCGAAGACGATGACCTGGCGGCTGACCTCGCCGCGCTTCATCGCCGCGTAGCCGTCGTTCACGTCGTCGAGGCCCATGCGGGCCGACACCATTTCGTCGAGCTTGAGCCGACCGTCCATGTACATACGAATCAGTGCGGGGATGTCGGTGCGGAACTGGTTCGAGCCCATCATCGAGCCCTGGATTCTTTTCTCGTTGAGCAGGTCGACCCCGCGGACCTCGACCATCGCGCTCGGAGGGATCATGCCGATCACCGTGGCCGTGCCGCCCACGTCGAGTACCTGGAACGACTGATCAGCGGTGGCCTTCAGTCCAATCGCCTCGAAGCTGTAGTCGACTCCCCCACCGGTCAGGGCCTTCACGGCCTTGACGGCGTTCTCGGCCGTCGACGCGTTGACGATGTCGGTCGCACCGAACTGCTTGGCCACCTCGAGCTTCGAGTCACTCAGGTCCACCACCACGATCTGACCGGCACCGGCGATCCGCGCGCCTTGAATCGCGGCGAGACCGACTCCACCCGCCCCAATCACGCACACCCGCGAACCCGGTTCGACCCGCGCCGTGCGGAACACCGCACCGGTGCCGGTCAGAACACCGCAGCCGACAAGCGCGGCCCGGTCGAGCGGCATCTCCCTGTCAATCACGACCACTGCGTTCTGATGGACGAGCATCATCTCGGCGAAGCCGCCGAGGCGGATCAGCTGTTCGACCGGTGTGCCATCGTGCTTGCGCAGTCGGGGCGGCGCTCCCGCCGGACGCAGCGCGGCGTCCTTGTTCAGGCACAGATGTGGACGCCCGGAAAGACAGAGCCGGCATTGGCCGCAGAACACCGAAAGGCACGTGACCACGTGATCACCCGGCTTGCAGTAGCTCACCTCACTGCCGACCGCCTCGACGACGCCGGCCGACTCGTGGCCGGCAACGCACGGCACCTTCGTGGGATAGCTGGCCTCCATGAAGTGCAGATCGGAGTGGCACAACCCGGCCCCGACGACCCGGATGAGGACTTCGTTCGGACCCGGGTTGTCGACGAGGAGGTCCTCGATCTCCAGTTTCCCAGGTTGTTCGTTCAAGACGGCGGCACGCATAGTTCGGGACGTTAGTGCATCTTCGCAAACGTTCCTCTCACGTCGAAATGCTCTGATTCCTTGTGCTTCGTGCACTGTCAGAAGGATCGACGTGAAAGGAACTTCCGACTCAATGCACTAGTTCGCATGCCCGGGTCGGCGAATCTCGATCGTGCTCGTTTTTGGGCGGCGGGGCGGGCCAACTGTCAGACTCTTGTGTTGTCCGTGTTTTCTCCGTCGGGCAACAACAACCGAGGGGACATCGAATGGCCCAGTCAATCCGTGCAGCGGAGCACGATGTGATCATCCGCGGCGCGTCGGTCATCGACGGCACCGGCACGCCGGCCCGATCAGCTGATGTGGCCATCTCCGACGGACGCATCGTCGAGGTCGGACGTGTCACCTCGACGGCGCGTCAGGAGATGCATGTGGGCGGCGCGCTGCTGACGCCCGGATTCGTCGACATCCACACGCACTACGACGGCCAGGTCACCTGGGACGCGTCGCTGGCGCCGTCGTCGGACCACGGCGTCACCACCGTCGTCATGAGCAATTGCGGCGTTGGCTTCGCGCCCGTTCGACCGGGCGATCACGACCGCCTCGTGGAGCTCATGGAAGGCGTGGAGGACATCCCCGGCGCCGCGCTGCACGAAGGTCTCGCATGGAACTGGGAGACGTTTCCCGACTTCCTCGATGTGCTCTCGCGAGGCGAGCGCGACATCGACTTCGCCGCTCAAGTCCCCCACGGTCCGCTCCGCCTCTACGTGATGGGGGAACGGGGAGCGAACCGCGAGCCGGCCACCACCGAGGAGATCGCCGAGATGGGCCGTCTCGTCGCCGAAGCAGTTGTGGCCGGAGCACTCGGGTTCACCACCTCGCGCACGGTGAACCATCGCACCAGCCGCGGCGAGCCCACGCCGTCGCTCAATGCCGCGCGAGCCGAGCTCGTGGGCGTTGCGCGGGCCATGGGCGCGACCGGTCGTGGGGTGCTCCAGGTCGTGTCGGACTTCTTCGACCTCGACGACGAGATGACCACCATCCGGGCCATGCTGGCGGCGTCGGGACGACCGCTCTCGATCTCCCTCGCCCAGGATCCCCGTCGACCGGAGATGTACCGCAGCGTATTGGCCGAGCTCGACGCCATCAACGACGCCGGGCACACGATGCGCGCACAGGTCGCGGCCCGCGGGATCGGGGTGCTCATCGGCCTCCAGGGCACAGTGAACCCTCTCACCCGCTGCCCGTCGTTCCGTGACCTACGCACCCTTCCGGTAGCCGAGCAGGCGCGGGCGATCTCGGAGCCGTCGATGCGGGCGGTGCTCGCATCCGAGTTCCTCGCCGGGTCGGCCCAGCGGATGGTCAACCTCGCCAACACCTACGTGCTCGGCACCCCGCCTGACTACGAACCCGACCCGGAGAACACCATTGCCGCCAGCGCGGCCCGTCTCCGCCGCGAGCCCGCCGATCTCCTTATCGAACTACTCGCCGCCGACGATGGGAAGGCACTCCTCTACGCGCCCGTCCTCAACTATGCGGGCGGCAACCTCGACGCCGTGGCCGAGATGATGGGCCACGCCAACTGCGTCCCCGGACTCAGCGACGGCGGGGCCCACGTCGGCACGATCTGCGATGCCAGCTACCCCACCACGATGCTGGCGCACTGGGGCATGCATCGCACCCGGGGGCCCCGCTTCGAACTGCCGTGGCTCGTCCGTCAGCAGACGCGGGCGACCGCCGAAACCGTCGGCCTCCTCGATCGCGGCATCATCGCCCCGGGGTACAAGGCCGACATCAACATCATCGACCCCGACACCCTCGGCCTCGCCGCACCGCAGATCGCGTACGACCTTCCGGCGCATGGCAAGCGGCTGCTCCAGCCGGCCACCGGCTACCTGCACACGTTCGTCTCCGGCATCGAGACCCAACGCGAAGGCCGGTCCACCGGTCAACTTCCCGGACGCCTCGTCCGGGGTGCCCAGCCCGACCCCACCGACCCGGACAGGACGCGTCCATGAACCACGCCGTGATCTCGGCCGACTCGCACATCACCGAACCGCCGAACTGCTACATCGACCATATCGACCCGGCGTTTCGCGACCGTGCCCCACGCCTGGTCGACGCCGGCGATGATGGCGACGTCTTCATCATCGAGGGCGTGAGCAGGCCGCTGTCGCTCGGCACCATCGCCGCTGCGGGCAAGGCGCCCGAAGAGATTCGTGAGAAGGGCTCACGATTCGCCGACCTCCATCGCGGCGGATGGGACCCCGGCGCGCGCATGGCCGATCAGGCGCGCGACGGCGTGCACGCGGAGGTGATCTATCCGAGCATTGGCATGATGATCTGCAACCTCGCCGATGCCGACTACAAGAAGGCATGCTTCGACGCCTACAACCGCTGGCTTGCCGGATTTTGCGCGGCGCACCCGACCCGCCTCCTCGGCCTCGGGCAGACCGCCATGCGCTCGCCCGACGAGGGCATCGCTGATCTGCACGCCATCAAGGCCCTCGGACTGCGCGGCGTCACGATGCCGGGCCAGCCGGTCGTCGAGGACTACGACTCCCCCATCTACGACGAGTTCTGGGCCGCGTGTATCGAGCTCGAGCTGCCGCCTTCGTTCCACATCCTCACCATGCGTTCGGCCAAGCACCGTGGCCCGCGCATGGCCAGCTTTCTCACCATCATGCGCGGCTGCCAGGACATCATGGCGCTGCTCGTGCTCGGCGGTGTGTTCGAACGCAACCCGGGTCTCAAGGTGATCTGCGCGGAAGCCGACGCCGGATGGGTCCCCCACTTCACCTACCGAATGGACCACGCATACGACCGCCACCGCTACTGGCTGCCGGCCGGCCAAGAGCTGAGCAAGCACCCGAGCGAGTACTTCCTCAACAACATCTACCTCACGTTCCAGGATGACTGGACGGCGTTCAAACACGCCGACGACATGAACTGGCGCAACCTCATGTGGGCGAACGACTTTCCCCACTCCGATTCCACGTGGCCGTGGAGCCAGGAGCTCCTCGCCGAGCACACCAAGTCGCTCACCCCCGAGCAGACCCGCGCCATCGTGTGCGGCAATGCCGCCCAGCTCTACGGCATCGACGTACCGGCTCTCGTACCGGCCTGAGCTCAGCGCCCGTTGGGCTGAGGCAACGACGCAGGACCAGCCAGGTCGCGCACGCAGGCCGTGTGGCCTCTCGGGTCAAGGCCTTCGCCTCTATGCCCCGATGGGCGCCGCCGGCAGACTCTGCCCATGACCGCACATCGCCGTACCCGTGGGTTGGTTTGTGCCGCTCTCTTCACCCTCCTCGCCTTCGGCGCAGGCGTCGCTGTTCCGGCGACAGCGGCGGCGCGGAGCGTGTCAGTCACGCTGCAGCCGCGCCAAGCCGTCGTGCCTGGCGGCACGGCGCGTTATTCGTTCGTGATCAGGACGGTCGGCAAGGTCGGCCCGATCGGTTTCGCATTCAGCGGTGCGCCAGCCGGAGCCAGCACGTCGGTCAGCCAACGGAGCAGCAGCCAGTACGAGCTGTCGGTCACCGTTGCCTCAAACACACCGTCGGCTTCGTTCGCAGTCACGGTCCGCACCATCTCGAAGGCCCCGCCGAAGAGTTTCACTGTGTACCTCGACGTGGTCGGCTCGGCGCTACCGCCGCCGGTGACAACACCGCCGCCTCCGCCCCCAGCAGCGAGTCCGTCGTTCGGTATCCGGGCTGACAATCCCGAGGTCGCCGTCCTGACCGGGCAAACAGCTGCATTTGGCTTCACCGTCGATCGATCGGGTGGCTACACCGGCGATGTGACGTTCAGTGCGACGGGCCTCCCGACGGGGGTCACGTCGAACTTCTCGCCGAACCCCACCCGAGGCGGAACCATCCTCTACGCGACGCCCTCAGCCACGACACCCAATGGCCGATACACCGTGACGATCAGGGCCGCGTCCGATCCGCTCAACGCCAAGCTCACCAGTGTGATCTTCAGCGTCACCAGCACTCCCGACTTCGCCCTGGTCGTCCCGGGTTCGACCAACCTCCCGATCGGCGGCACCGTCTCCGCGCAGATCGGTTACCGGCTCGTCGGGGCAACTGCGCCGATCGTGACCCTTGGTGTGAACGGGTTGCCTCCGGGCGTGTCCCCCACCTTCATCCCCAACCCCACCTTCGGTGACTCGACGTTGATCTTCAACGCGACGTCTGCAGTTGCCGCGGGGTCGTACTCGCTGAGCATCGTCGGCACGGCCGGATCGGTCACCCGTTCCTACCCGATGATCCTCAACGTGTTCGCCCCGGCCGGCGGATTCGGGTTGAGCGCCACGCCGTCCAGCCTGACGATCGCCCGTGGCGCAGCGTCGTCCTACGGCGTGACGATCACGCCGACCGGCGGCTTCGCCAGCTCGATCACCTTCGTCGTATCCGGCCTTCCCGGCGGAGTCACGATCGCCGCGGGCGGCAGCGCTCCGAACGTCACGCTCTCCGTGACCGTGCCCCTCGGCGCGACTCCCGGCACGTACCCGCTTGTCCTGACGGGCAGCTCGGGCACCCTCTCGGCGAGCATCGCCCTTGGGTTGATCGTCACCTGACGCGCCGGGTCGGTGTTCCCGACTTCCCGTCGGCTCGTCGGGTCGTCCGGTCGGTCGACGGCCTAGCGTGGGAGCCGTGAATGTGGAGTGGGCGCCTGGTGACGACACGAGCCACGGCGTTGTCTTCCGCCGGGCGGTGGAGGCAGATCTCGGCGACGTGATCGGGCTTCTGAACGACGACCAGTTCGGCCAAGCCCGCAATCCCCTTTTCAGCGATGCACCGTCGGCCTATCTGGCCGCCTTCGCGCACCTGGCGGACAACCCCGACAACGGCGAGATCGTCGCCGTTCGCGGCGATCGGATCATCGGCTGCTACCAGCTGACATTCATCCGCGGCCTCAGCCACACTGGCGCCGAACGCGCACAGATCGAGAGCGTGCGCATCGCCAGCGAGCTGCGCGGCGGTGGGCTCGGAACGCTCCTCATGGAGGATGCCATCGAGCGGGCCCGACTGCGGGGGTGTTTCATGGTGCAGCTCACCACGGACCTCCGCCGCGAACACACACGCCGATTCTATGAGCGCTTAGGTTTCGTGGCATCGCACCACGGCATGAAGCGCACGCCCTTGTAGGTCCCCCAGAACCCTGTGGGCCGGCTGGCTCGCTCGGCCAGCCAACCCGCGAAACTCCATGGTTTCCCGGCCCATGCGAGTGAGCTGGCCCACGTAGGTGACGGTGACCGGGCAACTCATCACCCGTTGCCCAACGCGAGCCAGTCTTCACGACTGAGTTCGTATTCGACGTCGCCTTCGTCGCCACCTTCGACGACGTCGGGCCAGTCGTAGTGAAACGTCCGCACGTAGCGAAGGCCGCAGCGTTCCATCACCGCGCGCGACCGGGCGTTGACGGTCATCGTCTGGGCCCAGACCCGGGCCGCGTCACGGGCACTGAAGGCATGATCCACGAGCGCCTGCGTGCCTTCCGTTGCCAGTCCCTGTCCCCACATGGCCCGGCTCAACCGGTAGCCGAGCTCGAACTCGGCGGGTCCGCTCGTGCGGAGGGAGAACCATCCGACGAACAGCTCCGAATCGAGCAGTGTCGCCGTCCAGCGTGTCCCTCGTACATCGCGAACGATCCGCTCGATCTCTTCGCGCGTGCTGGCGCGGCCACCGTTGATGTAGCGCATCACCTCGGGATCAGAATCAAGCTCCACATGGAGGTCGACATGCTCGGGCAACGCCGGCCGGAGGGCCAATCGCGCGGTGATCAGTTCCACCTGGAGAGTCTCGCGCCTTCGAGCGTCAACGCGTCACGCGACGAGTGACCAGGTGACGTCATCCGAAGAGGAAGTCCCCGATGATCCGCGCGCATACTTCGCCCTGCTCCACGTGGACAGAGTGGCCGGCATCATCCACCAACGAGTTCGTCGACCCCGTGATCGCCGAGTCCCACGCACCCTGATAGGGATCGACGGGCGTGAGCTTGTCGTTCGCCCCCCACACCACGTGCGTCGGCGCCGAGATGCGGTACGACCGAGTGGAGAGGCGGCGGTTCGGAACGGGGAACAACAACTTGCCCATGAACCCGAGCCGACGCGAGTTGCGCACCTGGAACGCCTCGATCGCTTTCGGATCCTCGAAGTCGAGGCCCTTCGTGAGCAGCTGCGTGCCGAGCGCGACGTCGGAGAACAGCGCAGCCGGGAATTCGAACGGGAGCATGGCGAAGATGTCGGGGATCGGCGCCGACGCCACCCACATACCGAGTGGGCTGACCAATGCGAGCCGAGCAACGTCGTGTCGAGCGACCACGGCCATCTCAGCGGCGATCATCGCCCCGACATCCTGCCCGACCAGGTGAACCGGGCCACTCACGCCGGCCGCCGCGGTGATCGCGTCGACGAGGTCCCAGCCGTGCAGCGCCACGTCGAGCATGTCGTCGAGCTGCGTCTCACCGGAGTCGACAGATTCGGGACCGTAGCCGGGAAGCGCCGGCGCGAACACCCGACACCGTGAGCGGGTGCTCAGCGCGCTGAGCATCGGCTCGTCATCGAACAGACCCGTCGTGCCGTGAAGGAACACCACGGTCGGACCCTCGGTCCCGAAGGCACGCACCGCCGACGCGATGCCACGCCCGGTCATCACCCGAAGCAGCTGAGAACCCGGAGCGGTCACGACGGGAGGTGTCCGTCACGCAGGCGGTCCTCGAACGAGACCTCCGGCTGGACGCGCCCCTCGAGCGGCTTGATCCACCAGCGGTTGTCGCTCTCGTATTCCGGCCACATGTTTCGCAGCTGCGGCATGACCTTCTCCGCGAACATCCGGGTGTTGAAGCGCGTGAGCCAGTCGGGCATCGAACCTTGATGGAACAGACCGAACACGAGGCCGACTCGCAACGACTTGATCATTTCCTCCATCCGCTCGCGCACGGTGTCCGGTCCGCCGGCGATCACGTAGCCACCCTCGACCAAGTCCTTCCAGGTGAGCTGGCTGAAGCTCTTCTGGTTCGAGCGGCGGAGCTGGCTGAGTGCGCCGGCCTTGATCGTCTTCACCGTGCGATACCCGGGCGGGTCGGCGAAACCGGGGTACACGTGGAGGCACCGGTTGTAGAAGTACAGGATGTGCTCGGCGTAGAGCTCTTCGGCCTGGGCATCGTTCTCGGCCACGCAGATGGTCTGGGCGAACGCCGCCCGAAACGGTGAGTCGTCCTTGCCCAGCGCCGCCACTCGCTCCCAGTAGCCGTCGAGGAGCATCTTGCCAGCCTTGTAACCGGAGTACGAAAGGTACGAGTAGTTGTAGTCGTTCTCGATGCAGAAGTCCCACGTCTCGATCGAACCGCCGCCGGGGATATAAATCGGCGGATGGGGCTGCTGGATCGGCTTGGGCCAGCAGTTGACGTAGCGCAGCTGGTTGAACTGACCGTCGAACGCGAACGGCTCGGTCTCCTTCCATGCCCGCATGATCAGCTCGTGGTTCTCGGCGTACTTCTTGCGGGTGAGCGCGGGGATCTGGCCATAGGAGAAGTTCGTGTCCATCGGCGTGCCCACCGGGAAACCGGCGACGAGCCGCCCGCCGCTGATGCAGTCGAGCATGGCGAACTCTTCGGCCACGCGGATCGGCGGGTTGTAGAGCGCGATCGAGTTGCCGATCACGCAGATCGCCGCCTTGCTGGTGCGACGGGCCAGACCGGCAGCGATGAGGTTCGGGCTCGGCATGATGCCGTAGGCGTTCTGGTGGTGCTCATTGACGCCGATGCCGTCGAAGCCCACGGCGTCGGCATACTCGAGCTGGTCCATGTACTGGTGGTACAGCTCGTTGGCGCGAACCGGGTCGAAGAGCTTCTGATCGATGTCGACCCACACCGACCGATGGTTGGCCCGGAAGTCGTCGGGGAGATCCGGCCATGGCATCAGGTTGAACCAGACGAACTTCATCTTTCGACCTACCCCCTCGGGAGCGCACCTCGCGCGATGTTCCACGGTAGGCCGCGCGGGTGCGCTGGCGCCATCTCTCACGCAAACGGAACGAGACTCGGACCATGAAGAGACTCCAGGACTTCTCGATCAAGCGGCCGAGCCAGCACCCGCACCCCGCCGTGCGGTCGGGGGACAAACTCACTCGCGGCGAACGCGCCGCCGACCGCTTGCGCAACGGCCTGGGATCGTGGGGCTTCGTTTTCGCCGCACTCGTGTTCCTCGCCGGCTGGATGATCGGCAACCGCAACGTCGGCTTCGACAAGTACCCGTTCATCCTGTTGAACCTGATCCTGTCGTGCCTTGCTGCGATGCAGGGGGCGATCCTCCTCATCGCATCGAAACGTGAGGACCAGATCAGCAGCGAGTTGGCCCGCCACGACTACGAGACGAACATCGAGGCCGACCTCATCGTCAAGGAGATCCGTGAGCTAACCCGCGAGATTCACGCCCATACGGTCCAAGGCAATCGAGGACAGCGGGACGGATCGACCTGACAGGTCCACCTGACCGCAGTGCAGGCGCCGGCCCCTCCGACACTCAGTGCGAGAAGTGGACTCGTGGCAGACGCCGGTCGAGCCACGGCGGGATCCACCAGTTGCGCTCGCCCAGCAGCTTCATGAGCGATGGCACGAGCATCATCCGGACGACCGTCGCGTCGAGCAGCACCGCTAGCGCCAAGGTCACGCCGAGCTCGGTCGGCGGGATCGGGCCGGTCACACCGAACGCGATGAACACCACGATCATGATGAGAGCGGCGTTGGTGATCGGACGCCCGGTTCGGGCGATGCCGTCACGGATCGCCAGCTGGGTGTCACCGGTCGCCTCGTAGCGTTCACGGATGGCCGCCAGCAGGAACAGCTGGTAATCCATCGACAGTCCGAAGAGGAGAGCGAAGAAGAACAGCGGCGCCCAAGCGTCGACGAACCCCTGGTGCTGGATGCCGAGAAGACCGGCGCCCCAACCGTGCTGGAACACCAGAGTGGCGAAACCGAACGCTGCACCCACGCTGATGAAGTTCAACACGATCGACGAGATCGCCAGCGCAAGGCTGCGGAACACGATGAGCAGCAACAGGAACGCCACAACAGTGATCGCCGCGATGGCGATCGGAGCGCGGCCGGTCAGCACTCCGGTCAGGTCGTAGTTCTGCGCCGCCGGGCCGCCCACCGATGCGGTCGGTGCGGCATCCACCACGGTGCGGCGAAGCCGAGCGACGAGCTCGCCCGTCGCTCCGTCATCGACCGCGGAGCCGGGGGTGACCCGCACTACGGTGCGGCCACTGGCGGCGGACGGCTCGGCCACGACTCGCGCGTCTACGACACCGGCATCGGCGCGGGCCGTCTCGACAACGGCCTGCGCCTGTGCCGCGTCGACCGTGACGAAGAGCGGGGCGGCTGCGCCAGGACCAAAACTGGCGACGAGCATCTCGTAGCCGTCACGACTCGATCGTCCTTCGTCGACGACGCGCGCCCCGGGCATCCCGAGTCGCATTCCGAGGGCCGGTGCGGCAAGGAGCAGCAGGACGCCGAGACCCATTGCCAGGGTGATCCCGGGACGCTTCATGGCGCGGGCCGTCCAGCGGGTCCAGCGCCCCTCCGCGGCGCGATCGGGATCGTCGTGCCCACGTGCCACGAGGACGCGGTCACCGAGCGCGACGAGAACGGCGGGAAGCAGCGTGAGCGAAGCGATCGCCACGGCAACGACGGAGAAGATCATCCCGAGCGCCATGGCTCGGAACACCATCACGGGCACGAGGAACACGGCGGCGAGCGAAAGCACCACGGTCAGCGCAGACAGGAACACGGCCTTGCCCGCGGTGTCGAGCGTGGAAGCCATGGCTTCTGTTGCGTCCTTGCCGTCCTCGCGCTCCTCTCGGTACCGAGACACGATGAACAGCGCGTAGTCGATGCCCACGGCCAGGCCGATCATCATCGAGAAGTTCATCGACCACACCGACAGCGGCGTGATCGACGTCGCCAGGTGCAGCCCGGCGAATCCGACGGCGATGCCCGACACGGCTAGGAGCAGCGGGAGGCCGGCGGCGATCGCCGACCCGAACGCGATGAACAGCAGGATCATGGTCGGAAGGCCGGACAGAAGCTCAGCTTTGTGGAGTGCTTCTTCGTTCGAGGTATTGAAGTCGCTCCACACCGGCCACTCGCCCGTCACTTCGGCCCGGGCACCGTCGGGCAACGACAGCGATGACACCCGGTCGATGACCGCCCCGGCGGATTCGGGCAACCGCGCATCATCCTCCGCCTTCAGCTGAACCGGGATGAGGGCAGTGAGGCCGTCACGCGAGATCAGCCCGGCGTCGGCCGGCATCGCCAGCGGATCAGCCACACCCTCGACACCGTCAGAGCCGGTCAGCCCCTTCACGACGGCGTTCACCGCAGCCGGATCGTCGGCGAACGGCGTCTTCTGCTGCACGACCACCACCGCTGCCTCTGCTCCGACACCGGGGAAGTCAGTCCGGAGCTCATCGCGAACCCGCTGGGCGATCGACCCCTGAGCTTCCCAGCCGGCACCGGAAAGCGCTCCGTTCACCGTGATCGCGAACGGTGCTGCCGCCAGCACGACGACGAGCCACAGCAGCATGACCGGCTTGCGCCGTCGGGCCGAGAACCGCCCGAGCCGGGAGAACCAGTGCTCTTTTCTGGTGGACTCATCGAGGGCGGAGCGGCCGGCAGTGGGCACAACGGTTGCGGACATAGCTCCACCTTATACCCCTGGGGGTATAAGAACAAGAGCGGTGAGACTGAGGTGGAAGGGATCTTCCGCCCTCTCGACGATACGAACGGGGTATATGTGAAGACTGAGCCAGACCACCTGACGCTGACGTCGGTGCGCCGGCCATCCAGGACGCACCTGCCGTACTACCGTCGAACGACATGACGTTGTCGCCCGGGATCCGAAGCGCCCTCGGTGCTGCAGTCATCTTCGGCGCGGCGACGCCCTTCGCCAAACGGCTTGGCGAGGGCGTCAACTCCCAGGTGCTCGCTGGATTGCTGTACCTCGGCAGCGGGCTTGTGCTCAGCCTCACGCTTCTCGTGCGTCCCTCGGGCGGCCGGGAGGCGAACCTGCAGCGCACCGACCTCGGTCCACTGCTGCTGGCCGTGGTGTTCGGCGGCATGGCCGGGCCACTGCTGCTCCTGATCGGGCTGCGTACGACGCCGGCGGCCAGCGCGTCGCTGCTCCTCAACCTCGAAGCGGTCTTCACGGCGCTCGGGGCCTGGCTCATCGTGAAGGAGCACGCCGATCGTCGCATCGTCTTCGCCATGTTCGTGATCGTCGCCGGCTCGTCGCTGCTCTCGATCCGACCCGGGGGTGGGTTCGGCCTCACCGCCGGCGCGCTGGCCATAGCGGCCGCGTGCCTGTGCTGGGGAATCGACAATGTCGCCACTCGACCCCTTGCCCTGCGCGATCCTCGCCAGATCGCCGCCGTGAAGGGCGTGGTTGCCGGGTCGGCCAACGTGGCCATCGGGCTGGCCACGGGTGGGCGGCTCCCGACGGTCCCCCGCATCGGCGCAGCGATGATCGTGGGGTTCCTCGGCTACGGACTCAGCCTCGTGCTCTACATCCGGGCCATGCGATCACTCGGCACCGCCCGCACGGGTGCGTACTACGCGGCTGCGCCGTTCGTCGGCGCGGCCATTGCGCTGGTGTGGCTGCGCGAGCCCGTCGGTCGCTTCTTCGTCCCCGCGGTCATACTCATGGCGATCGGTCTGGCCATCCACCTCACCGAGCGTCACAGCCACGACCACACCCACGTGCCGATCACCCACGCGCATCGCCACGGACACGCGGACGAGCATCACGACCATGGTGTGTCGCGCGGGGCAACGGACGAGTCCGACGCGCATGCCGCGGAGCATGTTCATGAGGTGACTGCCCACAATCATGGACACACGCCCGACGAACATCACCTCCACGATCACGATTAGCAGCGGCATCGGTCCACTCACAACTTCTCTCGCTGATGCCTTTCGCCGTAGTCTGTCAGCAGTCGTCTCCGGCACAATTCCCAATCGCCACTGGACCGGCGCTTGGGAGCCCCTGCCGCGATGCCACCTGAACCGGGAGGTTGCACCATGTCGATACTCGTTGAGCCCACGAACGCCCCCTGCGGCGCAATCATCCACGGCGTGAACTTCGCCGACGAGATCTCGCCGGATACCGTGGCCGAGATCCGAGCGGCGTGGCTTGAGCATCTCGTGGTCGCATTTCCCGAGCAAGACCTCTCGCTCGATCGATACGAAGAGGTCGCGCAACTCTTCGGCGAGTTCGGACAGGACCCCTACTTCAAGGGTTTGGCCGATCATCCCCACATCGCCGAGGTGAAGCGTGAAGCCGACGAGACGACACCGCTCTTCGCCGAAGGCTGGCATTCCGACTGGAGTTTCCTCGAGACACCGCCGTCGGCCACGATGCTCTACGGCCGCGTCATTCCACCGCTCGGTGGTGACACGCTCTACGCCAACCAGATTGCCGCATACGAGGCCCTCGACGCTGACATGAAGGAGCGTATCCACGGATTGATGGGTGTCCACTCGGCGCGTCGTGGCTATTCGAAGCAGGGTCAATACGGCGAGAAGGACAAGGGTCGCTCGATGGCGATCATCTACTCCGATGACGCCCTGGCCACGCAGTTGCACCCGCTCGTGCAGGTCCACCC
>JANOHI010000294.1:0-1253 GCA_031406385.1 Acidimicrobiia bacterium
CCGCCCCGACCGTGGTCCGCGTCCCGATCGTGGTCCGCAGCAGGCGTCGACCTTCGACGGCGGCTTCGAGACCGATCGCAACGGTCGCCGCCGCCGTCGCCGAGGCCGCGACCGCGACCGCCAAGTCACCCCGCAGGGTGACGCGTTCGCCGATCGCGCCAGTGAGTCCTATGCCGGCGAGTTGATTCCGATCGCCGGCCTGCTCGACCTGGCCGATCAGGGCTACGGCTACATCCGGGCCAACGGTTACCTGCCCGGTCCCAACGACGTGTATGTGCCGGTCAACCGGGTGCGCCAGATGGGACTGCGAAAAGGCGACCGCCTCGTCGGTTCGCATCGACCCGCGCTGCCGCAAGAGAAGTTCCCGGCGATTGTCGATATCGATTCCGTCAACGGGCATCATCCGGATGTCGCCAAGCTGCGTCCGAAGTTCGAGGATCTCACGCCACTGTTCCCCGACGTGAAACTGCGGCTCGAGCAGCCTGGCCAGCCGGGCAACATGGTGGCTCGCATCATCGACCTGGTTGCCCCGATCGGGAAGGGCCAACGTGGCCTCATCGTGTCGCCCCCGAAGGCCGGCAAGACCACGATCATGAAGCAGATCGCATCGTCGATCGAGTCGAACAACCCGGATGTCCACCTCATGGTGCTGCTCATCGACGAGCGACCCGAGGAAGTCACCGACATGCGACGCCACGTGAGCGGTGAAGTGATCGCTTCGACCTTCGACAAGCCGGCCGAGGAGCACACGATCGTCGCCGAGCTCGCGCTCGACCGGGCGAAGCGGTTGGTCGAGGAGGGCAAGGACGTCGTCATCATCCTCGACGGCATCACCCGCCTCGCCCGTGCCTACAACCTCGCCGCCCCGGCGACCGGACGCATCATGTCGGGCGGTATCGACACCGGTGCGCTGTACCCGCCGAAGAAGTTCTTCGGTGCGGCCCGCAACATCGAGGAGGGAGGATCGCTCACGATCCTCGCTACCGCCCTCGTGGAGACCGGGTCCACGATGGACACCGTGATCTTCGAGGAGTTCAAGGGCACCGGCAACATGGAGCTCCGCCTCGACCGCCGTCTGGCGGAGAAGCGGATCTATCCCGCCATCAATGTCAACGAGTCCTCGACCCGTCACGAGGAACTCCTCTTCCTGAAACCTGAGCTCGACGTGGTGTGGAAGCTGCGCCGTGTGCTCAACGGTCTCGCCGAAGGTGGCGCGGGCGCGGCCGGCCTCGAGCGGCTGATGGGTCGCGTCA
>JANOHI010000382.1:0-1757 GCA_031406385.1 Acidimicrobiia bacterium
GTCGAACACCGGTCCAGGTGCTCGCCGATGTCGGACTCCTGCACGACCGAACGGTGCTCGCCCATGCCGTCAACGTCACCGATGCCGACATCGAACGCATCGCCGCTGTCGGCGCCCACGTGACCCACAACCCGGCGTCGAACGCCAAGCTCGCCAGTGGACTCGCGCCCGTGCGCAAGATGCTCGCCGCCGGTGTGAACGTCGCTCTCGGATCCGATGGCGCGTCCTCGGCCAACGATCTCGATCTGTGGATGGCGATGCGCCTGGCCAGCTTTCTTCCGAGCATCATGCATGGCGACCCGGGTGAGATCACCGCTGCCGACGTCGTCCGTATGGCAACGATCAACGGGGCGAAGGCGCTGGGCCGAGGCTCGACCCACGGCAGCGTCGAGGTCGGCAAGGTCGCGGATGTGGTCGTGCTCGATGGACGAGCGGCGGCCATCACACCGTCCTACGACCCCATGTCGACGCTTGCGTATGCCACGAGTCGCGCCGAGGTCTCGCACGTCTTCGTCGCCGGTGCCCACGTGGTCGACGGGGGCCGCGTGCTGACCGTCCCCGCCGACCTCCACGATCGGGTTGCCGTGCTCGCCGCGCGCGTCACCGAACTTCGTCGCGTGGGTGGCGTTTCGTGAGTACCTCCACCGACCGGGCGGCTGTTGACGCCGCTCGGGAGCGGGTCCTGGCCTGTTCCCGGTCGCTCGTGTCGCGAGGACTCGTCGACGGATCGTCGGGCAATGTGAGCGAACAGATCGACGAGCACCACTTCGTCGTGACCCCTGCGGGTGTCGTCTACGAAGCATTGACGATCGGCGACATCCCGGTGGTTGATGTGCGCACGGGGGAGTGGTCCGACGGCCTTCGCCCGACGAGCGAGATCGCCCTGCACCTGGGGCTCTACCGTGCGGGTCCCGACCTCCGGGCCATCGTGCACACGCACTCGCGTCACGCTGCGGCATTCGCCGTCGCCCGCGTCGACCTGCCGTTCATCATGAACGAGAACATCGCCACCCACTCGGAGAAGATCCTGGTGACCGACTACGCCCATCCCGGGTCGGAGGATCTCGGCCAACAGGCGCTGCGCACGTTTGATCGCCAGCCCGGCAGCCAGGCGATCCTCCTGGCCAATCATGGTGTCGTCGCGCTGGGCGAGTCGCTCGACAAGGCCGAGCTCGTGGCGGCGCAGGTCGAGTGGATTGCCGAGGTGCTCTATCTGTCCTCGACGCTGCGCACCGATCTCGGCCCTACCGTGGTGCTGCCACGCGACATGCAGGAAGCGATCGGGCGCAATTACGGCGTGACGTTCGCTCGGGAGGGGGGCGGCCAGGTGGAGTCGGCGCCTTCGCCGTCGGACGAGATAGTACGCGCGCTTGGATTAGCGCCCTTGCCGGTGGAGGGCGGGTTGTTCCGTCAGGTCTGGCAGTCGTCGGAGACGGGCACCGACGGACGGCCTCTCGGAACTTCGATTCTGGCGGCCTTCACCGCCGACCCCGATTCGTTCTCGTCGATGCACCGACTCGCTACCACGGAGATCTGGCACGCCTCGGCGGGCGATGCCATCGAGATGCTTCTGCTCCACCCCGACGGTTCAGTCTCCGAACCAATCCTGGGTCGCGACGTGCTGGCCGGCCAGCAACTGCAGATCGTCATCCGGGGCGGTACGTGGATGGGCGCGTCCCTGGTGCCGGGCGGCCGATTCGGTGTGTTCGGCGCCACGATGGCGCCGGGCTTCGTCGAGTCCGACTTCGAGGGTGGCT
>JANOHI010000384.1:0-4497 GCA_031406385.1 Acidimicrobiia bacterium
GAACTTGGTCGTGGCGACGTTCTTCACGGCCGACTCGCTACCGATGTACTTCGGGTTCTTCACGTAGGCGCCGACGGCATCCATGACGGCCTTGACCTTCGGGTCGTTGAAGGCCAACGTGTGGTTGACCCACTGGTCGTAGACCTTCTCGCCGTTGAGACGGAGCATGAAGTCCTCCATCCAGTCGGTGAGCACCCATCCGGTGGCGACACCAGATTCGATACCGACACACCACGGGGTACCACCGTCGGCGACGATCTTGTCGGAGAGGGTCTTGAGCTCGTCGAGCGTGGTCGGGACCTTGTACCCCTTGTCGGCGAACGCCTTCGGGCTATACCAGATGAGCGACTTGATGTTCACTTCCTGCGGGATCCCGTAGACCTTGCCGTTCACGGTGCCGTATTCGAGCCAGCCGCCGATGAAGTCGTTCTGGGCCGACTTCAGCGTGTTGCCGGTCAGTGGAAAGAGCTTGCCCTTGGCCGCAAGCGAAGCAAGGAGACCGGGCTGCGGGAAGTCGATGATGTCGGGGGCGTTGCCACCTTCGACACGGACCTTCACCTGGGCCTCGAACTGGTCGGTGCCTTCCATCTTCACCTTGGCACCCGTGCACTTCTCGAAGGCCGAGTAGGCGTTGGTGTAGTCGACCAGAACCTGGTCCGTCGCGCTGTTGCGCTTCGGCGTGAGCTGGGTGACCGTCTTCCCCTTGTACTGGTTCTTGCAGAGAATCTTGCCGCCGGCGATGGACTTCGGCCCGGCAGCTTTCTTTGTGGCGGCACCCGCTGCGACTGGCGCAACGAGCACGGCGAGCGCCGCGAAGGCGGCTACCGACTTAGACAATTTCATTGAGATCTCCCCTTGGTCATTCCGAGTCGCGAAAGCACACTCTGCAAACGCTTTCGGCAACGTAGCACACCGGAAACACGCGTGTGCCGTGCGTCACGAGGGCCCGCCGTGGTCTGCGGCGTAGGGTCGGGCATGGCCGTCAGCCGCACCCGAAAGGCCCGGGCGACCCGCAAGCGGAAGAAGCGGATGGGGGCGGTTGAGCACGACCTCAGCAGCGGACAGTGGGCGGCGTTGCAGGCGGCCTGGGGCGGCTGTGCCTATTGCGGCGAGACCGATACGCCGCTGCAGAAGGACTGTGTGCAGGCCCTCTCCCGGGGTGGCCGCTACACGCTCGACAACATCGCTCCGGCGTGCCGGTCCTGCAACGCCAGCAAGTGCAACGACGAGGTCACCGGTTGGTTGCGGCGCAAACGGCTCGACGAACGGGCCTTCCTGCTGCGCCACATCGAGATCCAGACGACCCTGGCCGCGCAGTTCCCGGCCGAGCCGCCCGACAATTAGCGGAAGCGGACGGTCGCCTTCCCGGGCGTGGTGGTGACGCCGTTCGCGTCCTTCGTCCAGAGTTCGACGTCGACGGTGCGCGCCGCATCGTCCTTGGCGGTGACGGTGCCACCGACCGTGAAGGTCTTGCCCTGGAGATCCATGCCGCGGTACTGGCACGAGATCGACTGCACGATGCCGGCATGACCGACCCAGTCCGACACGCACTGGCCGAGTGATGCGTACTTCATCCGTCCGTGCACGATGTTGTCGCCGATGACCTTGGCCTGCGGGAAGTCGGCGTCGTAGTGCAACGGGTTGAAGTCGCCCGAGCCGGCGGCGTACTTCACGAGCTGCTCGCGACCGGGGGTCTTCTGGGTGGTCGGCAACGCGTCGCCGATGGTGATGGAGTCAAACGAAAGAGCCACTGTTCTCTGTCCCGTCGTGCTTAGTAGAAGATGCCTTGGCCGCGGGTGGTGAACACGATGTCCCCCGCGCTGTCCAGGTAGGTCGACTCACTCGTGATGACGAGCATTGTGCCGAGCGCCCGGGACTCCTTCACTTCGAGGTTGGCGACCTTGGAGGTGAAGCTGAGCGTTTCCCCAGCGACGGGGACCCGGACGTAGTGGTGCTCCGTCCCGCCGTCGAGCACGTTCTTCAGTCCGTGCCGAAGGGGCGGCTGGCCGGTGTTGGAAGGTCCGCCATAGCGGTCGTCGGTCTTCCCCGGGATGAAGACCGGAATACCGCCGTACGTCGGGGGCGCCGGGAGGTTGGCGTACCCGGCCGCCTGCGCCGCGGCCACGTCGTAGTACACCGGATCGGTGTATCCGACGCCGCGGGCGAAGCCCCGGATGCCCGTCGAGGTGAACTCGACCGGCCACGGCGCACTCTCCACACCGATCGCTGCACGCATCTCGTCAGTCAGTTCGAATGCCATGGATCCAGTCTGGACCTCCGGGTGCCAGTCGTGCCAGACGACGCCACGCAGCCGATTCGACAAGACTCCCCCTTTGCGGCGCTGCGCCGCTCCGCTGCTAGCAACACCAGCGACATTGCACCCGGAGCCGATTCGACAAGACTCGCAACCATGATCACCGCCTTCGTCTCCATCTCCGCCGCCCCGGCCGACATCGCCAAGCTCGGCGCGGCGATTGCTGACCTTGAGGGCGTGCGCGAGGTGCACTCGACGACCGGCGACCACGACCTTCTCGCCATCCTTTGGGTACGCAGCCACGAAGACGTCGCCACCATCGTGACCGAGCACATCTGCCGCCTTCCCGGCGTCCGCGAGACCCGCACGTCGATCGCCTTCCGAACCTACGGCAGCGTCGACACTGCCGGGATCTGAGCCGGCGGCCGGGCCGCACCACGCAGCGCTCCAGCGGCGCTTGAATGGTCGGGTGCTGATCGTCGTCTCGCCCGCCAAGTCACTCGACTACGAGTCACCCCTCGCCACGACCACGGCGACGCGCCCCTCGATGCTCGACCGCTCGATGGAGCTCATCGAGGTGATGAGGACGAAGAGCCCGGCTGAGGTCACCCGCCTCATGTCCATCTCCCCGTCGCTCGCCCAGTTGAACGTGGACCGATATCGCGACTTCGAGTTGCCCTTCACGAAGCGCAATGCCCGCCAAGCCCTGCTCGCGTTCAACGGCGACGTGTACGACGGCATGCAGGCTCGCACCACCTTCACCGAAGATGACTTCGCCCACGCCCAGAAGACCTTCTGCATCCTCTCCGGACTCTACGGTCTGCTCCGTCCCCTCGACCTGATGATGCCCTATCGCCTCGAAATGGGCACCAAGCTTGCGACCTCGAAAGGTCGTGACCTCTATGACTTCTGGGGCGATGAGATCACTGACGCGCTTCGCACGGCGATCGTGAAGAGCCCCGGTGAGCGGACGCTGGTCAACCTCGCATCACAGGAATACTTCGGCGCGGTCCGTCCGGCGAAGCTCAAGGTGCCCGTGGTGTCGCCGGTGTTCCTCGATCGCAAGGACGGCGGTGAGCCGAAGATCATCAGCTTCTTCGCCAAGAGGGCGCGAGGCGTGATGTCCGGCTGGTTGATACGCGAACGCATTACTTCGTCGGACGACATCGTGGGTTTCGCCGAAGCTGGCTATGTCTTCGACGCCGCCCGTTCCACCCCAGATCGCCCGGTGTTCGTGCGGTCGGACATCAGCGTCTGACCGGCCGGCGTTCCGCGAGCCGACGAACTCGTGTAGCTCTAGGCCTAGTCGGGCGCTGGGTCCGCGACCAGGTGAGGGAGGTGAAGGTGGGGAAGGTGAAACGCGTGACCCGACGCGATGTGGGCGAGCCGTGGCTCACAAGCGACGAAGATGGCCTCGCGGGCCAGTTCCTCGCGAGTTGCGCCCGAAAACAACCGAGCCGCTTTCGGGAACCGAAGCAGATAGGCGTCGAGTAACGGAACAGCCAGTTCTGGCTGGACTCGTCCATCGACAACCCGGCCGATCATCGGGCGCCACGAACCCTGAACGAGCACATCGATCGCGTGAGCAGTCCGGAAGTTGCGCCACCACGCCTTGGTATCGGGCTTGGCGACGAGAATGACCAACCCGTCGCCGTGCTTCGCGTATTGCACGGGTGTGGTGATCGTACGGTTCGTCGTGCGCCCGGCGTAGCGAACCAAGCCCGTCGATCCCGACATGACGCGATGGGCCGGAGACCGCAGGATGGCCGATACGAAGGAGTTTCCGATGCTCATCGACACACAGTCTGCCCCGAAGGACGATTGCGCCGGTAGGGCCGTTCGCCCATTGTTCACGTGCTGCATTCCGTGCTACCGCATGGAGCGATAGCGACGCAGGAGGGCGTTGGTCGATGAGTCGTGGGCGAGCGTCGAGTCGTCAGCCGATTCGAGTTCTGCAGCTATCCGGGTGGCAAGAACCTTGCCGAGCTCCACACCCCACTGATCGAACGAGTTCACGTTCCAGATCACGCCCTGCGTGAACACCTTGTGCTCATACAGAGCAACCAGCTGCCCGAGCACGTGGGGCGTCAGCTGCGGCGCCATAATCGTGCTGGACGGATGGTTCCCGGCGAAGGTCTTGTGCGACACGAGATGTTCGGCAACGCCTTCGGCGCGCACCTCATCTGAGGTCTTCCCGAAGGCCAACGCTTCGGTCTGGGCGAAGAAGTTCGCCATCAGCAGAT
>JANOHI010000436.1:0-22207 GCA_031406385.1 Acidimicrobiia bacterium
CCTCATCGTCGCCTGGCGTGTCCAACACGGTCTGCCGGATGCGGCATCTGATCTGGTGGAGGCGTTCATACCCCACACGCGTTGATTCCGGTGTGCGGGCGCGGTGTGGCCGTGCTGGGGGAGATGCCGTTGGCGGAGGCCAGGGTTCGATGGTTTCGTGGTCGACGGTCCAGGTGCCGTTGGGTTGTCGGGTGATGTTGCTGCCGGTTTCGTGGCGGTGGGTGTGGTGTCCGTTGGTACACATCAACTTCATGGTGTCGAGGTCGGTGCGTCCGTTGGGGGTGTCCCATGGTGGGTCGTGGTCGGCGTCGCAGCGGTTCCATGGTGTGGTGCAGCCGGGGTAGGCGCAGGTGCCGTGTTCACGTAATGCGAGGGCGAGTTTTTGGAGTGCTGATGCGAGCCTCCGGGACCGGCCGAACTTCAGCACCGCGCCATCCGTTGCCTGGATGGCGGCGTACAGGTCGGTGCGGAGGTCGTCGACAAGGTCGGCTGCGTCGTCGGTGGGGAGCGGGTTGCCACCGAGGATGTGGGCTTCGAGGGTTTCGGCTTGGACGGTGACGATGAGTGCGGTTCGGGTCATGCCAGACCCGTTGGCCGATGGGTCGCCCAACACCAACGAGACGAGGGCGTCGGCGAGGCGGCGTTCGCGTGGTTCGTCGTCGTGGCCGCCGGCCACCTCGGCCCGTTCGGGGTGGGCTGCACGCCATGCAGCGTCGCATGCTTCACTCACCGCCGCTTTGACCCGTTCGCCTTCGAGGGTGGGGAGGATTCCTCGGAAACCGACGCAGCCGTCGTCGGCTTTGAAGAACCGCAGGGACCTGGCGGCGCGTTGCCGAACACGCCATCCGGCGGCGTCCTTGGTGATGCGGTATCGGTCTACGGTCTTGGCGAACTCGTCCGGTGACTGGCTCGGTGCCAGTTCGAAGAGTTCGGCGGCTTCGATTGGGTCGGTGATGGGGGCCAGTTTGCGGAGGTGTTCGCCGGTCACGTGGCCTTCAGCGGGGGCGTCCTCGGCGCCGGGGATCCGGGTGACAACATCGGCGACGGCTTCGGCCTTGGTGGCTTCGGCGGCGGACATCCCGAAGCCCCGGGCGAGCGTTGCTTTTGTGTCGCGCCCGGTCTCGGTCTTCATGACGCCGACGAGGACGGCTTCGGCAGAAGCGAGTTCACCGCGGAGGCGACGAAGCTCACGTAAGGCGATCTTTGCGGTGCCGGCATCCCAGTCTGATGCCGAGACGCGGGGCAGGCGGAGACGCTTCAGGGTCCCAATCTGTTCCTCGGCGGTAGGGGTCATGGAGAAAGTATAGAACACACGTTCGTATATGTCAAAAGTGTTGTTCGAGAACTCTTCGTGTTCAGATTGGCGGGCAGCCTGGCCGACCGGCATCGCGGAGTGCAACTGGAATCATATTGTACGTACACTTATGATACTAATGGGAGTAGGTGGCGAGTAGAGCCTTCGTGCCCGGATCGTCACCAAAGAGTCACTGTAGAGACCGACTGTTTTCCCGTCGACCCGATGGGCGGTCACCTGGCGAACGTGGATACAGTGCGCCATGACAATCGATCGCGCCGCTGCCGACAAGCTCCTGACTACCACCCGTTCGGTCCGCAAGCGGCTCGACCTCACGAGACCGGTCCCCGCGGAGCTGATCGCCGAATGCATCGATGTGGCGATGCAGGCGCCGACGGGAACCAACGCCCAGAATTGGTCGTTCGTGGTCGTGACCGATCCGGCGAAACGGGCGGCAATCGCCGACCTCTACCGCAAGGCCGGCGAGCTGATGGCGGGATCGGGCTACCCACCTCCGCTGCCTGCAGGTGACCCTCGTGAACATGTGATGCCCAGGGTGATGGAGTCGGCGATGTACCTCGGTACGGTGCTCGAACAGGTCCCGGTGTTCGTGATCCCGTGCGTGCAGGGCCGGGTGGAGAACATGGCGATGGTGGTCGCGCAAGCCTCAACCTACGGTTCGATCCTGCCCGCGGCGTGGAGCTTCATGCTCGCTGCGCGCGCCCGCGGTTTGGGAACGGTGTGGACGACGATCCACCTGTTCTTCGAAAAGGATGTTGCGACGCTGCTCGGCATTCCTGACGACTGGACGCAGGTCGCGCTGTTCCCGGTCGCTTACTACACCGGCGATGATTTCAAACCAGCGCACCGACTGCCATCAGCCCAGATGACCCACTGGGATTCCTGGGGTACTCACGGCTGAACCGCACAGGAGCCGAGCGGCCACCGCACGGCGAGTACGCCCAGCGCTTTGCCCATCGTTGGCATCGAACTCCGCAAGCAGCAGGTTGGTGCGCCGGTGGCTCGGCATCCGGACGAGGCGGGAGACGGCAAAGGCACTCAGGTACAACCCGATGCTCAGCCATACCCAGAGGTAAGACAGAGCCACGCTGCGGTCGAAGACCACACGAGAGCGATGCCGGTCACGGGGACGGGATCGGCTGCCGTCGTATGCTGGCCTCATGCGCCGCCACCAGTGTTTACCGGGAGTTCGCACCACGCTGATTCGCAACGTGGCGGCCCGGGGTCGGAAAGCGACGTTCGTCCTGCGGATCGACAGTCCCGTCGAAGGGTCAGTTGAGGTGCGCAACGGGCCGATCCCGTTCTTCCTCGCCGCGAGCCGGAATGTGTTCCCTCTTGTCGACGGTGTCGAGGTGAAGCGCGGATTCTTCGATGCGAGCTTCGAGCTGGTGGTGACTGCGGCCTCCGAAGTCCAGGTGACCATCGAATGATCCGCTGATTCGGCGTCGTGAACGTGATCACCCGCTCGACAACCGCGCGGATGTGCGGCCGATAGCCTCGACACCCCTGGCGAGGAACGACTTTTGGGTCCGACGACTCCGGTAGCTCACGACCCGACCGCTCCGGGCACCCTCGGCGGACGTCGCGCTGGCCCGGTTCAGGCGGTGTGTGCTCGTGCCTCGAGAACGTTGCGGGCGATCTCGCCGAGGTGGGTGTCCCAGGTGCCGCAGCACCCACCCCAGATGTCCAGATGCGGATATCGACCCGCCAGTTCGCCCATGCGCCGACCGAGGTCGGCCGGGTCGCCGGACTCGAGGTGGCCGAGGGTGCACAGCGAGATCTTGTCCATCATCGCCGCGTTGGGCCGGATGCATCGCACTCGCGTGAACCACTCGCCCGGCTCGAGGGCCGGGAGGAACTCGAGTGGGTGCGAGCAATTGATGCCGTAGAAGGCCGGCCGGTCGTCGCCGGCCAGCTCGTCGACCGACTCGATGGCTTCCTTCAGACTCGGCCCGGAGTGGAGGCGATGGTTGCTGTCGAGAGTGAACGAGATCGATGCCGCAAGTCCGGCGCGGGCGGCGGCGCGGGCAAGGCCGACGGCTTCCGGGACGCTGTTGAACGTCATGGCTTCGACGAGGTCGACCTCGGCGCGGGCCAGCGTCGCGATCTGTGTGCTGTGGTACTCCTCGGCGTCCTCGGCAGTGATGCGCTCGTTGAGGCTGTACGCGTCGCCGCGGGGCCCGACGATGCCCACGTACATCAGCGCGGGCAGGTCGTTTCGATACGGTTCACCCAACTCCCGGAGGAACCCGATCGCACGTAGTTGCAGGTCCGCGAGGGCTTCGCTCGAGTACCCGATCAGGCTGGCCCAGTCGGGACTCGCCCTGTAGTCGAAGCCGCCCATCAGGGCGCCGAACCCGTGGAGCGGGGCGGTGTCGAGGTAGCGGGTGTACATGCCGCGAAGTTCGGTCACCGCGACAGGTTGGTCGAGTAGCGGGAACATGGCGAACTCCGGGAGCTCGAACCCGTATTTGTACATGATCTCGGTCTCCTGACCGCCCTCGGTCAGGTAGTTCAGTCCTGGGAGCGGATCCGGAAATCTCGGCATGGCACCTCCATCGTGTATTGGTCGGGACTGGGCGCCCGTCCACCTGCGGGTGAGACTACCAACGCAGTTTCAAGGCGCAACTGCGACGGTTCCCGGCGCGTCCTCGGCGAATCGGCCGGGGCGGTGCACGTCGAAGTTGTTCACCGGTCGCGCGCGACGCCCGGGGCGCTCGCGCTTGCCCGGTCAGGCGCCGATGTAGGAGGCGAGGTGTTTGCCGGTGAGCGTGGACCGGTCGGCGACGAGGTCGGCGGGTGTGCCTTCGAAGACGACGCGGCCGCCGTCGTGGCCGGCGCCGGGGCCGAGGTCGATGATCCAGTCGGCATGGGCCATGACCGCCTGGTGGTGCTCGACGACGATCACCGACTTGCCGGAGTCGACGAGTCGGTCGAGCAGGCCGAGGAGTTGCTCGACGTCGGCCAGGTGGAGGCCGGTGGTCGGTTCGTCGAGCACGTAGACGCCGCCCTTCTCCGACATGTGGGTGGCCAGCTTGAGCCGCTGGCGCTCGCCGCCGGACAGCGTCGTGAGCGGTTGGCCGAGGCTGAGGTAGCCAAGCCCGACGTCGGCGAGGCGACCCAGGATGGCGCCCGCTGCGGGGATGGCTGCGTCTCCAGTGCTGAAGAACTCGCGGGCCTCGGTCACCGGCATGACGAGCACCTCAGCGATGGTGCGTCCACCGAATCGGTACCCGAGAACGGAGGCGTCGAAGCGTTTCCCGTCGCACTCGTCGCACACCGCGGCCACACCCGCCATCATCGCCAGATCGGTGTAGATCACGCCGGCGCCATTGCACGCTGGACACGCGCCTTCCGAGTTGGCACTGAACAGCCCCGGCTTTACCCCATTGGCTTTCGCGAATGCCTTGCGGATCGGTTCCAGCAGCCCGGTATACGTGGCGGGGTTGCTGCGCCGCGAGCCCTTGATGGCCGCCTGGTCGATCGACACGACACCAGCTCCGCCGATTGCAGACGTGGACGCAATGACCAGCGACCCGTGCACGAGGGAACTCTTTCCTGACCCGGCGACACCCGTGATGACAGTCAGCACTCCGAGAGGGATGTCTACGTTGACGTTGCGCAGATTGTTGGTCTTCGCTCCGCGGATCTTGATCGCACCACTGGCCGTTCTGACGGTCGTCTTCAACGCGGCCCGGTCATCGAAGTGACGGCCGGTGATGGTGTCACTGCGGCGCAGCCCGTCGACGGTCCCCTCGAAACAGACGTTGCCGCCGGCCGCCCCTGCACCCGGTCCGAGGTCGACGACGTGGTCGGCGATGACGATCGTCTCCGGTTTGTGCTCGACGACCAGCACCGTGTTGCCCTTGTCGCGCAGGCGCAGCAGCAGGCCATTCATCCGCTCGATGTCGTGCGGGTGCAGGCCGATGGTCGGCTCGTCGAAGACGTAGGTGATGTCTGTGAGCGACGAACCGAGATGGCGGATCATCTTGGTCCGCTGAGCTTCTCCGCCCGAGAGCGTGCCCGCGGGACGTTCGAGCGAGAGGTAGCCGAGCCCGATCGACACAAACGAATCGAGCATGTGCGCCAGCTTCGCGAGGAGCGGGGCAACCGATGGCTCGCTCAAAGCACCGACCCACGCAGCCAGATCGCTGATTTGCATCGCGCACGCATCGGCGATGTTGATCTTGTTGATCTTCGATGATCTTGCCAGCGCGTTGAGGCGGGTACCGTTGCATTCGGGACACGTCGTGAAGGTGATCACCCGCTCCACGAATGCACGGATGTGCGGCTGCATCGCCTCCACATCTTTGGACAGGAACGACTTCTGGATCGTCGGGATCAGCCCGGCATAGGTGAGATTGATCCCGTCGGCCTTGATCTTCGTCGGCTCGCGACGGAGAAGGTCGTGGAGCTCCTTCTTCGTGTACATACGAATCGGCTTGTCCGGGTCGAAGAAGCCGCAGCCCCGGAAGATGCGCCCGTACCAGCCGTCCATGCTGTAGCCCGGAATCGCCAGCGCTCCCTCGTTGAGCGACTTGGTGTCGTCGTAGAGCTGGGTGAGATCGAAGTCGGTCACCGAGCCGGTGCCTTCGCATCGTGAGCACATCCCGCCGGCGCGACTGAACGTCCGCTTCTCGGTCGTCTTCTCGCCGCCCTTCTCGATGGTGATGGCGCCGGCTCCGCTGACCGTTGCCGTGTTGAACGAGAAGGCGTTGGGCGAGCCGATGTGCGGCTTGCCGAGCCGGCTGAAGAGGATGCGCAGCAACGCGTTGGCGTCAGTGGCGGTGCCCACGGTCGAGCGGGTGTTGGCGCCCATGCGCTCCTGATCGACGATGATCGCAGTGGTCAGACCGTCGAGCACATCGACGTCGGGCCGGGCGAGCGTCGGCATGAAGCCCTGCACGAACGCGCTGTAGGTCTCGTTGATCATGCGCTGCGATTCCGCGGCGATCGTGCCGAAGACGAGCGAACTCTTCCCGGAACCGGACACCCCGGTGAATACCGTGAGCCGGCGCTTCGGGATGTCGACGCTGATGTCTTTCAGGTTGTTCACCCGCGCCCCGCGCACGCGAATCAGATCGTGGGCGTCGGCAACGTGCGGCTCGTTTCGCTGGATGGCCCTCGTTGTCGACCTGCTCATCGTCTCTCCCTCTGATATCTCATCCGTGCGCCAGGGTGGCCGCTGTCCCTGTTGCCTTGGCCGCCTCTTGCGATGATCTCGTTCACCGCAAACGCATATCGATGGTATGCCGGTCGTCGAAGGGTGGTCGATCACGGTGTTACTCGGGTACTCTCCGGAGGCGCGGAGGGCCGGATTCCCGGGAAACCTGTCACTACTTGGAGGTCGCACGTGGGCGCTGCTTCGGTCATTGGTGAAGATCTCATGGGCATGGGTTTCCGACTCGACCCGTGGCCGGTGTGGGAGCGGCTCCGCCACGACCACCCGGTGTTCTGGAACGAGGTCACCAAGCAGTGGGTCATCACCCGCTACGACGACGTCTGCGCGGTCTTCGCCGACAACGACCACTTCTCGAACTCGATCTATGAGCAGTCCCTCGGTGTCGTGTTCGGCCGAACCATGCTCCAGCTCGACGGCGCCGAGCACGTGTCCCTGCGCAAGGTCGTGTCGCCCGAGCTGGTCGGCAACAACCTCGGGCGATACCTCGACGTGATCCGGCGAGAGTCGTCTGCGCTGATCGACGCCTTCCCCCACGGACCGGTGGAGCTGGTGGGTGCCTTCACCAACCGCATGCCCGTCAACGTGATCGTCGCCATGCTCGGCATGCCCGGTGACGACCACGACCGCTTCCACGACTGGTACTCCACCATGATGGCGGCATTGGTGTTCGGCAAGCCCGAGCGGCGCCCGGGCGGCATTGCCGCCCGCGAGGAGCTCATGGCCCATGTGGCCCCGGTGATCGAGTCACGCTCGGCATGTCCGATGGGCGACCTCATCAGCCGCATGTTGCAGGCCGAGGCAGACGGTCGCCGTCTGACCCGCGCGGAGGTCGAGGCGTTCATCAGCCTGATGTTCGTTGCGGGCGGTGAGACGACCGACAAGGCGATCACCAACACGTGGGCGAACCTCCTACGCGATCCCGATCAGCTCGCTCTCGTGCGGGAAGATCCGTCGCGCTTCGATGGTGCCTTCAGCGAGATGATGCGCCATTCGCCGCCGGTGATGGGCCAGGCGCGTCTCTGCGTCGCCGACTTCGAGCTGCACGGCGTGACGATCCCGGCCGGGTCGATCGTCAGCATCTCGATTGCGTCGGCCAACAACGACGAGACCGTGTTCGGCGACCCTCGCCGGTTCGACTTGTCGAGGGACGACCTCCACGAGGGCAAGGAGCTTCGCCGGGGCGGTCGCAAGGGCGGGCGGGCCGGGCATCTCGGCTTCGGTCTCGGGAAGCACTTCTGCCTCGGCTACGAGATGGCCCGCGCCGAGACCGTCATCGGCTCGCAGCTCCTGCTCGAGCATTTCGTTTCGCCTGTCGAGGTCGGCGACCCACGGCCCTTCCTCATCACCGACGCGACCCGCAGCATGGCGTCGCTCACCATCGGGCGGGACGCCTAGCGCCGCTCGCTCCTCACGGCCGTTCGAGTGGCGTCGACGCAAGCTCTTCCAGATGTTGTCGCTCGGCTCTACCACCGCGGATCTTTGCGATGCCGGTCGACCCTTGTTCGGCTGTCGGCGTGTCAGTTACGGGCGCGGCGGTGTGGCGGTGGGCGGTGTGGCCACTTCTGTCACTCCCGCGCGGTTTCTCTTCCCGATCCGTCAACTTCGCAATGAAGTGACGAAGCGCGCGAGTTCTGCAGCGTCGATGTGCCCCATCTCGGCGTCGCTCGGATAGTTGCCGGAAGCGACGTCGGCGCGAAAGGCGGTCAGCGCTCGAACCCGTTCGGCCTCGACCTGCGCATAGAGCGACGCGAGGTCGCCGTAGGCGCGGGCATGGCGTGGCTTGCGCTCACTCTCACCGCAGAGATCCGAACTGAACACGAACAGCACATCGGCTGCGGGCCCCGATCCCAGCGAGATCGTGGCCATGCCGGTTCGAGCGTTGATCTCCGCCATGACCTCGGCGGGGATGAGCTCGCACTCCACGGCGAACGCGCCCGCTTCTTCGAGTCGCTGGAACTGCTTCCACAGCTGGCCTGCCTCGTCCGCTGTCTTGCCGACCACGCGGACGCCGCCGTAGCGCGTTGACTTCTTCGGGACGAAGCCGAGGTGACCCATGACGGGGATGTCCTCGGCGGCGAGCAGTCGCACTGCGTCGAGCCGTCGTGCGGTGATCACCGCGTCGGCCCCGTCGGTCAGCGCCTGCAACGCGGTGCCCAGCAGCTCGTCGAGTGTGACGGCGCCGCCGAAGTCGATCGCCGCGGTGACGAACACACGTCGTGAGCCCTGCCGCACGGCCGGCACCACGCTGGCCATGCACACAACCATTTCGATCCCGGCTGCCTCCGCGGCGGCCGCTTCGGCTGGCGTTGCCGCGGTGACCTGCGCGAGTTGTCGTCCCGAGCCCTTGAGCGCGGCGATCGACGCAACGGTGACTGTACGGTCGGCCTCCCGTCCGGAGTAGTCGAGTATGCGCGTCATGGACGTTCCTTGTCGGAGAGCGGTGGTCGAGAAAGCCTGGGCTCGTAGCTGCCGTAGCTGCCGTAGCTGCCGTAACTGCCGTAACTGCCGTCACTGCCCTGGTCGCGCTGCGGAGCGTAGTCCGAGGGTCTTTGCCCACCCGAGATCCGGTCGGCGACCGGGTCTTCGGGTTGCCGGTCAAGCGTTGAGGTCCGCACGCGTCGTCGCCATTGACCTACGCGCACCTGGTGGGCTGTGAAGGGCTATCGCTCCACCGGGAGTCCTTCTCCGAGGTAGCTCGGTCACGTGATGCGCTAGACCTTGGCCATGACGGTTCATCTCCGCACCGACGGCCCGGTTCTCGTTGTCACCATCGATCGGCCAGAAGCCCGCAACGCCGTCGACGGACCGACTGCCACTGCGCTCGTGTCGGCCTTCCGCGACTTCGAGGTCGACGAGTCCCTCAGCGTCGCCGTGCTCAGCGGCGCCAACGGGACGTTCTGCGCCGGCGCCGACCTCAAGGCGATCGGGAGCGGTCGGGGGAATCGCATCGAGGCCGACGTCTCCCTCGACGGTCCGATGGGGCCGACGCGAATGCTTCTGTCGAAGCCGGTGATCGCCGCGGTCGAGGGCCATGCCGTTGCCGGCGGACTCGAACTGGCCGCGTGGTGTGACCTCCGGGTGGCTTCCACCACGGCCGTGTTCGGTGTGTTCTGCCGACGCTGGGGTGTGCCCCTCGTCGACGGCGGGACGATTCGTCTTCCTCGGCTGATCGGCCACAGTCGTGCCCTCGACATGATCCTCACCGGTCGCGCCGTGGATGCCGACGAAGCGCTGCTCATGGGACTGGCGAACCGGGTGGTGCCGGAGGGGACTGCGCTCGACGTTGCCGTGGAGCTCGCCCGAGAGCTGGCTGCGCTGCCTCAGCGTTGCCTGCGATCAGATCGTACGTCTACCTACGATCAGTGGTCGCTGAATCTACGCGACGCGCTTGCGAGGGAGACCGAGTTGGGTCTCGCCACTGTGCGTTCGGGGGAGACCCGTGAAGGCGCGGCACGTTTTGCCTCGGGCGCCGGCCGCCATGGCGCATCAGCAACGTGAGCGCCTCACAATGACGGATCAGCACAGCCGAGGGTCGTGCATGTGTGGCGGCGTGGCCTACACCGTTGTCGGCCCGTTGCGCGACGTGTACAACTGCCATTGCGATCGCTGCCGTCGGTTCACCGGGCACCACATGGCGGCAACGGCGGCGCCGACCGCGAGCGTGCACATCGAGAGTGACGAGTCGCTGGCCTGGTACTCGGCCGCTGAGGGTGTGGAGTACGGATTCTGCTCACGGTGCGGCTCATCGTTGTTCTGGCGAACCGCGGCGACCCCCGAACGGCTCAGCATCACCGCCGGATCGTTGGACCAGCCCACCGGGCTCAGAACGACGCGAGCCTGGTACGTCGCCGAGATCGCCGACTATCACGAACGACCGACCGGCCTCGAGGACTTCGACTACGAAGGCTGAGCCAGATCTTTGATCGAGAACACGATCATGGATGCGATGCTCAACGCGCTGGAGGGTCCTGCGACTGTCGCGCATTGTCTCCTGTTCGACGGGCTGCCCTCGCCCGGAAGGTGTCCTGGTCAGCTTGTGTCCGCTCGGGCCACGGCGGGCCTGTCGTCAGCAAGGCCTTCACCGTCTGGTGGGTGCGAGCCGGAGTGCCGAAGTCGGCAACGGACGTGTCGGAGTCGTTCGAGGCAGGCCTCGCGAGCGTGCGCGATCGAGACGTGATCGTCGTCTTTCGGGGGTGGTGGCCATGGTTCGATGGTTTCGTTGTCGACGGTCCAGGTGCCGTTGGGTTGTCGGGTGATGTTGTTGCCGGTTTCGTGGCGGTGGGTGTGGTGTCCGTTGGTGCACATCAACTTCATCTTGTTGATGTCAGTGAGGCCACCTTCGTCCCAGGGTGGGTCGTGGTCGGCGTCGCATCGGTTCCATGTTGTGGTGCAGCCGGGGTAGGCGCAGGTGCCGTGTTCGCGGAGGGCGAGGGCAAGTTTCTGCAGCGCTGATGCGAGCCTCCGGGACCGGCCGAACTTCATCACTGCGCCGTCGGTGGTCTGTATGGCCGCATACAGATCGGTGCGGGGGTCGTCGGCGAGGTCGATGGCGTCATCGGTCGGCAGTGGCCCGTCGCCGAGGATGTGGGCTTCGAGGGTTTCGGCTTGGACGGTGACGATGAGCGCAGTCCGGGCCGTGCCGCAGCCGCTGGACGATGGGTCGCCCAACACCAAGGAGACGAGGGCGTCGGCGAGGCGTCGTTCGCGGGGTTCGTCGTCGTGTCCGCCGGCGGTGTCGGCGCGTTCGGGGTGGGCGGCGCGCCAGGCGGCGTCGCAGGCGTGGTTGATGGCGGCTTTGACGCGTTCGCCTTCGAGGGTGGGGAGGATTCCGCGGATGGCGACGCAGCCGTGGTCGGCTTTGAAGAACCGCAATGACCGGGCGGCGCGTTGGCGGGCGCGCCATCCGTCGGAGTCGCCGTTGATGCGGTAGCGGTCGACGGTTTTGGCGAATTCGTCGGGTGACTGGCTCGGGGCGAGCTCGAACAGGTCGGCGGCTTCGGTGGGGTCGGTGATGGGGGCGAGTTTGCGGAGATGTTCACCGGTGACGGATCCGTCGGCGAGGGCATCATCGGCACCGGAGATCCGGGTGACGACATCGGCCACGGCTTCGGCTTTCGTGGCTTCGGCGGCGGACATCCCGAATCCCCTCGCAAGGGTGGCTTTGGTGTCGCGGCCGGTTTCGGTTTTCATGACGCCAACCAACACGGCTTCGGCGGCGGCGAGTTCCCCGCGGAGTCGTCGGAGCTCCCGCAACCCAAGCTTGGCGGCTCCCGGGTTCCAGTCGGACGAGCACGCGCGCGGGACCGACAGGCGCTTGTAGGCCTCGATCTGTCCATCGGCGGCGTTGCTCATGCAACCAGTGTAGAACATATGTTCGAGCATGCCAACCGAATCTCGAGAATTTCTTCTCGCGATTGTCGGCGAGAAAGAAGTTCCGCAGGGTGCGTCGAGCGCGGCATGATCGGCCGATGCAATTGTCGATCACCGGTGTGCATCTTCCGGGTCGGACCTTCTGTCGACCCGACGGGTCCGTCATGGACAACGTGCACGTTGGTGTGCAGCTCCGGCGCGATCCTGCGCACATGATCCGCGCCGACGCGACCGAGGCGATCTGGGTGCTCGACATCGATGTTGTCCAAACGGACGACGGCTATGACTTCCGCGGTCCCGCCGTTCAGGGAAAGCGCGGGGAGCGTTTCGTCTATCTCACCTGGGGCAATCTCGAGGCAGGCCACTTGGAGACGTTTCGACGCGCCAAGTTGATGCTCAACCGAGTCGACCCGGATGTCATTGAGGGCGCGCTCCTCTCGGGAGGTCTCGCCGCGACCGTGGACCTGACGGATGAGAAGGGCTGCCCTAGATGTGCGCGAATCGATCCTCCCGCTGTCAGGTGGGCTGCCGACGTGAGGCGAGCCCAGCCATGACTCGCGATGTTGCGCGGTGCAAGCGCAGGAGCGACTGTCAGACTGTGCCGACGCCCGCAGAAACCTTAGAGCGGGCTCGACGAACTTCCTCCCTTGGAGTGGTAGCCCGGTGACCGATGCGTGATGAAATGCAGTGGTGGTCGGCGCATGAGACGGCGGCCGCGATTCGCTCCGGTCTCGTAAGCGAGCGAGAGGTCGTGGACGCAGCAATCGCCCGCGTCGAGAGGCTCGATCGGCAGCTCGGCGCTGTTGTGATCCCGCTGTTCGAGCGAGCACTCAACAACGCAACCGGCGACCGAAGGGCCGAGCTGTTCGGTGGCGTCCCGATGCTGCTGAAAGACGCGGGAGAGGAGCTGGACGGCACGCCGCACTGGGTCGGAACGCAAGGGCTCCGGAGTGCCGCCTCACGTTCGACCACCACGACGATGTTGGCCGGGCGTTTCGAGGAGCTCGGCTTCGCCATCATCGGAAAGAGCGCGTGTCCGGAGCTCTCGGCCAGCTCGACCACGGAACCGGCCGGGTTCGCTCCGACGCGAAATCCCTGGGACCCGACCCGAACAGCGGGTGGTTCGAGCGGTGGGTCCGCCGCCGCCGTCGCCGCGGGTCTCGTCCCTCTTGCGCACGGCAGTGACGCCACTGGCTCGCTGCGCTTTCCGGCCTCACATTGTGGAGTGGTCACGCTCAAGCCGACCCGGGGTCGTATCCCCCAGGAGGCGCCGACCGGCCAATCGGACCCGCTTCGAGTGTGGACCCAGTTCGCGCTGGCGCGCGACATCGAGGATCTTCGAAGACTGTTCCCGCTCCTCGCTTCCGGCGAGGCGACGCAGTCGCCGTTCCGAAGGTCGCTACGGGTCGGGCTGCTCGACCGCGATCCGATCATCGGGCTGCCAGTCGACTCCGAGTGCGTGCGAGCAGTGCACGTGTTTGGCGACGCGATGTTGTTGCTCGGTCATCGCGTCGAGAGGGACTTCCCGCCCGCCTTGGCAACGTTGTTCGGCCCGTTCCGAACCTCGATGGCGGTGCTGGAACCATGGATCCGTTTCGAACAGCGAACGTGGATGGAGCAACGTCTCGCCCGACCGTGTCAACCGGGCGACCTGACCGACGAGATCCTTGAACTGGCTGAGCAAGGAGGGCGGTTGGCGTCGCCCGTTGTCGGCGAGGCTTGGGCGCGGGTGCGCCAAGCCATGGCCCCGATCCCGAGCTGGTGGGACACAGGTTTCGACCTCCTTGCGACGCCGGTCATGCTCGCACCCCCGTGGAAGTTGGGCGAGGCTGCCCCGGGGAAGACGGGGATGTTCTGCGCGCCGTTCAGTTTCACCGGACAACCGGCGCTCGTCGTGCCCGTTGCCGTGACCCCAGATGGACTGCCCGTCGGGGTGCAGATCATCGGACGACACGGTGACGACGAGGTGCTGCTCGACCTCGGGGCAACTCTGCAGGAGGCCATCGGTTGGCTTGAACGCCGACCTCCGCGCATGGATATCGTGCACGGATGATCCGCGTGGCCGTTTCCTATCCGAGCAGCGACTCCAGCACGTTCGACCACGACTACTACCTGGCGAAGCACATTCCGTTGCTGAACTCCACATGGAAGCCCGTGTCGACTGCGGTCGACAAGGGCGTGAACGGCCCGAACGTCGCCGCTGTGCACTGCACGTTCGAAACGATGGACTCGTTCAACGCGGCGATGGGCGACCCCGGAACCGGTGCGGTCATCGCCGACGTCGCGAACTACGCGAACGTCGCCCCGGTCATCCAGGTGTCGGAGATCGTCGGCTGATCAGCCCGGGCGACGGACGAGGCGACCCGGCCGCTGCCCGGTGTCACGGTCGTCGGCGCGCGTCTGCACGCCGTTGACGATCGTGGCGCGATAGCCCGACACCGGTTGGAGGAAGCGCCACCCGCCTGCCGGAAGATCGGCGTGGGCCACGGGGCGGCCGACGCTGAGCTTGTCGAGGTCGATCACGTTGAGGTCTGCGCGCATACCAACTTCGATTGTTCCGCGATCCGTGAGGCCGTAGAGCCGTGCGTTGCGTCGGGTCTGCTTCTCGACGAGATACTCGATGCCGATGCGCTCACCTCGAACACGGTCGCGGGTCCACAAGGTGAGTTGGGTAGTGGGGGCCGTGCCATCGCAGATCAGCTTCACGTGGGCGCCGGCATCGGCGAGGCCGGTCACGGTGTTCGCGTCGACGAGCATCTCGCGCATTGCGTCGAGGTTGCCGTGCACGTATCCGGCACCCATGAGTGACGCGACGTTCGTGCCGTCACCCGAGCACAGGAAGTCGTAGATGAACTCCTCAGGGGACACACCCAGTGCCGCGGCGCGGGCGCCGAAGGCGCGATCGGCCGTAGGCTCGTAGTCGACATGGTCGTCGACCGCGAACATGCCCGGGATCGCCATCTGGAGTCCCTGGTACAGGTTCTCCATCGAACCCTCGTTGATCGGCGCGATGTCGACGTCGCCAAGGATCTCGGCCCGCAGACCGGGCTCACGCATTGCCGCAGCACGCTCGGCAACCGGAAGATGAACGATGGCGAGATACGAGCGACGACGCATGAACGGGTGGTACCCACCGAGGTTCGAGAGCAGACCGATCGGCCGGGACGCGACCTGCGGATAGAGATGCGCGCCGCCCGCGTTCTGCTCGGCGGCGAACGCCAGCACCTCGCGCCACGCATCGGGGTAGTCGCGGTTCTGCGTGGTGGTGAACGTGACGTTCAGCCCGGTGCGGTGCGAGATCGCCGCGAGCAGTCCGAGCTCCTCCTCCTGGGAGAATCGCTCGCCGCCGAGCGCGGCCATGGCGCCGATCGACGACGACGTGATCGCCTCGAACACCCCGCCGCCTCCGTCGGCCATGCCCTGCACGAGCTCGGAGAGCTCGGTCGCGGTGGCGTAGGTGCCGGGCACCGCGGTGCCGTCGATCGAGCGGTGGAAGATCGTGCGCGACGTCGAGAAGCCAAGGGCACCTGCTGCCGCAGCCTCGCCGACGAGGCGGCGCATGGCGGCGATGTCTTCGTCGGTGGCATCTTCGTTGCGCACACCACGTTCCCCCATCACGGCATAGCGGAGCGCGCCGTGGGCGAGTTGCGCGCCGATGTCCATGGCATAGGAGCGACCGGCGAGAAAATCGAGGTACTCGGGAAAGCTCGACCACGCTCCCCAGGGCACCCCTTCCGAAAGCGCTGTGCCGGGTATGTCCTCGACGCCCTCCATGAGTTCGATCAGCGTCTGCTGGCCACCCGGAGGGCAGGGCGCAAAACCGACGCCGCAGTTGCCCATGACGAGGGTGGTGACACCGTTGGAGAAGGACGGATCGAGCTGGTCGTCCCACGTGGCCTGGCCGTCGAAGTGGGTGTGCACATCAACCCATCCCGGCGTGACGATGGCCCCGTCCGCCTCGATCGTCCGTGTGCCGGTCATGCTTCCCCCGATGGCGCTGATCCGCCCGCCGTCGATGCCGATGTCACCGACGAACGCGGGTGTGCCGGTTCCGTCGATAATCGACCCTCCGCGAATGACCATGTCGTGCGGCATCTGGCTCCCTGCTCTTTCTTCCGACTCCTCAGCCGGGCGCGGCCGGGCTCAGAGAGTACCTTTGCCTGTCTTCTCGGTGTGAAGGCGCGAGGGCCATACTGAGGGGGTGACGCCCGAGCCGAGCGATCGATGAACGAGGGGAATCCGTTCGGGCCCCGACGGGAGTCACACGTCGACCGGCAGATCCGCCTGGCACGCGAGTCCGGGTCGTTCGACGACCTTGCTGGGAACGGGCGGCCGCTCCGGGGGATCGACGATGTCGACGACGAGGACTGGTGGATCAAAGAGAAGCTCCGCCGCGAGCAGGTCGAGCTCGAACTCCCGCCGGCGCTTGCCATCCGGCAGGCCAAACGGGACCTGCTGGCGTCGTTGCCGATGTTTTCCGACGAGGCCGATCTGCGGTGTCGGATCGATGCACTGAACGAACGGATCGCCCGCGTGAACCGGGTCGCAACCGTCGGCCCGCCGTCGACGACGACCCTGATCGACGTCGAAGCCACGCTCGCGCACTGGCGCGACTTGCTGCGGTAGTCGACGCCTGGGTCCGCTCAGCGCGTTGGGTCGGCATTTGTGCGCTCATGCACTCCAGCTGACCCAACGCGGTCTGCTGACCCAACGCAACCAGCTGACCCAACGAATGGGGCGGAGTGGCTGCGATGAGCCGCGTAGCATCGACGCCCGATGCGCACCGTCAATGTCACCATTTGGAACGAGTACCTGCACGAGCTAGAGGAGCCGGCGATCGGTGCGGTGTACCCCACCGGAATCCATGGGGCCCTCGCCGAAGGACTGGGCGTCGACCCGCAGCTGAACATCCGGACCGCGACTCTGGCCGAACCCAGCCACGGCCTGACCGACAAGGTGCTGGCCTCGACCGACGTGATGATCTGGTGGGGACACAAGGGCCATCACCGTGTCGACGACGCCATCGTCGAGAAGGTCCACCATCAGGTCCTGAGCGGCATGGGGCTGATCGTGCTCCACTCCGGTCACTACTCGAAGATCTTCCGCAAGCTCATGGGGACGAACTGCTCGCTGCTGTGGCGCGAGGCCGACGAGAAGGAACGCCTGTGGAACCTTGAGCCGTCCCATCCGGTGATGGAGGGCATCCCGCCGTTCTTCGAACTGGACGCCGAGGAGATGTACGGCGAGCGCTTCGACGTGCCGACCCCGGAACACCTCCTGATGGTGAGCTGGTTCCAGGGAGGCGAGGTGTTCCGTAGCTGTGCCACGTGGCAGCGAGGTCACGGCAAGATCGTGTACTTCCGTCCCGGACATGAGGAGTACCCGACGTACCGCAACGAGCACGTGCTCCGAGTGATCAACAACTCGTGCCACTGGGCGGCCCGACGCGTCACCCTTCCGACGAACGACGCTCCGAATTCGCTTCCGCTCGAGTGGGTTCCGGGAGCCTCGGTCGAGGCTGCCGAACGTGCCCGTCTGGGTTCGTCGAGCGTCGGTTGATGCCGGGGTCTGCTCTTCGCATCGCCGTCGTCGGAAGCGGCGACATCGCTCGTGCCCACGTCATCGGCTACAAGGCCGCCGGCGTTGACGTTGTCGCCATCTGTGACATCAACACGGAGATGTTGGCAATACGCAAGCGCGAATGGGAGGTCGATGATACGTACACGGACTATCGCGACTTGCTGCAGCGCGCCGACTTCGATGCGCTGTCGATCTGCACGCCGAACTCCACGCACCATCCGATCACCATGGCTGCGGTCGCCGCCGGGAAGCACGTGCTGTGCGAGAAGCCGGTCTCGCTCGATCTCGCCCAGGGAGCGGAGATGGTCGCCGCCGCCGCAACTGCGGGCCTGGTTTTCCAGGTCGGCCATCACCTGCGTTCATGGGCATCGGCCGCGCGGGCGAAGGCGATGATCGATGCCGGTGATCTTGGAACGATCACCGCGATCCGATTCCGTCAGGCGCACGATTGGGGCGGTGGCGGCGTCCGTGGGGTGTTCGGGTCCAAGGTCCTCTCGGGTGGCGGCACCCTGCTCGACAACGGTTGTCATCTCTTCGATCTGGCGCGCTATTTCGGCGGGAACGTCGACAACGTCTTCGCCCGCATCGCCCGGCTCCAATACGACATCGAGGTCGAAGACACCGCCCATGCCTCGCTGGCGTTCACCTCCGGCGCGCTCGGCACCATCGAGACAGCATGGACGGCCACGGGCTACCACGAAGGGTTCTGGGTTTTTGGCACGCAGGGGTCGCTCGAGTGCGACAGCCGCACCGGGGCCAACACGCTCATCCATCGCTTCCGAGGGCCCGGCTCTCCCCGAGGTGGGGTGACCGATGTGGCGACCTACAACTTCAACGCGCCGGTGGCGCACACGACACACGTGGCGAACTTTCTCGCCGCGATCCGTGGCGAGCGCGACGTGATCTGTACCGGGGCCGACGGCGTTGAGGCGGTGCGACTCGTTCTCGCCGCGTACGAGAGCGGCGAGTCGGGAAAACCCATCTCGTTCGGCTAAGGGTCCGGCGTAGGAAAGGGCGAGCAATTGTGGCGAGCGCCGGGTGCTCAAGGCACGGACGCAGGACGACGCGCTCGCCCTACCCCCCGGCAAGGACGAGGACGCCGCATTGGGCGCACGGCGCCGTCAGAAACGCCTCAAGCCATCCCGCCGTTCGTTCACTCGACCCGGGCCGTGCCCTTGAAGAACATGTAGGAGAACATCCCGTCGAGTGATGCGGTGCGGTGCAGCGCGGCCACCCCGGCATCGAACCGTTCTGCGGTCATGAGCTGCGCCGCAAGGGTCGGCATGCGGATGCCTTCGATGTCGAACGAAGCGTCAGGAAATGGCACGTGAACGAGATCGCCGACGTGGACTTCGACGTTGGTGATCCCTTCGTCGGCTAGTCGCTGACGAGCCGCGTTGACCGAGTCGGGGGAGATGTCGATCGACACGATTTCGGCGTCGGGGCTGTTCATTGCCAAGGTGACCGTCTGGGCCCCGACGCCGCAACCGGCCTCGAGGACTCTCGACCTGGCGGGATAGCGGGTGTCGCGGTGCAGCAGGGAGACCAGCGCGCCCGCTTGGTCTTCAAGGCGTTCTCGTTCGCGATCGTCGTAACCGTGCACGTACACGGGGCCGGGTGGGGGAGTCGGTTGTGGCATCTGTTCTTGCTACCAGAGCGATTGCCCCGGAGGGACGCGCCCGGCGCGTTCGTGCCCTGGGTTCGCGACGCTGTTGGGTCGACGCAGCGCTACCATCTGATGTTCGTCGGGCGAGGTTCTCTCCCGTGATCGCGCACTCCATGACCGACATCATCGACACCTCCGCAAATCCATTCACCGAGGCGACAGATGCCTTCCCGGCTGAACGTTGCCCGGTCCGGGCCGCACCTCCGGTTGCTGACGCTGGCGCGTGCCCGTTCCGGCCGGAATCGGCAACCCGAACCAGGTCGCGAGCCGATCTGTTCGTCCGCCGTATCCTGTTCGTGCGCGAACGCGGCGAGGGTGTGTCGGTTCGTGCCGCCGAGTCGGCGTTCCAGAAGTCGATGCTCATCTCGGCGACCCGCTGCACGCTCACCTACGTGATTTTTCCGTTCGTGCTTCCGGCGATGGGCATCGTCACCTCGGTAGGTCCGATTTTCGGCATCGTGATCGGGGTGCTGGCGATGGTCTGCGACGTGTTTTCGATCCGGCGATTCTTCGCCGCCGATCACCGCTACCGATGGCATTTCACGGCGTTGGCCGTCGGTGTGATCGGTCTGCTGCTCGTCCTGCTCGTCGACGATATCGCCGCCCTGCTCACCTGAAAAGGTCGAGCGCCAACCTTTTCGAGCCAGTACATCGGCGAGTCGCCCGAGGTTGCGTAGGCTCTCTCGTCTCAGGCCCCAGCCAGGAAAGGAGCGCGCATGCGCGAAATCGTTGTGTTCTCCGGAAACGCGCATCGTGTCCTGGCTGAGCGGATTTGCGACGGTCTGGAGGTCGAACTCGCTCCATCGGAGATCAAGCGATTCAGCAACGACTGTCTCCAGGCGCAGCTGCTGGCGAACTGCCGCCAGCGTGACGTCTACATCGTTCAGCCGCTGGTGCCGCCCACGCAGGAGCACCTGATGGAACTGCTCCTCATGATCGATGCCGCCCGGGGTGCGTCGGCCCGCCAGATCACCGCCGTCATGCCGCATTTCGCCTACGCCCGTTCGGATAAGAAGGACGCGTCCCGGATCTCGCTCGGTGGACGCCTTGTCGCCGACATGTTGGTGGCCGCAGGCGTCGACCGGGTGCTCACGATGGCCTTGCACGCGCCGCAGGTGCACGGGTTCTTCAGCGTTCCCGTCGATCACCTCACCGCGATCGGCGTGCTGGCCGAGCACTTTCGCGATCGTGACCTCAGCGACACCGTCGTGGTGTCACCAGACCTCGGGAACGCCAAGACGGCCACCCAGTTCTCCCGGCTCCTCGGGCTCCCGGTCGCCGCCGGTTCCAAGCAACGTCTCGCCGACGATCGCGTCGTGATCGATTCCATCGTCGGTGACGTCACGGACCGCAAGGCCATCATCCTCGACGACGAGATCGCCACCGGCGGATCCATCATCGAACTCTTGGATCGACTGAAGGACTTCGGCTGTCGCGAAGCTGCCGTTGCGTGCACCCACGGGCTGTTCGCCGGCAACGCAGTGGCTCGCCTGCGCAACCATCCGATGATCAGCGAGGTCGTCACGACCGATACCGTCCCCAAACCGGCAGGCTGGCCCGAGCTCCGGGTCCGCTCGGTGGCGCAACTCTTCGCGCAGGCGATTCAGCGCATCCACGACGGTGAGTCGGTCTCCAGCTTGTTCGACGGTGTTGACCCCACCCACGCCACCCCCCAGTCGACGCTGTTCGACAAGCCGTGATCCGTCGGAGCGCTCCCGCTTCCGGAGGCTGACGGCAATGGCATACCAGCTACCCGTCATCGATACTGGGGCGTTCCGGCCGGTGCCGCTCGCGCCGGAACGGCTCGCGCGGGTACCGTCGGCCCCGTGAAAGCCGCCATTCTCCGACGCGGAGCGATCGAGGTCGACGACATCGGTGAGCTTCCGGTTCTTCCCGGCCACGTGCTCCTCGAGACGATCGCGTGCGGGATCTGCGGAACTGATCTCCACACTCGCCGGTATGCGCAGGACTTCGTCGAAGCAGCACGGGCGACCGGTTTCAGCTTCTTCGACTTCGACCCCGACGCCGACGTGGTGCTCGGTCACGAGTTCTCGGGTCGCATCGTCGAGGTGGGAGCAGGAGTCACCGTCCTCCAGCCCGACACGGCTGTCGTCGCCCATCCCGTCGCCCGGCGGGCCGGCCGGGTCGTTGCCCTCGGCTACTCGAATGACCTGCCCGGCGCGTTCGCGCAACGCCTGCTCGTGCATGCAGACGGCGTGCTCCCGATCCCTCGAGGCGTCGATCCGAAGCTGGCGGCGCTGACCGAACCGGTTGCCGTCGGGCTCCACGCCGTTGACCGATCGGCTTCCGCACAGCACAAGTCCGCAGTGGTCCTCGGCTGTGGTCCGGTCGGGCTCGCCGTGATCGCCGCGCTCCGATTACGAGGCGTGCCGCTGATCGTTGCATCGGATTTCTCGCCGACCCGTCGGGCGCATGCATTGACCCTAGGTGCACATATCGTTGTTGATCCTTCTGCCGCGGAGCCTGTTTCGGAATGGCGTGCGGCTGGCGGGCGCGGTCCGACGACGATCTTCGATGCCGTCGGTGTTCCCGGGATGATCGAACAGGCGATCATCGCGGCGCCGTCGCGTTCGGAGATCCTCGTTGTAGGGCTGTGCATGCGACCGGACACGTTCCGCCCGGCGATCGCTATCAACAAGGAGCTCCAGTTCACCTTTGTCCTCGGTTGGACTGCGGATGAGTTCTCCACGTCGCTGGAGGCCATCGCCGAAGGCACGATCGATGCGGGCGCGCTGATCACCGGCGAAGTCTGCTTAGACGAGGTCGCTCGTGCTTTCGACGAGCTGGCGAACCCCGATCACCACATCAAGGTTATGGTGCTCCCCAACCGCTGATCATCGCCCGTTCGACGATGTGCGGCGGCGGGCCTCAGCCGGCTGAAGGGCGAGTGCGGGCGTCTGCAAGCGTGGTCACTCGGGGGAACATCACTGGGCCGAGGACACCGATGAACACTGCAGGCATAGGGTGTCTGTTCGCATCGCTGCGAACGATGACCGAATGGCGAACCTATCCGAACGCACCCGCGCAGCAATGATCGGCGCCATGCAAGGCCTACCGGCGTTGTCGACGCAAG
>JANOHI010000488.1:0-9822 GCA_031406385.1 Acidimicrobiia bacterium
CGCAGGGCGTGGCGGATCTCGCGTGACGCGACCCGGTCGTTGGGGAGCCGTCCGGGGAGTAGGGGGCGCCCGGCGGCGTCGGCGTAAGTCCAGCCGGCGGGACGGTGGGCTTTCGACCGATGGTCGAACGCTGCGCCCGAACTCGCTTCCCATCCGCTGCCCGAGCGTCGGGCGTTGAAGAGCTCATACAGCCGACAGGTCCCGCTCTGCACGACGAGCACGTGGCGGTCGCCTCCGCCCTCGACCGGAGCATCGGCCGGGATCGGGAAAGGGCCGGGATCGCTCTCGTCGCCATAGTCCGTGTAGCGGATCGGAACGAGCGGTTGGCTCGAAGGTACGACCACATACGGAATGCCGTACTCCGGATTGGAGCCGGTGTCGGGGTGGAGCCGTGTCCGTGAGCTGTTCACCGATTCGACCCACTGGGCTGAGCTTGGATGCAGCGCCACGGCCGAGACATCGAGGTTCCAGGGATTGTCGGCGGGGAGGACCGGGCATCCACCGACCACCGGCCCGGGACCAGTCGAAGATAACGACGCCGTCGTCGACGTCGACGTCGGCGCTGGCGACGGGCGGGTCACGGAAGGCTTCGACTTGGTCCTCTTGACCGTCCGTCGTGCTGCAGAACCCTGGTCCACGGAGACCGTGACAGCACCGAGAACGACGACCACCACCGATGCGAGACGAAGCGAGCGAGTGTTCATGTTGGCTCCCCGTCGGCGGGCAGCCGACCCTATGGTCATCGGCACGATTCGGTGATTACTCGAGCAGCGTGAGCGTCCATCCCCAGCGATAGGTCCCCGGACCTATCCGATACGGGGCGAGGGTGTCCGGCCCACACGAGCCGGTGCCCACGCCGCGCAGCAGGTGGTCGACGTGGACGAACGCCTCGGTTCGGCGGGGCAGTTCCGGCGGAATTGTCGCCGCCTCGAGGTCCTCGTCGCTGTGTCGGCGCACGGCGAAGGAGAAGCGCTGTCCCGAGTCGGCTCGCACGGAGAACAGCGGCTGATCACCGCTGTGGACGCTGAAAGTCGAGGTGTCCACATGATGCCCGTGGTCCTGGGGACGCATGTACGGCACGTATTGGCCATCGATTGTCGAGCTCCAATCGCCCAGCGTCGTGCTGGCACGGCGGTCGGAGTACGACTCGTGCGGCCCCCGACCGCGCCAGGAAATCCACTCGGCTCCGGTCGGCAGGGCGAAGCGGTGACCCAGCCGGGGAAGGTCGCTGCGCGCCTCGGGAACGCCGGCGTTGCAGGAAACATGCATGTGGCGGCCGACGACCTCGATCCGCTGCTCGAAGCTGACCCCGTCTATCGACGACGCGGTGGTGATCACTTCCCCACCAGGCGTGCGGCGACGCGTGGCGGGACGAGCCGCGTGAAGGACAGCGCGAAGGTGCCACGCCAGCCAACGCGTCTGGACACCGGGGATGCCGAGGGTGCCGGGCTCGACGCCATCGTTGTCGATCCGTGATCGCCAGATCGTTGGGCGGATGGGTGCGGCCAGCATGTCGTGGCCGCGCCAGAGGATTCTCGAGATCTCACCGGCGTCGGTCACGTTGATCGCAAGATCGTCCAACGTGGCGTCCGGCCTCGTGGTTGCCCGTCGCGAGAGCGCGGCGTTCCTCCGGTTCGCGGCGACAGCAACAACTTGCAGGGTGGCGACCTCATGGCCGGCCGGGGCCCACGGGGTTGGCGCCCGGAGCCGTGCGGATACCGTGATCCAGGCTTCGTCGGAGCCAGCCGCGAGCTCTACCGGCAGTCGGACCTCGACCGACTCGCCCGCCGGCGTACGAAGTTGGCGGATCTCGCCTTCGGTGCCGGTCGAGGTCGACCAGAGAAAGCGAATGTTGGCGAGGTCGTGCACCTCAAAGTCGTTCACGATCCGTATCCGGCCGTTCGCCACGTCGATCGGCTCGATGCGGATCGGAGCGAAGACGGCCTTCGCTTCGAGAAGGCCAGGGTGAGCGACGCGATTCGGCCACACGAGACCGTCGGCGATGAACGCTCCGTCATTCGGCTCGTCGCCGAAATGGCCGCCGTAGGCCCAGTAGGGACGACCGTCGACCGTCGTCGCCGCAATGCCGTGGTCGATCCACTCCCAGATGAATCCGCCCTGGAGGCCGTGGTTGGTGGTGATGGCGTGCCAGTAGTCCGACAGGCTGCCATTGGAGTTCCCCATGGCGTGGGAAAACTCGCACATGATCAGGGGGCGGCGGTCCGAGCCGCGCCTCGCCCAGTCGACAATGGCATCGATCGTCGGATACATCGGCGCGGTCACGTCGGTAGTCGATGCATCCTCGTCGGTAAGGCCGTAGCGGTGAGCCCCCTCGTACTGCACGAACCGACTCGGGTCCGTCGCGGTCGCCCACGCGTGCATTGCCGCATGGATGGGTCCGAGTCCCGACTCGTTCCCGAGTGACCAGCCGATGATGCACGCATGATTCCGATCGCGGCGGATCATTCGGGTGAGCCGTTCGAGGCATGCGCTCTGCACCTCGGGCAGATGGATGAGCTGGCGGTAACGGCCGTGGGTTTCGAGATTCGCTTCGTCGATGACGTAGAGCCCGAACTCGTCACAGAGATCGAGGAACTCTGGGTCGGGCGGATAGTGCGACATGCGGACAGCGTTGATGTTGTGACGCTTCATGGTCAGCACATCGAGACGATGGGTCTCCGGTGAGACGACGCAGCCCGTGCGATCGTCGTGGTCGTGGCGGTTCACACCACAGATCAGTACGACGCGACCGTTGATCAGCAACTCCCGGTCCACGATCTCGACGCGGCGAAAGCCGATGAGCTGGCGGACGACCTCGACGACTTCACCAGTCGGCGATCGCAGTGCAGCGTGGAGTGCGTATCGCGTTGGATTCTCGGCGTTCCATTGATCGATTCCGTCGACGGTCGCGGTGAAGCGGACCCGATGGCCGGCGAAGTCGTCCATGTCGGACGCCTGGTGCAACCAGGACCGTCGATCAAAGATCGGGACGTGCATCTTCTGCGCGCCTACCTTCTTCACGTCGGTCACGGCCATGTGTCGTGGCGGTGGCAATGCATCTCCACCGGTGATCGTCATCGGAACGGTCCGGCCGTCGAGCCGCTCGAGGCCCACTTCGACCGTCCAGCCGCGCTCAGGCGGAGACGTGAACCGCACGTGGGCGGCGACGGTAAGGGTGCCGGTGCGGAGGTCGTCGGCCAGACCGGCGTCGACCTCGAGCTGCTCGATATGGACCACGGGCACCGAGAGGAGCTCCGCCGACCGGGTGAGCCCCGAGAGCCACCACTGGTCCTGGTCTTCGAGCCACGAGGCGTCGGACCACTTCACCACGACAATGGCGAGCTGGTTCGTACCGACATGGACGAACGGTGTGACGTCGTAATCGCTCGTGAGTCTGGTGTCTTTGCCCATCCCCACCGGCGCGCCGTTCACGAACACGTGATGGACGGAATCGGCACCGCCGATTCGGAGAATGGTGCGCCGGGCGTCCCACGTGCCGTCAAGGGCGAACGACGTTCGGTACACCCCGGTCGGGTTGTCCGTTTCGGGGACCTCGCACGGCTCCTCGGGGAACGGGTAGAGCACGTTGGTGTAGTGCGGTGCCCCATATCCCTGGGTCTGCCAGGTGCCGGGCACGGTGATTGTCGGCCATGAATCGTCGCGGGTCTCGGCGGCAATGTGCTTCGCGGTGACCAGCGTCGGCGAGGCGAGATAGGCGAATCTCCACGAGCCGTCGAGCGGACGCCGCCAGGGAGTTCGGTCCCGGCGAGCATCACCGACCGAGTTGAACGATGCCCGGACGGTCCGCGACGCCATACGGCCGATGGACATCACCTCAGGCGACGACCATGAACGGGGACCGAAGGAATGGAGCGGATTGGACCCATCACGCGGGAGCGCCGGGTTCATGCCGTTCGCGACCGTTGTCGTGAGCATTTCGATGACCCTCGCCTAGTGTCCCGAATCACAAGTCCGCTGCGGAATTCTCGGCCAGATTCCGCCGTGGCGGCGTCCTCGTCGTTGCGGTTGGACAAGGCAGGCGCTGCCTCCTGCGTCCTTGCCACAACGGAATCTGACTCGCGAATTCCGCGAGCCACGTACGATTCGGGACACGAGCGAGGCGGTTGGCAGTCTCTTCCACGTCTTCGACCCTACAAGCGACGCCATCAGGTTCTGTCTGGCGGCAAACGGACCGGTCGAGCACCGCTCGACAGAGACCAGGCTCCGCCAGGTACGTTCGCGGACCTTAGGCTCCCATGCCGTGGGCGAGCGCAACCGCGAGATCGAGCGATGGTTCATTCGCCGAGGCGTGCCTCACCTGATCGACGACTATGCGCCCACGACCGACATCTGGAATCGGTCCCTCCCGATGCTGTTCGTCGCATACCTGTTCGGCGGTCTCCACGCATTGAATGTGCGCCAGTGGTCATGGCAACGCAATGTTGTGATCGGGCTCGCGGTGATCGTGGTGCTGCTGGCCGGTGGGGTGGCGACCAACATCGCTCGTCGTCGGCGGGCGATCTCCATTCCCCAGGTCGTCGGAACGCCGGAGCTCGCTCTCTTCCTCATCGGTCCGACCATCCCTTCACTCGCGTTCGCCCAGTGGGGCGATGCTCTACAGACGCTGGTCGAAGGGGCTCTTGTCCTTGCCGCCATCTTCGTGGTCACGAGCTACGCCGTTGTCGCTCTCTTGGGCTGGGCAGTGCGGCGCAGCATTGCCCAACTGCCGGCGTTGGCCGGCCTCGTCGTGCGTGCCCTTCCGCTGCTTCTGCTCTTCACCACCTTTCTGTTCATCAACGCTGAGGTCTGGCAGGTCGCCGGAACCTTGACCGGTATCCCCTACGTGGCGACGCTGGCGATCTTCTTCATTCTCGGCGCCGTGTTCGTGCTTTCACGGGTTCCTGGTGTGATGCGCGGTCTCGCCACGTTCGACACCTGGGATGAGGTCCGCGCCGCCGTGGTCGGGACTCCCGCTGAGCTCATCAGCATTCCCGAGTCGTCATCGCTGCCGAGTGCGGCGATGAGTCGAAGGCAGCGGGTGAACGTCGCGCTCGTGACGGTTTTCAGCCAATCCCTGCAGATCACCTTCGTCGCTGTTCTGCTGGCGTTCTTCTTCGCCCTGTTCGGTTTCCTAGCTATTCCCGAGACAACCACGATGGCGTGGACTGCGCTGGACCAGGTGCGAGTGCTCGCGCACTTCGATGTCGGCGATCGCACCCTTGTCGTCACCGAGCCGCTCCTTCGTGTGGCCGGCTTCCTCGGTGCGTTCACCGGGATGTACTTCACGGTCGTTCTTTCCACGGACAGCACCTATCGCGACGAGTTCGCCGAGGATGTCCGGCCCCAGATCCGTCAGGCGCTGGCGGTCCGGGCGGCCTACCTTTTGAGCAGGCCGATCCAGCCCGAGGCGTGATCCCTTTCGCTCCGAAGTTCGGGGATCTTGTTGCTGTAAGGAGAATAGAACGGCGCCACGCGCTGAACAGGGGAAACGCGAAACGCGTCCGGCCATTCTCATCACGTCGTGGTGCTGCGCCAGCGGCATGGAACCTCTGAGAGCAACAAAACGCCCGAACTCACGCCGGACTCTTCGTCAGTCCGAACTCGGACAGCTCAACGGCACGTCGCTCGGCAATCGACCGATGCGCCGCGGCGCCGAGCGCCATCGACCACAGCCCGTCGTCGAGCGTCACCAGAGCCGGGGTTCCGTTGCGGATCGCTTCGGCGAAGTCCACATGTTCGAGGTAGCTGGCGCCGTGGTGAAAACCGACGTGGGCGACCCTGTCGTCGTGCGCCGCCTCGATGACCCGGATCTCCTTGGAGGTCCACTCCCCGTTCGGCCGGGGGGCGCCGCCGCGCAGTCCGATGCGGATCTCGCCACTCGGGATGAAGGCTTCGACCTTGCCGAGCGTCCCGGTGCCGACAAGTTCCTGCTCATGTGGTCCGCCCTCGGCGAACATGCAGAGGTCAAGCATGGCGCGCACCCCGTTGGCGTATTCCACGATCACGTAGGCGTTGTCGAGGATGTCCGCGCGCTTACGACCCTCGAGCGTGTCGTACTCCTCGTCGAGGTGGTTGTGGTCCTGTCCCCCGCTGGCCATCACCCGCACCGGCCGAGCTCCGACGGCAAGGTTCATCAGGTCGAAGAAATGACAGCACTTCTCCACCAGCGTTCCGCCGGTGTTGGCGCTGAAGCGGTTCCAGTTGCCGACCTTCACGAGGAAGGGGAAACGATGTTCACGGATTGCCAGCATGCGAAGCTCACCAATCACGCCGCTGCGCACCTCGTCCAGGAACCGGGCCACGGGCGGCATGTAGCGGTACTCGAGGCCAACCCACACAATGCCACGATGGGCCTTCGCTCCTTCGACGAGCGACCGGCAGTCGTCGACAGTGGTGCACAGCGGTTTCTCCACGAGCACATGCAGGTCGGGACGCGACGCATAGATGTCGCGGATGACATCGACGTGGGTGTTGTTCGGCGTGACGACCACGACAGCGTCGATGTCATCACGTTGGAGGAGGTCGCGGTAGTCGGCGTGCGACGCATGGGCCCGTTGGCCGCTGAGCGCGACGGCGGCCCACTGCAACGACTTCGCCACGGGGTCGGCGACGGCCGTGACCCGCGCCCCCGGAAGCGCCACAAGGTTGCGCAGGTGCTCGCATCCCATCATCCCGGTCCCGATGACGCCGTAGCGAATCTCCTGCATCATCGAGACGCTACCCGGATCCCCCCTGCCCTGGGTCGGCTGGACGCGTTGGGTCGGCTGGACGCGTTGGGTCGGCTGCGTCGCCATTTTTGCGCGAATCCCGACCCAACGCGCTGAGCCGACCCAGAACGCGTTCAGGTCGCGGGCTGTTTCCGTTCGCTGGGCAGGCGGCTCGCCAGCGCCGAGCCGATGAACCACATCGCTGCCGCCAGGACAAAGACCCACCGAAAACTCCCGAAGTGGTCGGCCATCCAACCACCAAGCCTCGGGCCAATCATCTGGGCGACACCGAAACAGGCAGTGATGACGCCGAACGCCGCGGAGAAGTCCTGCGGACGCACATGATCGCCGAGGTACGACGCGATCGACACGACACCTCCGGCCATGCCAAACCCGAATCCGAGCGTAGCGATCGACACCAGCGGATCGGTTCCGGCGAGAACGGCGAGGCAGCCGACGCCGGCCAGAGCGAAACAGCTGAACATGGTGACGCGGCGACCGATGCGGTCGGACAATCGACCGATGGACAACGCACCGAGCGCGTTGCCCACACCCATCACGGCGAAGACCCGCGAGGCCTGTCCGGAGGCGAACCCGGCATCCTGCTCCAACGCCGCGACGACGTAGGTCGCAAAGAGCACATACCCCAGCCCGAAGCAGGTGTAGGCCGCAGTTGGCGCCCACCAGGCCGGAACACGGCGCAGCACGGAGAGCCGTGGCGGGGAGCCGGGAACAATCGGCACCGGACGGAGGAGGACAAAGGTGAGCGCGGTGGTAATCACGCCCACCACCGCTTCGCCGAGCCAGATCGGGCGCCAGAGCGCAGGGTTGTCGACGACGTTCCGGGCCAGCGTCGTGGTCATGGCGACGAGCACGATCCCCACGCCGATCCCGGCCGAACAGAGACCCATGGCGAAGCCCCGGCGCTCCGGCGGGAAGACGCTGGCGGCGACCACGGGCGCCGGAATCCATGCCGACGCCCCTCCGATGCCGCCGAGCGCCATCCCGACGAGGAGAAGCGGGGTGCTGCGGGTGGCCGAGAGCAGGGCGATCCCGAGCGTCGACACCACCACCCCGAACTGCATCAGGCGATGAGGCGGGATTCGCAGCGACGCCGACGTCGCCATCACCGTTCCGACCAGGTATCCGAGAAGGTTGATTGTGCCGAGCCAGCCCGCCAGCCCGTAGGAAATCGCGAGGTCGCTCTTCATCGCCGGCAGCAGCAAACCGAAACTGAACCGGGCGAAGCTCTGCCCGACCCAGACGGCGAGGACGACCGTGATGACGTTCGCCCATCGTTGTCTGCTGGTGGGCACCCGGGCACGGTATCGCGCCGACAGATGCGGACCGCGAGCGATCAGGAATCCCGGTTCTCGGCAATCCTCCTCACCCGCGGTGAGCCAAGCGGTCAGCTGAGCGCTGCCGGAAGCACGGCAGCATCGGCCACGAGCCCATCACACGGGGCCGTCCCCAGCAGGGTCGCCCTCGTGCGGGAAGAGAGCTTCACGGTGAGCACGCAGGTGGTGACGTTGAGGTCTCCTCCCTGAACTGCGAGCTTCACGGTTCTCGTGGTCCGCCATGCCGGGTACGGCCCGACGGCGAACCTGATCAGCTCATCGCCGACGACGATCGGTGGAGCCCCGGGATCGACACCATCACCGGACTCGACCGTCAGTGTCCGCCCCCCTGGCCCGGTGTCGCACGTCAACCGTTGACGAGCGGACCCCGGCTCCACGCCACGGGCGATCAGCACGCGGGGCGGAACCGGCGAAGCTCGCAACTTCACCGTTGCCCCATCCGAGGAGACGGTGATTCGTCGCGCCAGCGAGACCGCAGCGCTCCGGTCGCTTCCCGCGGCAACGATCCCGACCTGGAGGCCGCCGTCCCACCAATCAACCATCGCGACCCCCATGGCGACTTGGAGCCTCGCTCGACGTCGATTGGAACCGACGTCGATGTTCGTCGAATTCCTCTCTTCGCTCTCGCTCACTTCGCGATCGGCCGGAGCAGTTTCGGCCGTTGCGAGAACGAGGCCAGTCCAGCGGTTGGGAGCGCGCGGCTTTCCGAGCAGGACAAAAGCACCTGGGCCGCCGTCGACCTTCACGGAGCGACACTGCGCCATCGACCACGACACCGGGAGCTTCGACACATCAATCGTAAGACCAGCTTCGGCCAACGCGCCGCGGCCCGACGAGAGCATCACGAGGACGCCCATTGCGACCGCCACAGAGCGACGAGCCGTCCGGTGCGGGACCCTCCGACACGACCCGCGTGTGCTCCTCGGCGGTCCCGGCTCGGGACGTCGGCCCCAAGCGCCAGGGTCTCGCAAGAGCGTTCGCACAACGTACGAACCGTAACCGAGTTGTCCGGAAATGGTTGAAGGCCCCGTCGCTTCGACGACAAGTCGTCTCGGCTTCGGGGCCTTCGGTCGGCTGAGGGTCCGCGGAGATCGATCGTTCGGGCGTTAGCCTTCTCATCGATTCCATTCGTGCCCGTCCGGTCTGACGACCTGGCGGGCACGTCGCTTTGCCAGCCACCCGCACGGATTGCTCCAAGCGAATCGCGGCTCGTTCGATGCTTCGGCCCAAGGGCCTCCGCTCCGTACGCACGACTGCGGTCTTTCGACAGCGGTCATGTTGCGAACCTGCACCTCACCGTTCGGCTCGTCTCAGCGTCCACACCACCTCGCCACGGAGTCGAAACTTCGTTACGTTGGCGTTGCGTTCGCCGTCGTTGCTGATCGGCTGTGAAGAGCGTGCCGGAAGGGATTTCCGAGGTCAAGGGGGTGGCGCGAGATCCCCAGGTTCTCCCACGAACTTCTCTGATATCCCCTTCTCCACAACAGTTGTTCACGTGTTGGACACAGAGTTGTGCACAGGCCCGTGTGTCGCCCCGCCGGAGTTGCCTGGCCCTTCCGAGCAAAGCAATCTCGCGTGCGCCAATATTGCGAACATGGGCGAGCTCAACTTTGGCCGACTGCTGCGGCGGAGCACTTCGATCTACGCGAGCGAGCCAGCGGTGCACGACGTGGCGAACGGGCACCGGGCCAACCACGCCGAGCACCTTGAGCGAATCGAACGGCTGTGCGCGGTCATCGCCGGCTTGGGCGTCGGCG
>JANOHI010000020.1:0-2284 GCA_031406385.1 Acidimicrobiia bacterium
GACTCGCCGGTGGACCCAGCAGCCTGCGCCCCTGCATGGACCGAGCCCTCCGGAACATGCTCGGCTCAATCGGTCGGCCTCGCTAGGGGCGGAGCGCTGCAGTCGACAGGCGACCGGGCCGTTTCCTATTCGACGTGTGCAGATGCTTTCGTGCGGGACCAAGGAGCGGGTGCTAGTTCGAGCCGATGCAAGTGATGGACACCACCCCGGGCTGTCGGGTGATCGACATCGCCGACGCGTTGTCGATCACGATCGGGGGGACCAGCAAACTCGTCGACCGGATCCAGAACGCCGGCTGGTGCGAACGTTCACCGAACCTCAACGACGGCCGCTCTTCGACGATCAGGCTGACCCGGTCGGGGCGACGACTGCTCACCGCGGCGCGGCGCACGTTCACCGACGAGGTCGGCATGAGGCTCGGTGAACCGTTGTCGACGAGCGAGCTGCAACGTTTCGCCGCCACGGTCCACAGGCTCCGCGCCCACGTCCGCGAGCAACGAAGGAGCGCCTGATCATGGTGACGATCCCGGCCACGATGCGAGCGGTCGTGCTCGACGCCCCCGGCCCACCCGACGCGCTCCGCGTCCGCGAACTCCCTATCCCGATACCACGAGCGAAGCAGGTGTTGATCAAGATCGAGGCGTTCGGCCTGAACCGCTCCGAGCTCCACACCCGCCTCGGTCTCGCTGACGGCGTCACGTTTCCTCGCGTCCTGGGCATCGAAGCCACCGGCACCGTCGCCGCGTGCCCTGGAGGCGAGTACACGGTCGGTCAACAGGTCGCAGCGTTGATGGGCGGCATGGGCCGCACCTACGACGGCGGGTACGCCGAATACACCTGTGTTCCTGTCCGGCAGGTCGTGCCGTTCACGAGCAGCCTCGACTGGGCGACGCTCGGAGCGGTGCCCGAGATGCTCCAGACCTCGAACGGCTCCCTCACGATCGGACTCGACGCCCGACCCGGCCAGTCGATCCTCATCCGCGGCGGCACGTCGTCAATCGGGATGGCGACCGCAGTGCTCGCCAAACGACTCGGCATGACCGTGCTCTCCACCACCCGCAACCCCGACCGCACCGATGCCCTCCGCCAGATCGGTGTCGACCACGTCCTCATCGACGACGGCAACATCGCCGACCAAGCCCGCAGCATCATCCCCGACGGCGTCGACACAGCACTCGAACTCGTCGGCACCCCAACCCTCCCAGACACGCTGCGAGCGACCCGGGTCCACGGGGTCGTGTGCTTCACCGGGATGCTCTCCAACCAATGGAGCGTGCGCGACTTCTACCCGATCGAGTACCTACCTCGCGGGGTCCGCCTCACCGCCTATGGCGGAGACGCCACCGACCTCCCCACCCAAGTCCTCCAGAACTTCCTCGACGCCGTCGCGGCCGGCGACGCCATCGTGCCGATCCATCACACCTACCACCTCGACGACATCGCCACGGCACACGCCGACATGGAAGCCGGGCTCGCCACCGGCAAACTCGTCGTCCTGCCCTGACACCACCCGCCCGACCCTCTCCACCGCTGCGAGGTCCGCCGATCTCAAGCTCGCGATACATGGAACCGGCACAGTGTGGGGACTCGCCGGTGGACCCAGCAGCCTGCGCCCCTGCATGGACCGAGCCCTCCGGAACATGCTCGGCTCAATCGGTCGGCCTCGCTAGGGGCGGAGCGCTGACAAGTCTCAGCGAGAGTCTCAGCGCGGCTCGATGGTGCGTCCGCAATCGATCTAGCTGGGCATACGCAGTAGAAAACGGATTCCCGTCCACCTCCGCCAACCGCTGCGCGTCACTTCGGTCGAGGGACCTCGCGGGACGATCTACGCTGCGCGTCGTACCAGCTTCACGAAGGGGGACCACACCGTGAGTCACGACGACTTCGACGACTTCGACGACATCGACAACAATCCGACCGACAACGCTGCGCTCGACGAGATCATCGCCTCGCATCTCTCGAGGCGCGCGCTGCTGAAGATGGGAGGCGCTGGCGCATCCCTGGTGTTCCTCTCGGGCTTCTACTCACCGTCGCGTGTCGCCGCGGCGACCGCAGGCCGACCCCGGTTGGGGTCCAGCTCGCAGGCTCCGCTGCTCGGCTTCACGTCGGTGCCCCTGGGCGTCGGCGTCAACGACGGTGACGCCGTGGTCGTGCCGCCCGGCTACACCGCCAGGGTGCTGTTCTCGTGGGGTGACCCGGTGTCGGACGGCCCGGCGTTCGCGTTCGACGCCTCGCAGGATTGGCAGGCGCAGAGCGTTCAGGCAGGCATGCATCACGACGGCAT